>JBQCIS010000126.1:0-15841 GCA_051953515.1 Mucilaginibacter sp.
CAGCTCGAAACCTCTAATTCTATCAATGAAATTCCGGTCTAATATAAACTTACCGGTTTTGTCAATAAAGCTTTTGACCATTTCGTGTACCGACAAGAACCGATCTATAGATTTGGAAAAGCAGCCAAATGAGGATTCAAAACGCTTAACCAGTAAGCGGCGCATGAATTCATATAAGTTACGTTGTTGGTTATATTGCCGATTACCAAATTCATCCAGGTTATCAGATTCTACGTACTTCTCATAACTATAGGGTTGATAAATCGCTCCTTTAAAAAGCCCCTCTTCCGCAAAATACTTCCCGATAATTTCATCATAAAAATTATCCTGCTCTTTGTTTAAATAATAAAAGATTTCCTGTGGATCTTTTACCTCCGATAACTCGCCAACTTCTTTGGCATAAATAAAATCTTTTTTTAGGTCTAAGCGGTTTCGCCGGATCACAACGGGACTAATCGTTCGTTTGATTTCATCTGACAAGGCCCTTGTGTAAGCTTTTATTTTTTTTAATTCTATGGGTAATGTCTCACCTAAAAAGAACTTATAAATTTCCTCCGCTTTCTTTAATTTTTCCGGATCTGGCGAATTCCAATTTTTGAACAGGATGGAGAGCTGTTTGTAGCGGCTATTGAAATGTGCAAATTTCCCAGAAACGTTGTCTTCTAATGAAATTGTAGATTTCCCGGGGATAATAAAGAGTTTGAGCAAGGCAAAAATATCTGCTGGCGAATTGTTGAACGGGGTTGCGGAAAGTAAAATAACCTGTTTGCCTCTGCAAATCATGGATAATGCCTCATAGTCCGCAGTATCTTGATTTCTGAAATAATGGGCTTCATCAACGACAACCACCTCAAAATCCCGTCCCTCGATATTTTCAGCAATTCTGTCCACGGTGCCCCTGCTATATACTTGCCAATTGTGTAAACCAAATTTTTCAAGGTATTCCCACCAGCCACTATCTTTCTTTTCTGCATCGCCCATTAAAGCCGGTGGACAAATTATGATACCTCGTTTATTCAGTTGACGCGCAATCATGGACGCAATAACAGACTTACCCAATCCAACCACATCTGCAATAATACAGCCATTATGTTCTTTAATAATTTGCAACGCTTGGCTTACCGCATCAGATTGATAGCTGAATTTTTTTAAGCCAATTTTATCGAGTAATCCATCCAAATCTACTGACTCTGCTTGCTGGCTCTGCAAATCTAAATAGGTTTTAATTATTAAACAGTAGGCTTCAAATGGCGTCACTGTGGCGACCTGCGTTTGATTGCTGATAAACCCAAGTAAAATTTTGCGGTTATCAATAACCTCTGTAATAGGTATACTACGCCCCCACAGATCATCAAAAAACTGAACGGCGTCTGTGTATCCATAATCCTTAATTTCTACATTAAATTCTTCCTGATCATGCAGTCCGGCCCTAGTCAGGTTACTGCTGCCTGTTATAAACTGGCCTGACATACCTTGCTTTTCAGCTTGATCCTCGTTGAATTGAAATAAATATAACTTAGCGTGGTTGGGATTCTCGGTTTTACGAATAATCAGTCGTTCCTCAGCCACCATTTGGATAAAGTAGCTCACCTGATTATAAACGGCTTCTGTATCCATCTCGTCATTATTGATAGCCAAGCCAAGTGAGTTCAATAATTTTTGAAACTCTTCATCCCTGGAAGTTGATTCTATCTGGCCTTCATCAAATTCCACGATCCTACCCATCACATTGCAAACTTGAAGCCCTACTAATAGCTTTAATTTTTGATCAGGATTCCGTATTAGTCCTTCGTAAATGTTCGCCCATCCAGAAAAATAAAAAAATCCTACTAAAAATTTCAGTTCTTCGCTAACAGAAATTAAGGTATTGAGTCTGCCTTTGAGCGTTTTCTGCTGTTTATTATTTGTGATAAAGTTATTTGACATAAATAAAATAGGTTCTACTGATCTATCAAAATTAGCAATGCATTTACCAATATGGTTATTTAATCAAATAATAATGCATGTTTATTTTCTTTTACAAAGTTGGTGACAGTTAGCCGATGTACTCCTAAAATCCTTCCAATGGCACTGTAGGAAACTTTTTTAACCAATAACTCACGAATCTTTTTTTCTTGCCCAGTCAGTTTTGTTTTAGCTGACTTTCGTCCCTTTGGACGCCCTAAAATAACACCCTCAGAACGTTTGCGCGCTAAAGCTTCCTTTGTTCTTTGTGAGATAAGATTGCGTTCAATTTCGGCGGAAAGCCCAAATGCAAACGCCAACACTTTTGAATTAATATCACTACCTAGGCGGTAATTGTCTTTTATTGTCCAAACTTGTATCTCTCGGTTCATACATTCGTTCAGAATTCCCATAATCATCAATAAGTTACGCCCTAACCGTGATAACTCTGAACAAACCAAGATATCCTCTTTTTTCATTTTCTTTAATAATTTGCCCAGCTGTCGGTCGTTGACGCTTTTAGCGCCAGAAATAGTTTCTTCAAACCATCTGCCTACTACGAGCTGACTTCTCTCGCAAAACTGATTAATCTCGAAGCGTTGGTTTTCAACCGTTTGTTTGTCTGTACTCACTCTAATGTATCCGTAAATCATAATTATATGTGTATAAATTAATTGTTTTAACTGTATAAATTAAACCGTTATTGCGGATATTAAAGCAGACTATTTTTATAGCATAGCAAACCAGCATTTTTCTTCGACAGGCTACTATCTTTTGCGATTTTTCGGATGCCGAAAGTTGGGTGATCTTGAGCGCTATTGAGCAACAAATCAAATTAAAAATTCAAGCAGTTGGTTTACCCTTGAAAGAATGGGACATCGACATTTACCGTGGCGTCTTGACCGGCTACAACGAAGCGTTTATAATTGACAGAAAAAAGAAAGACCAATTAATAAACCAAGATCCAAAAAGTGCCGAAATTATAAGACCGATTTTACGCGGCAGAGACATAAAGCGCTACAATTATGACTTTGCAGATCTTTGGCTTATTAACGTCCACAATGGAATAAAAGAAAGTGGAATTAAACCAATAGATATCAATGATTTTCCTGCGATTAAGAGTCATTTGGATCAGTTTTATCCTGAGCTCGAAAAGCGCTTAGACAAAGGTGTCACTCCATATAACTTAAGGAACTGCGCTTATATGGACGATTTTAATAGACAAAAACTCATATGGATAGAACTAGCTGATAAGGGTCGCTTCTCATTCGATTATAAAGACCACTACATGACCTTGAATGGAACTTTTATCATGCTTGGAGAGGACTTAGAATATCTATGTTGTATATTAAATAACCCTGTAACAAGCTGGCATTTCAATACTTTTTGTATCAGTTCAGGAGTTGGCACTAATCAATGGCGGGAACTTTATGTAAGAGAATTATTTATACCCAAAATTTCGGACGAAGAAAAAACCACCATCAGTTTACTTGTGAGACAAATTGTTGATGAAAAAGATGAGGTCGAAACGCTTCAAAAACAAAATAAGTTAAATAGGTTAGTTTATGCAATTTGGAATTTAAATCAAGAAGAAATAGATTTCATTGAATCTCAATAAACCCTATTTGTTCGATTTCTTCATCGTTAAGGTTGTAAAGTGCAAAAATCTCTTTATCAATTAACAACTGCACTTTTTTAAATTCTGGCGAATTATCGTCTAAAGCACAAATCTGTTTTATGAGATTTGCAAATAACAGTTCAGTTTGATCACTTACGAGCTTAACGCGAATATTGTCCATAAATATTTTTCTTAGCTCTCTCGAGCCTCCTAATAGTTCCGGAAAGCTGTCTCTATAACAATATTTAAACAAACTAGAATTAAGGAAAGCACAAAGGAAATTGAGTTTTTCTCCCGTCAATATAAAACACTTATTATTCACATAATATGAAGATTCATCTAAGTAAAAGTTTAAAAATTTAGTTATCTCAGGATAGATGATTTTTTGTCTATTAAAATCGTCCCAATAACTTATAGCATCTTGCGTTTCATACCATTGATTCCCAGTCTTTTTTCTTGCGCCAGGTTCACCGGTTTGCTTCAACCTATCATAGCCAAAGCTTAATAAATGTTTCTTTATAGCGGGATATTTATCAATATCCAATTTCAAACTGGGAAAAGTGGCAATGATATAATTATTATCAAATGAGTATGAATACCGCTTAATATCTCGCCCTCTTAAAATTGGTCTTATAATTTCGGCACTTTTTGGATCGGCTTTGATGAGTGCATTTCGAGTTTGTGCATCTACAATGAATGCTTCGTTATAACCTGTTTTTACCCCGTAATTGATCTGAATATTCCAATCCTTTAGAGGTTTGCCATGTGACTCTATCTTATGTTTGATTTGCTGCTCAACGGCGGAGAGAATCGCCCAACTATTTTCATTAGAAAATTCACTGATTTTAACTGATTGTCGAAGAAAAACGCTCAATTTATTTAACACCTTTTCTTTAACAATACAAGCCCTCGTTTTTTTTGCGTTTTTCGACTTGGAAAATAGCAGGATATTAGTATCTACAGTGGCTGATTCAAATATTTTTTGACCAGCAAAATCAACTAGCAATAATGGATTAGTATTTTCAGCAAAAAACTTTCTTGTGCTTTTTCCATAATTAGCGCGCATCCATTTGTTTGATGTAATATAGCAAAGTACTGCACCGGGTTTTAATAATTGCCATCCTCTTTCATAAAACAACGAATAGATATCACCTGTCCGAACAAAAGATTTATAACCACTATTCTCAAATATTTTTGCTAATCGTCCGCCATCATTTTGTAGCTGAATATAAGGTGGGTTACCAATAACTATATCAAAACCATCCATTAGGCCAAACATCCATTCTGGATCAAAAAAGGGTGAAGACGAATTTTGATCATAAGGATTCCACTTAGAAAACTGTACTGCATCTTCAGGCGCAAAATCTCCATTATCACGGAGAAGTTTGGACAGTTTTTCTCTTAACTCTGCATCCTGTTCGCGGAGCTTTTTTTTAGCATTCGCCGTTTTGGCATAAAAGTGTTCTTTTCGGATTTGTAGCAATTCCCGTTTGGTGACTTCAATCTGCGGATTTTCAAAAACATTCAATTGAGCAGGCTTACGCTTAATACCAAGTAAAGTGTTAGCCGCAACGAATTTCGTTTCCAAGTTGGGTAAGGTAATAACACCATAGTTTTCTTTTTCGAAATTCATTGCCCCTTGCTCACAAATCAGCGAAATGAAAAAACGCAGCTTGCTGATTTGTGCCGCGATCGTTTGAATGTCGACGCCATAAATACATTCTTCGATAAGATGTAATTTTTGGTCATAAACACTCTCTTCCTCATTGCAATTCAATTTTTGCAGAACCTCGACCATCCTATTTAAAATCCCCATTGGATAGGCCCCGGAACCGCAGGCTGGATCTAATATCTTGATTTTGCGTAACGTCTTTGAAATCTTCACACAGACGGTATGGTTATTTTGTAAACTTAGGGGTAAAAGCTCCGCTTCGAAAAGTTCTCTGATAATTTCCTCCGTCATGTCAGGCAATTCCTTGACAAGGTAGGCGATGAGACTTTCGTCCACCATGTAACTTACAATTTGACGCGGGGTATAAAATGAGCCGGATTGTTTGCGCGCATTTTCTTTGGTTTCCACATTAAAAGCGCCCAGCAGGTTTTCAAAAACATTACCCAGTAACTCCGGATCCAATGCAACTTGCACTTCATTAGGTGCATTTTCTTCTACTGTGAAATTATATCGTTCCAGTAAAGGAATTAATCCTTTGTCTTTATCAAAAAATAGACAGTTAGGAATAAATGCTCGATGTTTAAAATGATTGCCTAATTTTTTATCATTTCTACTAAAACCATCTAAGTAATATTTATTACCGTCTACATCTTCTTTATCTAAGCATTCGAAAAGCCCCCCGTTTAGAAAAGGTATTGGTTTAAACATCTCCAATACTTCTTCTTTGTCTATGCTAAACATCTCCTCGTAACGATATAAGGTCTTTATATCGCGAGCACCCTGAAGTTTGGCAAAATCGCGTTCGTTTATGGATTTATTTAGAGTAGCGAAAAACAGATTCTGTAAGATAGCATTGTAATAATTGCCTTGGAAAGTGCTATTGGCATCAAAGTCTTTTAATACAGTGGCGATTTTTTCCTGATCGAATAACAAATCTGGAATTAAATGCTTTTGTTTAATAAACCAGACGAATAATAAACGTGTGATTAAACGGATAACCTGTTCTTCTAATTTTAACCGATCATCTTCAACAACATTAACATTGTTTGGAAAGGTAATACCGATTTCCTCTGACAAGGCCCACTGGTACCATTTAAATAGGTCATTGTAGAAATCTTTCGTCAGTTTTTCAACAGAAAAGGCTTCCTGAATTTCGTCTAATCCCGTAAACTTACAGTTACCAACCCTTTCTTTAAAAGTTTTATTCGTTTCTTTTGGATCGACAAAATAGGTGAAACGATTCCAAGTGGAATACCGTTTTTCGCCTTTCTCTCCCCAGTTTTTTCGAATATAAGAAAAACGAAATTTGCCTTTTTCATCATAAAAAACAAAGATGGCACCATCCTTAAAATCCTCTTTTAATACCTTTTTTGCAATATCGAATTGTCTTCGTCTAGATGAGCGTTCAGATAGGGTACCATTATACTTGCATGAAAAAACCAACAATTCATTTTTATCTTTTAAAACAGCATCACCAAGTTTTGTCAATGATGTAAATAGTTTATCGCCTTCGTTTTGGTCGTTCTCTAACTGTTCACTTTGGGGAACAAACGAGGAGATTTGAGATTTAAAAAAACTAGAAAGCGCTGAAGGGGTAAAGGTTGAAATAAGGTTATTCATTATAATGGCCTAAGTTTACAAAATGTAAAATCAATCTATTATACAAATAATTTTTGATTAAGGAAATTATTGCAGTGAAGGATACTCCCAGCATAGTTTGTTAAGTATACTTGGCTGAATAAACTATGCATCTTCCATATCGCAATATAATGGTTACTTCAACAAGTTGGCTATGCAATTACATCAAATTAGATAAGATCTTATTAATATATTATGGATGTAAAACAGGTAGCTATTTATTACCAATCAGATAGTCCTTTAATAACAAAAATACCTGAACAAACGGCTCATATCCTTTAAGTAAATTAGTGTTTTAAAACACTAATTCTATGAAATCAGCTTATCTATACATCCGTGTAAGCACGGATGAACAAAAAAACACGGGATACTCTCTACCTGAACAAGAAGACCGACTATTAAAATACTGCCGACACAATAATATTGAGGTTAAAGGTATTTTTAAAGAAGACCATTCTGCTAAAAATTTTAATCGGCCAGAATGGAAAAGGTTACTTGCAACAATTAAAAAAAACCTATCCGGGGAAACAACTAATATCCTCTTTGTAAAATGGGACCGTTATAGCCGTAACATCCAGTATGCATACGAAATGATAGGTATTTTACGCAGGTACAATACAATACCAATGGCAATTGATCAGCATGTCGATATTTCCGTGCCCGAGAACGCGGTCATGCTTGCTGTTTACCTATCAATTCCGGAAGCAGAAAATGAGCGCAGAGGGATGAACACTGCCGCCGGAATTCGAAGAGCCAAACAGATGGGCAGATACCCTAACAAAGCCCCTTTAGGATATTTAAATTTAACGGGGATAGATGGTCGGAAATATATCGCTCCAAAACAGCCCGAAGCGAACATAATGAAGTGGGTATTTACCCAGATAGCTAAAAATTCATACAGAATTGAAGATTTAAGAAAAATGGCTATTAAAAAAGGGCTAAGGTGTTCGGGCACTAATTTTTGGAGACTTATCCGCAATCCGGTGTATTGCGGCCTTGTTAAATTATTTACGCAGACTGAAGAGTTACAATTAATAAAGGGAATTCACGAACCGATAATTTCAGAAGATTTATTTTACGTGGTGCAAAATATTATAAATCCTAAGAAAAAACTCGCTGGTAAAAAGACCGATCTAATGGATGCATTTCACTTAAAACGATATTTAAACTGTCCAACCTGCGGCCGTAAACTTTGTGGTAGTTATTCCCAGGGCAGAGCAAAAAAATATTCCTATTATCATTGCACAAGCAGTTGTAAAATAAGGCTTAAAGCTGATATAATTAATAGTAATTATAGTGAAAAATTGCAGCAGCTAGTATTATCAGAAAACGCAGTTGAACTATTTACGATAGTACTTAAAGATATAAATATCACCGACCAGAAAATGGCCTATCTATCTGAACGTAAATTGTTACAACAACAAATAGAACGGAACAACTCGTATATCTCTAAAGCAAGGACATTATTTATGGATAATGTCCTTAAATACGATGATTTCAGTGAAATAAAAAAGGAGCGCCAGGAAAATATTGGATGTCTTAATACTGAATTAGATACGATACTAATTAAGTTAAAAAAAATTGACGAACAAGCAAACCTCGCAAATAGACCGATCACGACTATTTTTCAAGGATTT
Organism: Mucilaginibacter sp.; assembly: GCA_051953515.1. GTDB lineage: Bacteria > Bacteroidota > Bacteroidia > Sphingobacteriales > Sphingobacteriaceae > Mucilaginibacter. Next base: position 8,510 of record JBQCIS010000126.1, read on the forward strand.
CCGGACTTGGATCTGGCCGACAAAAAACACCTTATAAATTTACTGCCGCCAACCGGTATCAATTTTAAAACGGGCGATATATCGTTGATACCAAACCGTGCTCTCTCAAAAATATTAGTGCCTATAAACGTTTGATATATTTAAATCATGAATGACATAATTTATTCCACTATAGATTTTAGAGATAAAAGGGTTTCTATAAAACAAGCTGTTACGATATTGGCTAAAAATAACATCACTGTCGATGAGGATGAGGCCCGTTTGATTTTAAATTTCATGTACCAAATAGCTAAGTCTTATTATAAGTATGATGTAATAAAATCAAAAATAGACCCTAACTAAACATCGAACCGCTAAAAAATGCCTTACTGGCAGCATTAACGCGCTTTTTAACCTCAGAAGAAAAAAATAAAGAATTTTACAACGAAACCTCGAACCAGTTTTGGTGTCGAGATAAATTCCTTATTGCCAAAAAGTTACAGACATAAAAAAAGGAAACGCTTGATATTTGCGTTTCCTTATGCTCCCAGGCTGTGCGGTTTAAAACCGAATTTATCGACCAAATCCGCTTTTTAAGCTCGCTACAGCGGTTTATAACTTAACCAGACTGGATTTTTCGAACCACCTTGAGCATTGAAATTTCAAAGAATTGCAGAAGGCATTTTTTCAGCCAGGACAACAATACATTATGTTCAGTTGTCCTTTATTGATGCCCACGAATGAATAAATCAAGAATTTCGATATCTGAAGGCAATACTGTAAAATATTAATTTGAGGACAGCCCGAGGAGGTTAATATTATATACCGTCATTATTATAAAAATAGGTTATCCGGTCTATCTTTCGGCAAAAGAAATACTTCGATGAGGGCAACGGATCATTTTATTGTTCATTTGCCGGGCTTAATTGAAAGATATCCTCTACCGCAAACGTTTTAGATTCTGTACCGGGATTTGTAAAAAGCTCAACGGTCAGTAATGTCCCCAACACCTGGCGGATCGCATGATATGCAATTATTAAAATAATAAATGTAGTTTATTATTGGAGCTTAAATGCCGTCCAATATGCCCAATTGCTTAAGAATATCATATTTAAACTTACTTAGTGGCCTTTTATAAAAGTCCTTTTTCTGAAGCTCTACGCCGAAAAGAATTTTATAAACCTCACTGTTAGAAAGCTTGCCACCCAGCAGGTTTTGAATAGTCTTAATATAAGATTGAGAATAGTTTTTTCTGATTGTAATGAGGTCATTTAATTCGCCTTGATGAGCATCATAAATATCGTTTATTGATAATTGTTCTAAAGTTTTCCTGGACTTTGACCTCAGCGTGTCAGTATCTTTTAATAATATTCGGTATTTATTAAGTTTAGTAAGGTAGATATATCCAAATTCAAAGTCATCGTTTTGAGAAATATCGACATAAGGATGGGTATGATCTTTAAGATTAAAAGGGTCTGCACCTTTTACCGAGCTATTGCAGTGATAGCAAGACGGTATCAGATTAAAGAAAGACACCGCAAGTAAGGGGTATTTCGATTGAGGAAACCAATGATCAAAAGTAGGTCGTATTATCGGTTTGCCTGTTTCCGGCTCAGTAATCGTAGAAGTATAAGTTCGGTTGCAATAAGTGCAGGTACTTCGGTTGAGTGCTGATGACAATTGATAAGCCGTGTAATAATCATTTGTTTTACAAAACCCGGTATAGTCAAATATTTTTTCTAATTGATCGATGTACTCAAATAATATAAGTGAAAAGCCCTTATGTGGACTCTTTGATTTGTCAGTAATATTCTTTCTATCAAAGAATGGCCGCCAGGCTTTCTCGTTATATGCCGGAAAAATAGATGCCCAAAATTCATAGTTAATTTCTAAAAGATCACTTGGCGTACCCCGGAGAATTACCTCAAGATTGAAAGGGTCTATCAAGAAATCTCGAATCTTATCTTTTAAGTTTTTTACTTTATGTAATCCTGATGCGCAGATATTACAAGTAGGGTCTGCACACGAGTTTCCGCGTATCTTTTTATTGACGTAACATTTAAACCGATTGAAATGATGCGCCTCAGCTTTAACCAATTCCGGGGTTTGAGGATCTATATAGAACATAATTTAAATCTCGTTTCGATCAATCTGATAAGTATTCATTAATTGTTGAATCTGCCTTTTTACTTTTTCTTTTTCATCGCCGCCTGCTAGACCTATTTCATCATACATCTCCATTAGTTTGAAACGAACGACGGGTTCTCCAATCATTTGAATCGTATTATATAAGAGGCGTGTTTTTTCTTCTTGATGACGAGCTTTGGTAAAAGCACTAGGCTTGATTTTCTCCGAATCAATATGGGATGTCTGACCAGTAATCTGCAAAGGTATTTTTTGAGAAATTTCCTTTTGGTGTTGTTCTTTTAGCTTGTAAATATCGTTGAGTTGTAATATGCAGTTTTCTATCTTTTTCTTGGCAAATTCTCCTATAAGCTCACTATCTAAGAAAAAAGAATCGGTTAACATTTCGTGAATATTCGAACCAAAAGTTTTTTCGTCGGGGTCAAATGGTACTTGTTTTCCTGACAACATCTTGACTACATTGAAATGTGGAATGTCAGATAGGATAAACGGCGAATGGGTTGAGAAAATGATATTTAATCCTTTAACCCGCGTGAGATGAAGTCTGGAAAGGTCTTCCAATAATCGTTGAATAAATAATCGCTGATAATCAGGGTGATAATAAAGTTCGATCTCGTCAAGTATCAGATTTACCGCCGAATAAGACACATCCTTTCGGTCGAGTGTGTCTATATTGAGCAAATGGTAAATGATTGAATGAACCGAATGTATCAATTGTTGTTCACCAGAGCTTAGTTGTGTAAATTCAGAATTGCCACCAGGAAAAGATAAATTGATGTTAGGTTTAAAAAAGGCGGTCGGAATAAAATGAGTGATTCTTTTTTTCTTCATTTCTGATTTGGAAAAAGCATCATTCACGAGCGTCCGCAATTCTTCTATGTTGACTTGGCACCTATAAATAAATTTGTCCGATTGCTCTATGTTGCGGATTTTATGCCACTCCTTTCCGGAGAAATACCGGTGTATAAAAGCGTTTAGCGCCTGTTTAAGTTTAAGAGTAATGTGACTATCGTCATTAAGCAAACGGGTTACCAATTTGTCCTGTTGATTAATCAGTTTAACCGGTCCTATTTTAGCTTTTGTATTACTATAAACTTCAGTGAAATCCTTGTATTCATCATAACGCATGCAGATTTTAACAATCTTTGTAATGATATATTTAACGAGCAAGTCGGCAATAATGTGATATCCAACAATTTCGTCTTGATGGTATTTTTCATTGAATAAATCGTCTGTCGTTTTTTTCCTCGGTTCAAGATCAGCTTCCAACCTTTTTTGGAAAGCGTTAAAATCGATAGGGATACTGTAGTGGTATCTCTTGACTAAAGAGACGAATACCTCGAAAAGATTGACTTTTTTCTCATCTGCCGTTAACTGATAAAGTTTTGAAAGCTCATAGCCATCAATTTTTCCGATATTATCAGGGAAGATATCAAAAGTTAAAAAAGCAATCTCTTTGTTATCGATAATCTTCCCAGCCGTAAAGTTTCTATCGGTCAGATTTGTCAAAAGCCGGGTCTGAGCTAAATGTATCTCCGTGTTGATATTAATAACACCTCGCTCGCGAAATGGGTTTAATACAATAGGAGTTTGATACCCGTCATTTTTGTGAAAAAGCGGATTAAGCCAACCGTAGCCCCCTGAACTATTCAATCCGTACAAAGAGTAATTGACGCAAACAGAATAAAAAAACAACTGAGGCTCAAACTTAGCCACCTTCCATCCTTTTGCAGTCAGTTGATAGAGAATGATTTGTTCACCGGTATTGGTGATCATGTAATAAATATCTTTCCTACGATAATAAAGCTCAAGCTTTGCATTTTTGAGTAAACGATTGATCTCAGCCTTATACTCTTCAAAATATTCTTTAGTGTAACCAAGATCAATATGCCGCTGACTAAAAATGCGATCTCGTATAAACCATTTTCTTTCACTAATACAGTAGACAAGCAAATAAATCAATTCTAACAGAGAGCTTTTACCAGCTCCGTTTTTACCCAAAACGGCGGCAATGTTCACGTTCAGGGGTTTCCTGTTAGCGAGTTTTACGTCATAAACCTCTTTGGGGAAACTTTCTTTATCCTTAATAGCAGTAATATTTCGAAATGTGCCTGAACCTTCCACATAACCTACAAATTCGTAATCGTTGGTGAACTGATACAGAACATGTGGCCGTAAGTTCTTTAGGTAGGCAAAATCTTGATTGGCTTTAATCGCGAGAAGGACAAATTCCATAAAATTGAGAAGAGGGTTTTAGGTTGAACCGCGCTAATTAACCATGAGGTAATAATAGTGCGTATTCAATATGTGAAGATAACATTGTTTACTTGAAAAACATGATCGTTTAGCGGAATTGATGAACATGCGGCGCTGAAAAGGAGATAGGTGGTTATGTAGCGCTGCCGGAAGTGCGGAAGATCACACCGGCTATCATCGAGCGAAACTACCTACAGATCAGACAGGATATTCGGTATATTATCGAATTGGAAATGGAACGGTTATTAAATGATTCCGCATTGCAACATTTGATCATTAAAAAATAACGATGGTTATTTAGTTGCCAATTTGCTGCAGAACGCAAATAGCTTGTTTCGTTAATAATATAATTTCTATATTTATTTTTTATTATTAAAACCTTAACACTGTCTATTCTAAATGAATGTCCTGATACCACGACTGAATAAAGTTAAGTTGGTCGGCTACAATCCCATTTTTGTTGATCCGGTTGAATTTAGCATCAATAATAATCTGTTTATTATTTTGGGCGGAAATGGCTTGGGAAAGACAACCATTCTACAATCGGTCATTTTTGGTTTAGCAGGTCCTTCAGACGAAAATATCGAACCGCAATTTAAAGACCGACGATGGAATCGCAGCTACTTCAAAGAAAGGTTAGATAATCCAAACAGTGCAGTAATTGAAGTTTCTTTTTATTTGGGCGGTATAGACGTCACCTTGAAAAGGGCTATCAATTCTGATAAGCTTAGCGAATTCTGGCTGGATGGTAAGTTAATTACTAATGACAAACAACTAACAGACGAATATTTCGAATCATTTTTGCAAAACGATTGTGGATACAATAACGTAGAAGACTTCTATTTTTTAATCCATAAGCTTTGTTACTTATCGGAAAAAAGAGAAAACCTAGCCTGGGATTTGGATGCTCAAACCAGAATTCTGATGCAAATCCTATCAGACACAAGCATTGAAAATCAATTTCGCAAAAAAAGAGCCAACATTAAAGAATTAGATAGTGCTATCCGTCATAAAACAGTTGAAGTAAACGCGCTGGACAAAAGAATTCAAAGAGCAACTGAACGAAATACTGACACCCCTCTACTGACCGGCCCAACAGACGATCAAGATTTGGCAGTGGTCGAAAAACCATTCGACCAGTCTCAACTCGACCTGATACAAAAAGATCTATTAGATGTAAATAATCAGATCATCAACAAACAACGAGATTACAATGATCTGCGCTTCAGACATTCAACAGTTGTGGCAGAGATCGAAAAGCTACGTGATGAACTCTCGAAATATGAACACGCATTCTTCTTTGAACAGCTTAATAAATTTGAAAGTAATGAGTCGAAACTAGCCATATATAAATTACTGCATTACCAACTTTGTCCCGCCTGCGGCAACAAATCTGAGTCGCTTTATCAACAGGCAATAGAGTATCTTAAAGATGACCGGTGCCCTTTGTGCGGAACGGAGCATGTTGTTGAGTCTAATGCGATTAATCCAGGCAATGAGGCAGAGCTTTCCGAAAAGCTAAAATTGAAGGTTACATTAGAAAAAAGCATCATTTCCGTTGAAAACGAACTAACTCGGTTAAATGAAAGCCTAAGCAATCTTAACCTTCAAATTAATCAGCATATTTTAAGCCGAAAGTCCACAGTCGTTTTTATAGAAAAAGCAGCGGATGATAGCGATGATGATCAATCTTCGATAGAAAATCTTCAATTAGGTTACCAAGCCCTGATTGGCGAACGAGGTGATTTGCAAGTTCAATTTAATAAATTGAAAAAAGAACTTGATGAGGAGTATGTAAAGTTCAATACAACCAATAACCATCGCATTGAACGTATGGTCGAGCTGTATGCTAAATACGCCAAAGAATTCCTTGCCATTCCATGCACTTTGGAATCCATCGAAAGTGGGGATCGTCTTTTAAATCTAAAATTGTTCGTGCCGTCTTTTAATAACCGGGTTAGAAAAACGCCTGAAAGTTGCTCTGAAGCGCAGAGGTTTTTTTTGGACATCGCCTTTAGAATGGCATTAATCGAATTGATTAGCGAGTTAAGCAATTACAAAGGCTCATTTATCTGTGAAACTCCAGAAAATGCGTTGGATATAACTTACACGAACAACGTTTCTGATATGTTTCAGCTATTTGCTTGGCAAAATAAAAATACGTTACTACTGACCAGCAATATTCAAATTGAAGGGATTGCGCAAAGTATCTTATCTAAATTAAAGGGGAAAAAACAGAAACAGGAGTCGTTTTTAAATCTCATCAAAATAGGTAACCTTTCTGAAGTCCAAGCATCAGAAACCGGGTTGGCATTACTCAATCAACAAATTAATAAAATTTTAAAAGCTAAATAACGGCCATGGTTAACAATAGATTGCCGGACGTCGTTTTTGCATTAAAAGTTGCAAATGACTACGATCAAATACTCGGTCGTATACAGCTGCAGAAATACATTTACCTATCTGATACAATTTCATTGATTTGGCAGGTGTTAGCGCCCAAACATGGGCATGAAACGTATAAACACGGTCCATTCGACGAAGCTATAAATAATGCTGTGGACGTGTTGGCATTTCGAGGCTTTGTAAACGTGGCCTCTATCAAAATGGAGGAAAATAAAGTAGATGCTCAATATGAGATAAATAAGATTGGACTTAAGTTATTCGAAGAGCTTAATACGAATACTCATTTTTCAAATAAGATCGCCTTATATCGACAAATAGGTATTCATGTTGATCGGTTAGGGTGGCGACGTCTGCGAGAATTGGTATATGCGGAACCTACGTATGTGCAAACTCGTGCAACAGGTTTTGGATATAAGTTTGACTATCTCAGCTTGTTCTCTAACGAAAGCTTGAGGATTTTATATCAATTTGAGAGTATGCTTAAGCAAGGGCAAAAAATTAGCCGGGAAAATATGGTTTCATTGTTTTTTAAATTGATAGAATAAT
>JBQCIS010000127.1:0-15376 GCA_051953515.1 Mucilaginibacter sp.
AAGGTCCTGCGCGATAAGTATCAGTTCCTTGGTGCCGTTTTTAGCTAATTGCTGTGCCTGGGTAACCAATTGTTCTATGGGCTGACTGGCATGTTTGCCGCGCATGAGCGGGATGGCACAGAATGAGCAGGGACGGTTACAACCCTCGGCAATTTTAAAATATGCGAAGTGCGATGGGGTAGTTAACAGGCGTTCGCCAATAAGCTCGTGCTTGTAATTTGCGCCAACCGAACTCAGCAGGTTTTGCAGATCGTTAGTACCGAACCATGAATCCACATTGGTGATCTCGGCCGACAGTTCAGGCGTATAGCGTTCAGAAAGGCAGCCGGTAACGATGAGTTTACCCAGTTTGCCCTGTTCCTTCAGCTCGCTGTATTGCAGGATGGTGTCAATAGATTCCTGCTTGGCATTATCAATAAACCCGCAGGTATTGATCACCACAATATCCTCGCTGTTCACATTATCCGCCTCGTGCACCACATCAAAAGCATTACCTTTCAGCTGTCCCATCAAAACCTCTGAATCATAGATGTTTTTTGAGCAGCCGAGCGTTACTACGTTAACGCGTGGTTTTGTTATTGTTGTTGGTTTATCTGTCCCTTTCGTCTTCATATATTTCCTTATTCTCTCACACGTCGTTGCTTATTATCTAAGCTATTTATCCAATCATGTCATTTCGAACCTGCATTAGCATCGGATTTGCGCGGTTGGGGCAGGTGAGAAATCTTTTGCGATTGCAATGTATACTAACATGGCGCAAAGGATTTCTCCTCGTCCCTTGCTTTTGCCTTCCCGCTACTCGTCGAAATGACAGCGTTTTTTATTAATTTATTGTTTAAACAAACTATCTACGAACCCCTTCCGGTCAAACAGTTGCAGATCGTTCATGCCTTCGCCTACACCTATATATTTTACCGGTATTTTAAACTGGTCTGATATACCGATCACCACACCGCCTTTTGCTGTACCGTCCAGTTTGGTTAGTGCCAGCGCGTTTACTGATGTTGCCTCAGTAAACTGCTTGCATTGCTCAATAGCATTTTGCCCGGTTGATGCGTCCAGCACCAGCAAAATCTCGTGCGGTGCGCCGGGGATTACCTTTTGCATTACGTTTTTGATCTTGGTAAGCTCGTTCATCAGGCCAACCTTGTTGTGCAAACGGCCCGCGGTATCAATAATGGCAACATCATCGCCGTTGGCCACTGCCGAACGCAGGGTATCATAAGCCACTGAAGCCGGGTCTGACCCCATAGCCTGCGCTACTACTTTTACGCCTACGCGTTCGCCCCAAAGCTTTATCTGGTCTACTGCCGCTGCGCGGAAGGTGTCTGCCGCACCCAGTACTACCTGGTTGCCGGCCGCTTTCAGTTTATGCGCCAGCTTGCCTATGGTAGTGGTTTTACCTACGCCGTTTACACCCACAACCATAATTACATAAGGCTTGTGATTGCCGTATTCGAAATTATGAAAATCGTTGCTGTTGTTTTCGGCAAGCAGTTTCTGTATCTCGTCGCGAAGCAGGGAGTTTAGCTCGGATGTGCTTACATATTTGTCTGTAGCCACGCGCTGCTGTATGCGCTCAATAATCTTGAGGGTAGTGGTAACACCAACGTCTGATGTTACGAGTACTTCTTCCAGGTCATCGAGCACATCGTCGTCAACCGTCGAGCGGCCCGCAATAACCTTGGTGATTTTTGAAAAAAAGTTGTCCTTGGTTTTTTCCAAACCGGTGTCAAGCGCCTCCTGTTCCTGCGGAGTGCTTTCTTTTTTCTTGAAGAAATCGAATAATCCCATAGCTCTAAATGTGCAGATGAGTGAATGTGCAAATGTGCAGATTCGATTACAATTAATATGTCAAACTATTGATCATTTGATTTGCACATCTGCACATCTTCAAATCTGCACATCAATAACTGCATATCAAATAAAAAAAGCCCTCTCGTAAAAAACAAGACGGCTTTTATCTCTTTTGCAAAACGGATTACTGCGCTTTTGCAGCAGCGATCGCGTCTTTAATATGATCGTTATGAACAATAGACTCTTTGAATGAGTAAGCGCCGGTTTTTGGCGATTTTACCATTGTTATAACTTTTGAATATTCTTTGCCTTTGCCTGTTTTCAGCGTTGCAACTACTTTCTTTGCCATCTCTTTATATAATTATTGAATGAGTGATTTAGTGAATTATTGAATGATTTTTGCGTTTTTGAAACCTAATCAACCATTCAACCTAATCAACCAATTACTTAATTTCTTTATGAACGGTTACTTTACGCAGGATCGGGTTGAATTTTTTCAACTCTAACCTTTCAGTAGTGTTCTTTTTATTTTTGGTGGTGATGTAACGGGACATGCCTGGCATACCACTGGTTTTGTGCTCTGTGCACTCCAATATCACCTGTACCCTGTTGCCTTTCTTAGCCATTTTCTTCCTATATTAATGGTAACTATCTAAAATTAGATAGAACCTTTTTTAACAAATTTGTTGATGCAGGCAGTTATACCATTCTTGCTGATGGTTTTAACGGCCGAAGTAGATACTTTTAAAGTGATCCACTTGTCTTCCTCAGGGATATAAAACTTTTTCAGTTTTAAGTTCGGGTGGAATTTACGTTTGGTTTTAACGTTCGAGTTTGAAACGTTATGGCCATTCATCGACCCTTTACCTGTTAAATCACATATTCTTGACATGACAAAATCTTTTTTATTGATTACTCCGCTTAAAAAGAGTTTGCAAATATCGGTGTTTCAGATCAAAACGACAAGAGGGGTTTGAAAATATTTTAAAAAAGATTCTGTTTTGATTAATTGTCGTAAAAACAACTTCTTAAAAAGTTGTATAAACTTATTAAATTTTCACAAATTTATACCCGCAAATAGGGAAAATCACTACCTTGAGCCCGCCAAATTAAATCGATTTACCAAATGAGAATTAGAACATTCGCCGAGTACGAAGAGGCCTATAAAAAGAGCGTTGAACAACCTGAACAATTTTGGAAAGAAGTAGCCGACAACTTCCATTGGCGTAAAAAATGGGACCGCATACTGGAATGGAACTTTACCGAGCCAAAAATAAAATGGTTCCAGGGCGCTAAATTGAATATCACCGAAAATTGTCTTGATCGTCACCTCGAAAAGCTGGGCAACAAACCGGCAATCATTTGGGAGCCAAACGACCCGCACGAAGATCACCGCATACTTACCTATAAGCAACTGTACGACAAAGTTTGCCAGTTTGCCCATGTGCTGAAGAATAACGGCGCAAAAAAAGGCGACCGTATATGTATATATATGCCAATGGTGCCTGAACTGGCCATCGCTGTTCTGGCTTGTGCAAGGATAGGTGCTATACACTCGGTGGTGTTTGGCGGTTTCTCGGCGCAATCTATTGCGGATAGAATAAAGGATGCTGAATGTAACATTGTGATCACCTGCGATGGCGGTCAGCGCGGTAATAAAGAAATACCGCTGAAAAGCGTTATTGATGACGCATTGGTGCAATGCCCATCAATAAAAAGGGTGATCGTGCTTACCCGTACGCGTACACCGGTATCTATGATAAAGGGCCGAGACGTGTGGTGGGAAGATGAGATTAAAAAGGTGGAAACACAGGGCGCAACCAATTGCGAAGCCGAGGAAATGGATGCCGAGGATATGTTGTTCATTCTCTATACTTCCGGTTCAACCGGGAAACCTAAGGGCGTGGTGCATACTTGCGGCGGCTACATGGTATATACTGGTTATACTTTTGCCAACGTTTTCCAGTATGAGCAGAGCGAGGTGTATTTCTGTACTGCTGATATCGGCTGGATTACAGGGCACTCGTATATCGTTTACGGGCCGCTTTCACAGGGTGCTACCACGCTGATGTTTGAGGGCATACCAACCTGGCCTGATGCCGGACGTTTCTGGGACATAGTAGATAAATATAAAGTCAACATTTTATATACCGCACCAACCGCTATCCGCTCGCTAATGAGCTTTGGGTTGGGTAAAGTAGAGAACCACGATCTTAACTCACTCACAAAATTAGGCTCCGTAGGCGAACCGATCAACGAGGAAGCATGGCACTGGTTTGATGAGCACATTGGCAAAAAGCATTGCCCTATAGTGGATACCTGGTGGCAAACCGAAACCGGTGGCATCATGATATCGCCGCTGGCCGGTATTACCCCAACCAAGCCAAGCTATGCAACCTTACCGCTGCCGGGTGTACAACCTGTTTTGGTAGATGAAAACGGCAAAGAAGTAGCAGGCAACGATGTGAGCGGAAATCTTTGCATCAGGTTCCCGTGGCCGGGCATGCTCCGCACCACTTATGGCGATCATGAGCGCTGCCGCCAAACCTACTTCGCTACTTATAAAGATATGTACTTTACCGGCGACGGCTGCCTGCGCGACGAGAATGGCTATTACCGTATCACCGGTCGTGTGGATGACGTGCTGAACGTATCGGGTCACCGTATCGGTACTGCCGAAGTAGAGAACGCCATTAATATGCACAGCAGCGTGGTGGAATCAGCCGTGGTGGGTTACCCGCATGATATTAAGGGCCAGGGTGTATATGCCTTTGTGGTAAGCCCCGGCAATCATGGTGCGGATGATGCAGACATTGCCCGCAAGGACATCATCATGACGGTATCGCGCATTATAGGCCCGATAGCCAAACCTGATAAGATACAGTTTGTGAGCGGCTTGCCAAAAACACGTTCGGGCAAGATTATGCGCCGTATTTTGCGCAAAATAGCCGAAGGTGATGTTTCAAATTTGGGTGATACGAGTACTTTGCTTGATCCGGGTGTGGTGGATGAAATAAAGGCAGGTGCGCTGTAACGGAATTAGTTAAATAAGCAAGGTGTAGCATTGTAGCGTCTGCTACACAGCTACACCTGCTACAAAACGCTACACTGGCAAAATGCTGTAAGTGTTTTTTATAAAGAGTTGGATGAGTTTAATGATAATATTGTTGGAAAGATAGAGGTTATCAGATCATTTTATCCGGCAAAATGAAACCAATGCGCCAATGATGTGTTTTTAATAAACATCTATTTAAAAACGAATATTATGAGCGCACTACAATTAAAAGGCACCTGGAACGAGATAAAAGGCAAAGTAAAGCAAGCCTACGGCGACATTACCGACGATGACTTGACACGCGAAGAAGGCAAAGACGACGAAATGCTGGGCCGCCTGCAACAAAAAACAGGAAAAGGCAGGGATGAGTTGGTGAAATGGTTAAATGAATTATAAAAGAAAAAATGCCCTCGAAGAAAGAGGGCATTCTTGTTTACATATTTTCCGGTTGCGAATTGTAATTTCGCATCATCATGAAGAATTCTAAACCCACCATACTTGTTGTAAACGACGACGGCATTACTGCTCCTGGTATTAAAGCGCTGATGGAAGTAATGCAGGACCTGGGCCGCGTGGTAGTGGTAGCGCCGGATAGCCCGCAGTCGGGTATGGGGCACGCCATCACTATCGGCAAACCTTTGCGGTTGGATAAGGTAGCTATTTACGAAGGCATAGAAATGTACCGCTGCTCCGGCACCCCGGTTGATTGCGTAAAGCTGGCGGTAAACTCGGTTTTCAAAGGCAACAAGCCTGATCTGTGCGTTTCGGGCATCAATCACGGGTTGAATAATTCCATCAACGTATTGTATTCAGGCACCATGTCTGCAGCGGTTGAAGGGGCTATTGAAAGTATTCCGTCTATCGGCTTTTCGCTGGACGATTTTACGCTGCAGGCCGATTTTAGCCATTCACTTAAATATGTAAAAGAAATTGTCAAACAGGTGCTGGAAAACGGATTACCGGCCAATACGCTGCTCAATGTAAACTTCCCGAATACCGCGCATATAAAGGGCATCAAGATATGCCGCCAGGCCAATGCCAAATGGGCCGAGGAGTTTGATGAGCGTATCGATCCGCATAAACGGCCATATTACTGGCTCACGGGCGTTTTTCAGTTGAATGATTCCGGCGAGGATACCGATGTATGGGCGCTCAGTCACAACTATGTATCGATAGTGCCGGTACAGTTTGATATGACGGCCCACCATGCCATCCCTGTGTTGAATAACTGGAGCTTTGGTATTTAATATTTCAACTAAAGTGCTGTCTTAGTTATCCATTTGCTAAAGCACGCCATAATTTATTCCTTTATCGCCGTAAGCCAAAAATCAATATAAGGCGTTACCTTATGCGCTTTGCAAATGATCGGGAAGTCGGGATTATCCAATATCCATATCTCCCGGTGTCCCTTTTGCGTTTTAGCAAAAGTAACATGGGCTACTTTATCATTTATGGTAAAGGTGGAAGTATCGGGCTGTACATTAAAAGTATAGCCGTTCAGCATAAAGTTTTTGTTATCGGTCATGCTTTTGTAAGCGTCCTTTGATAGCAGGATCAGCGTTTTGTCGGTATCAAGCGCAGTAACAATATCCGGATCAGGTTCCTTAGCAATAGTTTGTGATGCGCTTTTTATCGATTTAGCACTCATTGTATAAAAACCCGTACCCACGCCTGGTATTTCCCACTTTATTTTTACGGTGTCGGCAACGTTCATCACGGTTAGTGTTACGGGTGCCTTCGAGCCGGTGTTCCTTGATTGTGCCATATAAGTTAGCACGCTTCCTGCCTTTATTTGCGGAATATATTTCTGTGAGAATGCGCAAAATGCGGTAAAGAACAGGATGAGGGAGACGGATAGTTTTTTCATAATAATTAGTATCCTCTAAAATTAGAAGTATTTTTGGAGGATTCAGTAAACTAATAGAATAATGTTACAATGTAGTAACATATAAAATATGAAATACTATTTAATAGCCGGCGAAGCATCGGGCGATCTCCATGGCGCCAACTTAATGAAAGCCCTGAAGGAGTTCGACCCCAGGGCCGAATTTCGGTTTTTTGGCGGCGACCTGATGCAGGCACAGGGCGGCACATTGGTAAAACACTATGCCGATATGGCCTATATGGGTTTTATCGAAGTGGTGGTTAACCTCCCGGCCATATTGAAGAATATTTCATTTTGCAAACAGGATGTTATTGACTGGCAGCCTGATGTATTGGTATTGATAGATTTTCCCGGCTTTAATATGCGTATTGCCGAGTTTGCCAAGCGGAGCGGCCTGCTGGTTTGCTATTACATATCGCCAAAAGTATGGGCATGGAACCAGAAACGCGTATTGAAGATAAAAAAGAGCGTCGACCATCTGTTTTGCATTCTGCCATTTGAGGTTGATTTTTATAAAACATGGGGAATGGATGTAGATTACGTGGGCAATCCATTACTGGATGCGGTCGCCGCATTTAAGCCGGATGCTGATTTCCGTTCCAAAAATCAGCTCGGCGAAAAAAAGATCATTGCCCTGTTGCCCGGCAGCCGCAAACAGGAGGTAAGCAAACTTTTGCCGGATATGCTTGGGGTGGCAGACAGATTTCCGGATCATCAATTTGTAATAGCCGGAGCGCCCTCGTTCAATGCAGCATATTATAAGCAGTATTTGGGCGATAAAGATATACCGGTATTATTCAATTCAACCTATGATATATTGAAAAATGCCAATGCGGCCATTGTTACGTCAGGCACAGCCACACTGGAAACCGCCTTATTTCATGTACCGCAGGTAGTGGTTTATAAAAGCAGCGCGGTTTCTATATTTATCGGTCGGCTGGTAATCAAAATACGTTTTATATCGCTGGTAAACCTCATCATGGATAAATTGGTGGTGAAAGAGCTCATCCAGCAGGATTGTACACCGCAAACTATCGGTAATGAGGTAGACAAGCTGGTAAATGATACAGACTATCGTACAACTATGCTCAAAAATTATGATGAACTGGATGTTAAGATGGGAGAGGCGGGTGCATCAGCTCATACGGCGGAGCTTATAGTGAAGTATGCAAAAGATAGCAATAGCGTATAGATCGATTGTTTGTTACTTGCCGCTTCAACCGCTCAATTGCCGCTGAGGCTACTACTTTTTTCTTGATAAAAAAGTAGCAAAAACTAAGCGCAGCGACCTCATGAACACCTTAAAAAATAAACACAGGTGAATAAATCAAGCCGTTGGAAAGGCTTTTTGTCGCACAAGCGTTTGCCCTTTACCAAAGGCATGCCTACGGCACAAAAGCTTGCTCCTCAGTCAGTATCGCACAGCCCCTCCGCAACTTTTCAGCCCAAAGCTTTCCATTGGCGGCCTTTGCGCCCTTTTTATTCTGTTGTTAATCGAAGGATTTCTTCCTTTGGATGTATTTCGGTTTTTCTCCTTCTGGTCAGACCGACAGCTTTGGAAAAAATCAGGTAAAACGATGCTGGCCAAGTGCGGCGGCAGGGCCTCGGGGTTTTCGCTAAGCACCGGCCTGGAGAGGCTTGGCCGGGACAAAAACCAAGCCCAGGTTTTACCTGGTTTTGCGGGTTGGCAAGCAAGGGCTTAGCGCAATAGCCCGTGCGGCAAAAAAGCCTTCGGTCTGACTTGACTTTTTGCTTCTTTTGTGTCCAAGACAAAAGAAGTAGCCCTCAGCGGCAACTGAGCGGTGAAAGCGATAAGTAGCGGACAGTTCATTTACTATCCATTCATTAAAAGCAACTTAATGCGCCCTTCCCTGCTCACTATCGGCGCCACCTATTTCACGCTTTTGCGGTACGTTGGCCAATTTACCAAAGCTGTAGGTAAATGTAAGGGTAGCTACGCGGGTATCAACAGTATTGTGGAAATGAGCGGTAGCGCCAACAATATTGGTAATGGTACCGCTCGGACTAAAGGTGCCAAGTATATCGCGCATGTTCAGTTTAATTGAACCTTTATTGTTTAATATTTTCTTTTGCACAGCGGCGTTTAACATACCTTTTGGCAGGGTAAGAAATTGCCCGTAAACACCACCCCCGTCGTACCAGCCACTTAACTCTGCCGACCAGGTTTTAGATATGGTGAACTGGTTAGTACTATTAAAGCTAAAGGTGTATTTCGATTGGTTAAGGTAGCCGGTATAAAACATTCCCTGGTAAGTATTCCTGTATTCTTCGGCATATAAATTAACCGACCACCATTTGGTAGGTTGAAGGTTGGTATTAAGCGAAAGATCCAGCGTTTTGGCCTGACCGATATTGCCTGTGGTGCTGATAAAAACATCGCTGTCCCGGTGAATGGTTTCCCCCTGTACATCGGTTGTACGATTATACATAAATGCAACCGTAAATAAGCTTTTGTAGCTGTAGGCCAGCTTATAGTTATCTGTAAATTGCGGTTTCAGGAAAGGGTTGCCCGAGAAATAGGTAAACTCATCCACAAAAAAGGTAAATGGGTTTAAACTGCTATAATTCGGGCGGCCAATACGTCGTCCGTAAGAAAGCACCAGCACATTATGGCCGGCAGTATCAAGTTTATAAGAAAAGTACGCGGTAGGGAACAGGTTGGTGTAATGATTAACAAACGAAGAGTCGGCCTTTTTTGCATTACCCAGCTGATGTCCGTTGCCATTGGTGTTTTCCACTCTTAACCCTGTTTGTATTGAAAACCGGCCGAAATCTTTATTAAAATTAACGTAGGCCGCGTTTATATTCTCTTTATATAAAAAACGGTTAGTGTTGTTATAATCAATAGTGCTTACCCCGTTCACTATGTTAAAATAATTGGCGGCGTTGTCGGTATTTACATAGCTGCTCTTAATGCCGGCTTCCAGTTTGGCCTTTCCTTTAAGCGGATGCGTATAATCACTTTTGGCGGAATAGATATTAATGGTTGATGGCAAATTATCATTCAGCGTTTGCGAATTTGTTAAAGTGCCGTCCGGCAAGAAAGTGTTATTCACAAATAATTGGTTACTGCCGGCCACATCGCGGATGTAGTCCAGATCGAAAGTGAGTTCTCTGCCGGTACTATCAAACTTATGGGTATAATTAAGGTTGATGCCGTTGCTGTTAAATTTGTTTTTTGATGTATTCAGGGTTTTGATGGTCGAATCCAGCCCGCCATTCTTGCCATATATTAAGCTATAAACCGGACTGCTGTCGTGGTCAGGAGATATGTTGCCGGTATATACTATTCCCCACGTTGTTTTTGGCGATGAGAAATAATCCATGCCTAATTTAATGTCTGTATTATAACTTGTAGGCCTGAAATAGGAGATGTCTTTTAGTGATGAAGCTGTGTTTCCGTTATCGTCAAGATAGTTGCGGTCTATTTCCAATCTCCTGAAGGTTTTCTGTTCATTATAGCCAACATTTGCAAACAGATTTACCTTGTTTATGCGATAATTAAGGTTAATACTTTCATTTGTACGGCCATAAAAACCTTGCGAATAACCGGCCGATACCACAGCATTAAATCCACGGGTGGTATTTTTCCTGGTTTTGATATTGATAACGCCCGCATTTCCGGCAGCATCATACTTAGCAGGCGGGTTGTCCATCAGTTCAATCTGATCTAATGATGTGGATGGCAACGAACGCAGGTAAGTTGCCAGGTTGGCCGCGGAGAGGTAAGTAGGTTTGTCGTCTATCAGCACCAATACACCGCTTTTACCCTTAAAAGTGATATTGCCATCCGCATCCACCTGTACACCTGGCGTTTTTTCCAGCACTTCCAGCGCGTTGGCGCCGCTATTGGATATCAGCGCATTTACATTAACCACGGTACGGTCTATCTTTTGCTGAACATAAGATTTTTGACTGGTTACCGCTACTTCATTAAGTGTTTTTCCGTTTGCCGATAAGGTTATCGCGGGCAAGGTAACAGGCTTTTGCCCGGTTATAATAACGTTACTGCTGCGGTAATTTTTATAGCCTATATAAGTTGCTTCTATTATATAAGAGCCGCTTTTTAAATCCTGAAACGCAAAGCTGCCATCGGGTTTGGCAAGCTGGGTGCTTACAACAGCCGAATCTTTTGCGGTAAGCAGGATCATGGTAGCGCCATCAAGCGGTTTCCGGGTATTATCTAACACAATACCGGATATTTTACCGGCAGAAGTTTGGGCATTAGCGAAGTTGAATAATAAAGTTGCAAAGAGCGTTAAAACGAGTAGCTGTATCAATCTCATAGCTATATGACACTGATTAAGCCCTCTCCGTTACAAAAAACAAAAAATTTAAACAGCAAAATGCCATGTAAAAAAGTAAAGCCTCACAATACTGCGGGGCTTTACCGTTTCCATAGGTGATGTTAAGAACTTTATAGGTAGATGTATATGATTGATCAGGCAGCCGATAACTGACGCACAGTTGCCTGGTTGTTGCTATGTACAAACTGATTCCTTTCTCTGTAGGCTTTCAGGTCTTCCATCAATATAGCTTTCAATTCGTTGTCTAAACGTGTTGCTAAGTTGTTTGTTGCTGGTTTATTATATGTTTTCATAGGTAGATGGTTGGTAAGATTGAATTTTTTTTATCTCAGGCAGCATTACGCTGTGTGTTTAAAAACTGTTGTTTAATTTTCCTCGCTTTCAGGTCATTCATCAGAATATTCATCAATTCCCTGTCATAGCGCATAGTTACTTTGCTTGCCGATGGTCTGTTAATTGTTTTCATAATTATAGGTCGAATTTACTGTTTAGCCTTCTTTTGATTTTCACTTAAATTATCGTGTCTTCTTTTTGCTTCCTTATACTGACGCTGTACTTGTTCCTTGTCGCGGGCATCACCCGGCGCTTCGGGATTAAGTGGATTCTCCCACTCTTTTTCTGCTGCCTGCTGGCCCGGCTTTTTTACAATTACCATATCAGTATAGTTTGATTATTGTTATTCCAATCCAGTGCCAAAAAATACTTAGTGCACAAAAAAGCAGTAATAAAAAGCGGGTATTTTCCGCAATTCTTTATAAATCAATAAAAAAAGGGCGTTTTTTTAATTTATTTAAAAAATGATTAAGTGTAGAGAAAAGTGTATTCGCTTTTGTACAGTGTTCAGTTCTGTACACCCACCGACTCATTTTGCATACTCTCATCATGAAATAGTATAAATTAAAGCCAGCTGATCACGATATATAGGTATGTATCTTTCAATAGATTTTTATAATGGGAGAAGTGCCCCTTATGATGTAAATTATATTTTACACAAAATTGCAATAGCAGATTTGGGCAAGCGTTTGTAACACGTGACCCTTTAATCCGAGCAATTGTAACAGCGGATTTACGAAAAAAAGATCGGTTAAGGGGCAATATTTATATTAAAATAGAGTTTTTTCAATAAGTTTTTCTTTGAAACAGATGGATATCGGTGCTTTTTAGGTTATAAACGGCCTTATTTTGGCAGGACAATCTTAAAATAGTCGATTCTTATACTTTTTTGAAAAAAACCGGCCCTTTTAGAAACGATTTGTTAACAATTTGCTAAAATTGATTTAGCATTTAAAATATTACGAGGTTAACAACTAATTGTTTAAATTTTTATGATTAGGGTAATATTGATAAGATAAATTTGAAAAAATTTAAAAAAATATTTTGCGGTATCAAAACTTAGTGTTAATTTTACACCGTTGAAAAACAATAAAAAAGTCTTCTCATAATTTAGGTTTATAATTGGTTAGTAAAGGCCCCTGCCCATCAGGGGCTTTACTGTTTTTATACCCTTCTGAAATCCCGTAGATTAACATATAATATCAGTGTCTTCGTTAACCCTTTCGGCCCCGCCAATGAGGAAACGTACCTGCTTGTATATTTCCAAATTAAAGAGCAAAAGGTAAATGCAAAAAAAATTACCCTAAAACGGATAGTTCGTTTGTCATTAAACAAAAATTATTACTTTTGCCATCCGCAGTACAGAAACTGTACTATTAAAAGGGGGATTAGCTCAGCTGGCTAGAGCGCTTGCATGGCATGCAAGAGGTCATCGGTTCGAATCCGTTATTCTCCACTTAATTATTAAGCACTTACAAAATAATGTAAGTGCTTTTTTTTTGTTAGGTTTTAAAATCAGGCTAAACAATTTTCTCGGTATGCAGACCTCAATATTACAAACCAAGAAACATTTTCTTGCCTTAGATGGCTTGCGCGGTATAGCTGCGATATGTGTAGTAATTTTTCATTTTTCAGAATTTATCTATCCAAGCGATGCACAAAGTGTTATTGGTCATGGTTATTTAGCTGTCGATTTTTTCTTTTGCTTATCGGGTTTTGTAATCGGGTACGCTTATGACGATCGTATACAAAAGTTAGGAGTAAAAGAATTTTTTATTTCGCGGTTAGTACGCCTGCATCCGCTGGTAGTGATCGGTTCTGTTTTCGGATTTTTATTTTTTGTTTTTGAGCCTTCCAACGCTGTGGATGCGTACGGCTTCTGGAGGCTTATGTTCATTCTTTTGTGCTCCGTTTTTCTCATTCCCTACCCGGGTATGGATAACCGGTTCAATAATAATTTCGGTTTAAATTGCCCGGCATGGTCGCTGTTTTGGGAATACATTGCCAATATTGCGTACGCAACCGTTTTAAAAAGGATTGGCAAAGCGTGGCTGATTATAGTGGTTATTGCAGGAGCCGCGGCTTTATTGTGGACAGGCCATCGTGCAGGAAGCATAGTTGGCGGCTGGAACGGCAGCAGTTTTTGGGACGGGCTTGCGCGCATAGCATTTTCTTTCCCGATGGGCTTACTGCTGTATCGCTTGCAATTGAAATCAAACAAGCAAATAAGCTTTATCGTATTGGCAATTTTACTAATCGCTACCTTCTGTGCGCCTTTTGTTGCCAAATGGAATTGGCTTGTTGAATGCCTGATCGCTATTTTAATTTATCCTGCTTTGGTGGTTTTTGGCATAAATGGAGTACAAAATAATTTCCTGCAAAAAACATGTAAGTTTCTGGGTAATATTTCCTATCCCCTATACATGATGCATTATTCATTGGTATGGTACTTTGGCTATTATCACGCAAAATATAAATGGAGCATGTCCCATTCGTGGTGGATAACGGCTATCGGTGTTTTATTGGCTATCCTGTTTGCTTACGCCATTGAAGTTATGTTGGATGGCCCGATAAGAAAATACTTTTTCAGCAGGCGAAAGAGCAAGCTTTCATCCTCTCCAAAAGCAGCTTAAAAATTCATGTTTTAATTTACTGGAGGGCTTGCCGATCAGAAATAGTTACTGGTTTTTAACGGCCCATTGTTTTAAAGTTGTAATGGCATCATACAATACGCCTGCTTCGCCCCTGAAATCGCCTGATCCTTTTGGCATGCCGCTTTGTACATCGTACCATTCGTAAAAGCCTTTATTGGCAAGCACACGGTCAACCATAGGAGATAGCTCTGCGTAGGCCTTATCCGCGTAACCATACGTTGTTAGTGCACCTATCATCCTGCCCCCAAACCAGGTCCAGTCGCCGCCGTTCTGGTAAACGTATGGCTTCATATTCGGGAATTGTTTGGCCGGATAGGGCGGATAAACCGTTATGCCAATAGTAGCGTGTTTCTCCTTAGCCGCTGCAGCAAGCATCTGCCTGTTAATTTCTTTAACCTCGGCCGGTGTATTAAACCCAGCCAATATAGCACAAGCCGAGCCGCCTGTATAAAGTATTGCCTTTTCATTAAAATCAGGCGAGAATGGACTGCCATTCAGGTAAATATGTGGTATATATTTTTGCGTTTGGCTATCCCAAAGATACTTGCGCACATTTTTGCGGATGTTTGATGCTATTGATCTCCAATTTCTTCCGGCTTTATAGTCTTTGGGCACCATGTCAATAAAATTTTGTATCGCTATTGCGTACATAGCATTGTCGTAAATATCTATCGCCCATTTGGTTTTTCCGTTAATGGCTACGCCCCAGCCGTTTTCCGGTTGCACATCGCCCCAGTCTATGGTGGTAGCACCCGTAACCAGCCCATATTTTGCCGACCATCTATCGGTTAGTACGTAGTTTAAAGCATCTTCCATCCGTTTCAATACAGATCTGCCGCCTATCACCTCGTCAAGTATGCTCCTGTCGCCGGTATCATCAATATATTTTTTTACAGCCTGTATTAATGACGATTCCTGGTCGGTTTCCACCGTGTTTTTATGCGCCGCCCAGCCGGGTAGTAGTGGCGAATACCGGTATTTATAGCCCACATAGGCTTGTGCGCTGTCAACCATCCCATCTACAATATCACCATCCTTGCCCTGTATCTTGAAAAACATTAATAGGTTAGTTTTTACGTCTTCTTTTGGGTGAACCTTTAACGATCCGTTGATAAAGGTGTTAAAATCGCGTATCCATATTTCTTTATAAGATGTACCGGCCGAAAAACCTGATAACAATTTTAATGCCTTCGACTGGATCGTATCCAGGCGGCTATCGGTAAGTATTTGCCGGGCAAGCTGTTGGTTTTTTGCAACCTGGCCTGTGGCATTTAAGGCAATTAATAATGATAAAACAATAAGAGGAGTGATACGCAGCTTCATA
>JBQCIS010000128.1:0-15402 GCA_051953515.1 Mucilaginibacter sp.
GTCTACCAGTCCATCTTCTTTAACAGGCAGGTAAGTTACCTTGCCGCCCATCTTTTCAACGTGTTTACAAGCGTCAAGCACGGCTTTATGCTCGGTAACAGCGGTAATGATGTGGTTGCCTTTTTCTTTGTACATTTCAAACACACCTTTAATAGCCAGATTGTCTGATTCTGTAGCGCCTGAAGTGAAGATGATCTCTTTTTCGCTCGCGCCGATCAGTTTTGCAACCTGCTCGCGGGCGTAGTCAACAGCCTCTTCGGCCACCCAGCCAAAAGGATGGTTACGGCTGGCGGCGTTACCAAACTTCGAGGTGAAGTAAGGCAGCATAGCTTCCAGCACGCGAGGGTCCATCGGCGTGGTAGCATTATTATCTAAGTAAACGGGGATATCCATGATTGTAATTTAAAACATACAAAGGTAATACAAATAATTTATTTATAATCATTCAAAACAAGGTGAAATAAGTGCAGGCAGTCATTAATTTGCAATATTTGGGTATGGAAAAGATAGAGCATATCGGCATAGCGGTAAATAACATAAGCGACGCAGGCGAAATATATTGTAAGTTGCTGAATACCAGCATTTATAAAATAGAAGACGTAGCAACTGAAGGCGTACGCACCGCCTTTTTGCAATGCGGCCCTAATAAAATAGAACTGCTGGAAGCCCTGCATGATGATAGCCCGATAGCTAAATTTTTAGCCAAAAAAGGCGAAGGCATCCACCATATTGCCTTCGAAGTAACAGACATACGCGCCGAAATGACGCGATTGAAAAGTGAAGGCTTTATATTATTAAACGACGAGCCCAAACCCGGTGCAGATAATAAACTGGTGTGTTTTGTGCACCCCAAAAGCGCGGGCGGGGTGTTGGTGGAGTTGGTGCAGAACCGGGATTCGTAAGATTTCTTTGATTTACAGAATACAAGCTTCACAAAGCGATATTAACTTAAGAAGTTTTCAAAGCTTCGTAAGTTAACATCAAGCTTGCATCCTGTAAATCAAAAAAATCTGTTAAAAATCCTGGTTCATTATTTTTCAATTTAAAATAAATCACTACATTTGCACCTCTTTTATTAGGAAGAAGACTAAGACAAATGAAAAAAGATCTGCATCCATCAAATTATAGGTTAGTTGTATTTAAAGATATGTCAAACGACTATTCTTTTTTAACTAAATCATGCATCGACACCCGCGAAACCATTAAATGGGAAGACGGTAACGAGTACCCGTTGATAAAACTGGAAATTTCTCACACTTCTCACCCGTTCTATACCGGTAAAATGAAACTGGTTGATACTGCGGGCCGTATCGATAAATTCCGTAGCCGTTACGCTAAGAAATAAGCGAAGGCGTTATAAAATATTTGAAGTCTCCGGGTATAAAACCCGGGGACTTTTTTATTTTTGCCGCATGGCAATTGTCCTTTTTGAAGATAACAGCTACCAAACGTTATTACCTTTAACGTTCACGCGCCCGGTTGCCGATTTACGCATCGGGATACTCACTATTGCGCAGAAATGGGCAAAATACCTTAAACAAGATTTTTCGTTTCACACGCGCGATTATTTGCAGGGGAAATTCCCGCTGCAGATAAACGCTGATAACCTGTTCATAAACGGCGCATTTTGCCCTGACAGCTACTTGCTGGAAGCGATAGATAAACTGTTAACAGGCGAGGCGCTGAAACTAAACGGTCAGCTCATAGCCGTGCGCTTAAGCGAAAGCGGTGCAAAAGTGTTTAATGCCGATGCAGGTTTCGACAGGGCGACGGAATATGCCGGTTCGCCGGTGATTTTAAAGTATCCGGACAATATCTTTAAAAATAACGATACCGAAACGCGTAAGGATTTTGCACTGCTAACCAAAGGGCGCACCAGCAAGGTAATGAGTGCTACCAATACCATTATTGGCGAGGACTTTTTTGCCGAAGATACCGCAGAGGCGGAATGCTGCTCTTTTAGCACCCTGAACGGGCCGATATACCTGGGCAACAGCACCGAAGTTTGGGAAGGTACCAACATTCGCGGGCCGTTTGCATTATGCGATAACTCGCAAATAAAAATGGGCACCAAAATATATGGCGCTACTACTGTAGGCCCGTATTGCCGTGTTGGCGGCGAGGTGAACAATGCCGTTATCTGGGGGTATTCCAACAAAGGCCACGAAGGTTATTTAGGCAACTCGGTTGTTGGCGAATGGTGCAACATTGGTGCCGATACCAATAACTCCAACCTGAAAAACAATTACGCCGAAGTAAAGTTGTTCGACTATGCGACGGGGCGTTACCGTAAAACAGGGTTGCAATTTTGCGGGCTCATTATGGCTGACCATGCCAAGTGCGGCATCAATACCATGTTCAATACCGGCACGGTGGTAGGTGTGGGCGCTAATGTATTCGGTGCGGGTTTTCCGCCTAATCATGTGCCCGATTTCAGCTGGGGCGGCAGAATGGACGGTCTTGAGGAATACTCGCTGAACAAGATGCTCGAAACCACGGCAAGGGTTTTTGCCCGTCGTGAGCATTGCGACTTTAACGAGAATGAGCAACATATATTGAAGAAAGTTTTCGAACTGACCAGGGAATACCGGGATTTTGTGGAGTAGCATTATAAACTACCAACGATAGCCGAATATTTCAAACACAATAAACCATACAATTGATAACCACTATGGACCATAGACTATGGTCTATGAACTAAACAACAAAAAAATGCGTAAGAAAATAGTTGCCGGCAACTGGAAAATGAACCTTGATTACAACGAGGGCCTTGCCCTGTTTTCAGAGATCACCAATATGGTGAAAGACGAGGTTACCGGCCATCAGCAGGTTGTAGTTTGCAGCCCGTTTATTCATCTGCACAGCCTGGTGCAACTGGCAAAAGGCTATAATAAAGTATCTGTTGGCGCACAGAATGCCCACCAGGCAGAATCCGGCGCTTATACCGGCGAAACGTCAGCAAAAATGATCAAATCTGTTGGTGCTGAATACGTGATATTGGGCCACTCGGAGCGCCGTCAGTATTTTGGTGAAACAAATGAGCTGTTAGCTAAAAAAACAGATACAGCCTTGAAAAATAGTCTTAAACCGATCTTCTGCATCGGCGAAACGCTTGAAGAGCGCGAAAGCAATAAGCATTTCGACGTGATTAAAACCCAATTGGCCGAAGGCGTATTCCACCTGGATGCCGAAAATTTCGGTCAGCTGGTTATTGCTTATGAGCCGGTTTGGGCCATTGGCACTGGCAAAACTGCCACATCAGAGCAGGCGCAGGAAATACACGCTTTCATACGCAAAGAAATCGCTGCTAAGTACGACCAATCAGTAGCCGACAGTACAACTATCCTGTACGGCGGCAGCTGCAACCCCAAAAACGCTCCGGAACTTTTCGCACAGGCTGACATTGACGGTGGCCTGATCGGTGGTGCATCACTGAAATCAAGAGATTTCGTTGATATTGTTAAAGTATTTAACTAAGATATGAGATGTGAGATTTGAGTATTGAGACAGAAAATCTCAAATCTCAAATCTCATATCTCAAATCTCGCTTATGCGCAAATTCCTCATGGTCATATTGCCGCCGTTTATCGGTATCGCGGGATATTTTATCGCGGTCAGGTATAGTGGTGTGTATTTCCAGTTGCGGACGGACGAAATGGGAGAGGGAACGGTACAAAGCTTTATGGCCTACTATCGTTATTTTTTGCCGCTGTTGTTTGTGGTTGCGGTACTCACGCAGGCGGTAATAGTGTTGCCTATCTGGAACAAAGTGCTTAACTATCAGCGGCTTACAAGTAAGCTGGTTGACCTGATCAGTCTTGTTTATATCTGCCTGTTATTTGCAGGGGGAATAAGCTACCTCATTACCGATCCGCAGCACAATCTTCATCATTTTGTACATGTGAGTTTGTTTATGACGTTTGTGCAGTTAGGTTACTGGATGATTGATTTGTTATTGCTATACTTGCTGAGTCCAAAAAAGGGCGTTGCCGTTACCGAAACAGAAAAGGAAATAGAAGAATGAATTATTACGAGCTCATTTTCAACGTTATAGCTACAGAAGATTATCATCAGGACTTGCTGATTAATACGCTTGGCGATATTGGCTTTGATACATTCGAAGAAATTGAATCGGGTTTTAAGGCTTATATTCCGGTAGATGAGTACAATAGCGACAGGCTGGAAGGCGCCCTTAACCAGTACCGCGAAATGTTCGACTTTTCGTATGAGGTGCACCTTGTTGAGCAAAAAAACTGGAATGCTGAATGGGAAAGTAACTTTGAGCCGATAACCATAAAAGACAAGATATTTGTACGGGCTACCTTCCATGCGCCCCGGCCCGAGTTTGAATATGAGATTGTTATAGACCCCAAGATGGCTTTTGGTACGGGCCATCACCAAACCACATCCATGATGCTGGAATACATGCTCGAAAATGAGTTTTCCACAAAAAAAGTGCTGGATATGGGGTGTGGTACCGGAATTTTAGCTATAATGGCAGCAAAGTTGGGTGCCGGCGACGTTACGGCTATCGATTACGACCCTGTTTGTTATGACAGCACTATTGAAAATTCAGCACTGAACAATGTAAATAACATCACCGCACTTTGCGGTTCGAAAGAAATAATCCCGAATGAACAGTATGATATTATTTTAGCCAACATCAACCGAAATATTTTATTAGATCAGCTACAACGATATAGCGAAGTTTTGAAGACCGGCGGAGAGTTATATTTAAGCGGATTTTATGCCTCTCCGGATCTTGATATGCTTACCGAAGCAGCATTGAAATATGACATTAAATATGTGGGCCACAAAACCAATAAGGATTGGACAGCAGCCAGGTTTATCAAATAATGCGTTTAAACCTTATTAAAACGGTTTTCTCGTAATTAGGTGATAATTAATTGATCATATAAAATTTATTAAAATTATTTCTGTTGAATTAAAAAAAATATCATAACTTTATTAACTATTGCGAAACCTTATTTAGCCGAACTAAATGAAAACTCTGGGAAAAAAAATCAGGCTTTTACGCCATCAGAAAGGATGGAGCCAGGAAGATGTTGCTAAGCGATTAGATATCTCTATCCCTGCATTTTCTAAAATTGAAACCGGTATTACAGACATCAACCTTTCGCGTTTGGAACAGATTGCTACCCTGTTTGAAATGGGCGTAGTTCAACTCTTAACCTTTAACGAAGCCGATCAGGATCAAAAATTTATTACTGAACTTGAAAGCGTAAACAAAAGATTGCTTGACCGCGAAAGCGAGGTGATTGAATTGCAGAAAAAGGTTATAGAGCTTTTTGAAGAGCTTAGGCACAAAAAAGAAACCGCCTGAGGCTGAACTGATTATTGATTAAACCGGTACACGTTTAAAATATACAGCGCATCGTCAGATGTTTTTTTGCAAACACGGCGCCTGTTGCGGTATGTATAGCTATCATTTTTTCGTTAAAATCGCCTACCCACGAGAGTTCGAGTTCCTCATATTGGCTCATCGGTAATATGTATTCGCCCAATTTTATAAACAGGGCCGATTCAATACCATGGTTCTGGAATTTTTGTTTGGTACCCATAACAATGGCACGCAGGCGTTTTACGCCTTTCCATTTGTAATACAGGAATTTAAGCTTCCCTATAAGGTCAAGTTTCCCATTAAGGGGCTTAAGCATCTGGTTGGCATCGGGCAAAATGATGTTGAACGAGGCTGGCTCGCCATTTACATAAGCAAAAAGGATTAGTTTTTCGTCCATCAGCGGCTTCATCTTGCGGAAACTCTCCAGGATGGTGGCATAGGTGATCGGAACGAAATTTTCAAAACCCTTCCAGGCATCGTTATATATCTCTATAAAGTCAGCAGCGAATTTTTCTATCTCGCTTGCCTTAAGATGTTTAAATTCATATCCAGGCTTCCGGCTCACCCATGAAGCTATCTTCCTGAACCTTTCGGGGAAAGGCTTCAATGTATTCAGGTGATTGGTGATCTGCTCGTATAGGGTCTTAAAACCGTAATCGTCAAAGAATTTGTGGTAATAAGGCGGATTATAGTTCATGCCATAAGAAGGTGCCGAATCAAAACCTTCAACCAGTAACCCCCAGAATGTATCGTTCTCTCCAAAATTGATAGGGCCGTCCATAGCTTGCATGCCATTGTTCTGCAGCCAGCTTTTAGCCGTATCAAACAGCAGGAACGCTGCTTTTTCATCATCAACACATTCAAAGAAGCCTATACCGCCGGTCGGCTGGTCGTAGTTGTAGGCCTTTTCGTTATTGATGAACGCAGCAATGCGGCCAATAAGTTGCCCGTTATCATCCCTAAGTACCCAGCGCGTACACTTACCATGCTGGAAAAATGTATTTTTCGACGGGTCGAACACCGCTTCAATGTCATTATCGAGGGGGCAAACCCAAATTTCATCATTTTTATAAATGATACGCGCAGTATCAAGAAAGGCCTTTCTGCCCGTTTTGTCTTTAACTTCGGTAATATGCATGCTGCGGCAAATGTACGGATATAAAAAAAGCATTCAGGGCATGTTCTGAATGCTTTTTAATAAGGTTAACAAATATATGTTTAAAAATCGTCGTCGTCTTCGTAATCTTCAAAGTTCTCGTATCCCATGTCATCTAATGGCATTTCATACTCATCATCTTCTTCATCGTCAACTATCCTCTTCTTTTCCTTCGGATCAGCAGCAGCTGCAGACTTCTTGGCCGGGGCTTTAGGGGCTGCTTTTTTCTTTACAGGTTTCTTTGGCGTTCCCATTTGATGGATCTTTTTAAAAGCTCGAATTCAATATTTGTTTAAATCAAAATAAAAGCAATTTCCCCGTTTTTCTGTCGCAGTAAATTGTTTTCAATAGTAAAAATAGACAAAATCATTTTTATTAAAAATTCTGATTAAAAATTATTCGCTGACTTCGCCAATCGTATTGGTGTCGTTTGTAAGTTCTTTAATTTGAGGTAAATCGCTGATGTCGTTCACCCCAAAATAGTCCATAAAAAGCGGACTTGTGCCGTATAAAATGGGCTTCCCAACGGCGTCTGACTTGCCAACTATGGCAATCAGTTCCTTTTCGAGCAGTTTTTGGATGGAATAATCGCAGTTTACGCCGCGTATCTGCTCAATATCTGTTTTGGTGGTAGGCTGCCTGTAAGCAATAATGGCCAGTGTTTCCATTGCCGCCTGGCTCAGTTTCTTTTTTGATTTTTGCGCCTGTAACAGGCTGATAACCGAATGAAATGCTTTTTTGGTAAGGAACTGGTATCCGTTATTGATCTTTACCAGTTCAATAGCGAACCGTTCGTCCTGGTATTTGGTGTGTATATTCGCCAGGCTTTTATGGATGTCATCCATAGCAATGTCATGCTCAAAAACTGCTTGCAAACAATAAGCAACTTCTTCAATACGCAGGCTCTGCTCTGATGAAAATATCAACGCCTCAATGTAAAGCTCAAGATCGTTCATTTAAATTAGGCTTAAATAAATATCGCCTGTTTGCTTACGGCGTTAGTTATGGTTTGTTAATAATTGATTACCTGTTCTTCTATCTGGGCAGGTATTTCGCGCCAGTCGTACTTTTGGGTGCGGAGTTGGGGTTCAAATCCCGCTTCGCGGATAGAATCCTGTATACCCTTTGCCGTAAAGCGGTGCGGCGCACCCGCGGCAGATACCACGTTCTCTTCTATCATAATGGAACCGAAGTCGTTAGCACCGGCATGCAGGCATATTTGCGCTACCTGTTTACCTACGGTAAGCCATGAGGCCTGTATGTTTTTGATATTCGGCAACATGATACGGCTTAGCGCGATCATGCGGATATATTCATCGCCGGTAACATTGTTGGTAATGCCGCGCACTTTGCGTAAAAGCGTACCATCGTCCTGGAAAGGCCACGGAATAAAGGCGATAAAGCCATAATTACCCTCCGGTTTCTCTGATTGTACCTGGCGTATCCATGCCAGGTGTTCAAAACGTTCTTCAATGGTCTCAATATGCCCGAACATCATGGTAGCCGATGTTGGCAGGTTCAGCTTATGAGCGGCGCGCATTACATCGAGCCATTCCTGGCCGCCGCATTTACCTTTTGAGATCAGCCGGCGAACACGGTCGTTCAATATTTCGGCACCTGCACCGGGCAGCGAATCCAAACCGGCGGCCTTTAACTCACGCAGCACATCAATATGGCTCATGCCTTCCAGCTTTGCCACGTGGGCAATTTCCGGTGGACCTAATGAGTGCAATTTGAGGGGTGGGTACAGCTCCTTAAGCTGTTTAAACAGATCGGCGTAGAATTCCAGTCCGAGATCGGGGTGGTGGCCTCCCTGCAACAGCAACTGGTCGCCGCCATAGCGGAAAGTTTCTTCTATCTTGCGTTTATATGTCTCAATATCAGTTATATAGCTTTCCTCATGACCCGGCCGGCGAAAGAAATTGCAGAACTTACAGTTAGCAATGCAAACATTGGTTGTGTTTACGTTACGGTCAATCTGCCAGGTAACCTTGCCATGCGGAACCTGCTTTTTGCGCAGTTCGTTGGCAACATACATTAAATCAGGCGTAGAGGCATTATGATAAAGATAAACGCCTTCTTCCTGCGAAAGGAAATCAAACTGTAGTGCCCGCTGCAACAGATCCGCTGTGTTCATGTAACAAATATACGCAGTTGAGGTCGAATGGTGAAAAAGGTTATCGTAAAACGAATGCCATTTTATAACCATGCGGATTATAATGATGAAAAGCTTATTTATTACCGTTGTTATCGGGCTGTGGCCCGGCACACACCGCGATCAGCAGAAAAATTTTAGTGCTTTTGAAGATAAGTTTGTGAAAGAATATACGGCGCTTAAAATTCCCGGTTTGGAACTGCCTTATGTTAGCGATATTAAAGACATCAAATCTGCTGATAGTGTCGATAAAGAAATTCATTTTTTTAATGCCGCAAAAAAGAAACTTGCGGGTTTTACTGCTGCATCCCTGAATCCCGTGCAGCAACAGGATTATTTGCAGATAAGGTATGAAACGGATATGAACCTGCAGCGGCTCTCGCTGGAAAAACAATGGCTGGCAAGTAAGCCGGATAGTATTTCAACAAAGGGTATTTATACCTTGCCAGGCGGTAAAAAATGGTATGCTTATTTGCTTAAACGATGGCTTACCGACGAGGTGACACCCGACCAGATCTACCAATTTGGTTTGCAGGAAGTGAAGTCGGTTAAAGAGCATATTGAACAGATACGACTGAAAACCGGGTTAAGCGAGGCTGATTTTTATCGTCATCTCAACTCACCGGCATTTTTTATTAATGACCCGGTTGTAGTGCAGCGTTTGTTTCAAAATACAAAAAATACCGTATACCATAACCTTCATAAAGTTTTTTATCCGCATAACCTTCCGGCGCTCACTATAAAAAGGGGTGAATCGCGCATGCTGGCGCAAACACCGGGTTATTATGATAGCAATACATTCTATTATAATTTATTCGATAAACCTTATAATATCCGCCAGATCGATTGGCTCTTTATTCATGAAGGCGTACCGGGGCATCATTATCAGATATCCATTTATTCAGCACAAAAACATACAAAAGTGCAGGCGCTATTCACTTATATGTGTTATGCCGAAGGCTGGGCATGCTATACGGAGGAGTTAGGCAAAGACATCGGCTTATACAAAACGCCTTATGCCGAACTGGGCAAATGGGAGTGGGATATAGTACGCGCCGTACGTATACCGATGGACATCGGCCTGAACTATTATGGCTGGACGGATGCACAGGCGCTTGCCTTCTGGAAAAAAAATATCCGCAATCAGGATGATATTGCCCTGCGCGAAATAGCGCGTGTGAAACGCTGGCCGGTGCAGGCTATCAGCTATAATTATGGTGCCTGGCGCATAAAGCTGCTAAAGCAGGCGATGCAAAAAAAACAGGGGGATAAGTTTAATATCCGCGATTTCCATGAACGTATACTAAATAGTGGTTTCTTGCCATGGTTTATGGTAGAGCGAAATGTAATGAAAATTGCACCAAAAGCTGCATAATGCAACTTTTGGTGTTTATGTGGATAGCCTAACTAACCACTTTTCCCTTTTCTAATCTCAGTACCCTGGTTACGCTATCCGGTATTTCCTGCTGATAATGTGTTACGTAAATAAGCGTCACGTTACTCATGGCGCAAATGGTGTTCACAATGTTTTTAAAATGCAGTTGCTGGTGGGCATCCATCCCCTGGCAGGGTTCATCAAAAATGAGTAAGTCGGGGTTTTTAATGAGTGCCCTGGCTAAAAGGCATAAACGTTGTACGCTTGCGGGCACATTTTTAAGCAGGTTGCGGGCGTATTTATCAATCTCAAGGGCCTGCATCCAGCTAAATGCTGTATCGGCTTTTGTTTTTTGGCTCGGCCTGAATAAACCAAGCGTATCATAATATCCCGACTCGATCACCTGCATACAACTGTTCTCGGTAGGGAAGTACTGGTGCAATTCGGGCGATACAAAACCAATCTTTTTCTTAATGTCCCATATACTTTCGCCGGTGCCGCGCTTTTTATCGAACAGCACAATATCGTTAGCATAGGCCTGCGGGTTATCACCATTAATGAGGCTTAGCAAAGTTGATTTACCCGCGCCATTGGGGCCAAGTAATGCCCATCTTTCGCCGGGAAGTATCTGCCAGTCGATATTATCTAATATTACCTTGTCGCCATATTTAATGTTTACCTTATTCATTTTTACAATGAACCGGTATGCTGCTTTTTCCTCGTGGGCATTAAGCAGGGCTTGTAATTTGGAGCGGTCGGTTGCTTCGTCAGTTTCCTGAACGAATCTTGCCGGGTCAAAATCTTTCTTTTTAATGGTTTGTGCTACCCCGCCATCTTTTAAAATGGCTATATCCGTAATGCCATCAGGAATTTCATAAGGAGAGGTGGCCATGATCACGCTGATGCCCGAAGCAATAATTTTTCCTAAAATAGTGTTGAACTCTGCACGGGTTTGCACATCAAGCCCGGTAAGCGGCGCATCCAGCATCAGCAACACCGGGTTTTTCATCAATGCGGCGGCAATACGCAGGCGCTTGGTTTCGCCATTTGATAGTTTGATGATCTGCTTGTTCAGCAAAGCTTCCAAATGCATCGTTGCGATTACTTTTGGCAGATCCCAGTATTGTTTTTGAAGATCGGTATGTGATATTGAGTGCAGATATTCATCAACAGTCAGCGCATCTTCCGAGTCCGACGAGTTGTAACGCTGCTGGTAATAAAAATCGGTTGTGTTGGATAGATTGCGGAAATGATGCTTTGCTTCCACAAAAGCGATCAGTTTTTGATGGGTGATGCTGTTATCGGTTACTGGGTGCTCTTTTAGCAGATCATTAAAGAAATGATAAGTAATATCCCCGCCGGTAATATTGAATTTGCCCGCGATAGTTTGCAGCAAAGCGCTTTTGCCCGAGCCGCTTTCGCCTATCAGCGCCCAGTTTTCGCCTTTTTTAATAGTAAGATAGATATTCTTTAAAAGAAACTGATTAATGTAACGCGCGGTAACGTTATGGATAGATAGTAGCATAGCACCTATGGAAGATAGTAACCCGGCAAAATTACTTATCTGCGGCAGAAATGTTTCGCAAAAATTGAGGAAAGTTTATTGTGGAGTTTTAAAAAACAAAATCTGCAGTATGTGCATTGTATTGGGGTAACTCGTTATAATTTAATTTATGAAAAAACTTTCCTTTTTATTGGTATTCCTGGTAATGGTTTTTTTGAGCAGCTGCTCGGTTATTACAGGTATTTTTAAAGCCGGTGTTGCGGTGGGAATAATAGTAATAGTGATAATTATAGCCATCCTGATCTGGATCATTTCACTGTTCAGGAAATAGGCGGCCCAGGCTACAAACAAAAACGGCCCTGCAAAGTGCAGGGCCGTTTTTGTTTTATGAAAAAATTGATATTACATTTTTTTCTTAGTAGTATCAGCCATTTTCATTTTGCCAGTGTCTTTCTTAGAAGTGTCTTTTTTAGCAGTGTCAGCTGCAGCCATTTTAGCTGAGTCAGCAGCTTTAGCTGAATCTGCAGTTTTAGCTGAATCAGCAGCTGAAGAAGATGATTTGCTTTTGCAAGCTGCGAAAGAAAATGCGATAGCTAAAGCTAAAACGCCAACTTTGAATGAATTTTTCATGTGTGTTTTTTTAAAGTGATTAATTAGTTTCCCCTTTAATACCCGAAATAAAAAAAGGTAACCCTGATTTTTAAAAAAAAATCGCAGGCTACCTTTTAAAGGTTGTAAAAACTAAAAATCAGCTCTAAAAATTATTTCTTTTTAGTAGTATCTTTCTTAGTGGTGTCAGCCTTTGTAGTATCAACTTTAACTGTTGAATCTTTCTTTACTGAATCAGTAGTAACTTTAGTAGAGTCAGTTTTGGTAGAATCAGTAGCAGTTGTAGATGATTTGCTTTTGCAAGCTGCGAAAGAGAAAGCGATTGCTACGGCTAAAACGCCAACTTTGAATGAATTTTTCATGTTTAAAATTTAAATTATATGTTATTTACTTTTTTGGTTCTTCCTTTTTAGTTGTGGTGGTTGTTTTTACCACGGTTTTAACGGTAGTATCGTGTTTAGTACTATCGTTTTTAACTATCGAATCCTTTTTAAGGGTATCTACAGTTTTTGTTGTTACACTATCGGTTTTAGCCGAATCCCTTTTGCTTGAATCAGATGACGAACCATTGCCGTTACCTTTGCAAGCTGCAAACGACACAGAAACAACCAGTGCCAATGCTGCAATTTTTAATGTGCTTTTCATGTTGGTATCAGTTTAAATGTTCAATTAATACCATAACTGCAAAAAGGTAACCCATGTTTTGTAAAAAAATATATAAAGTGCACGCTATTAGTGCAATATTGTTAAAAATTAAAAAGAAATAAAGGGGCGGCCACATGAAAAAACCGCCCCCGTCCAAAAAAACTATAACATATTATTTTCTGGACAATCTGGCCGAATCCTTTTTAATGGAATCCTTTTCGGCTTGCAGCGAGGCTGAACCTAATGCACCGCCGGTTTTTTTGCCGGTCGTTTTTGGCCCGGCAACTTTTACGGTGTCGGCTTTAGTTGAGTCAATAACCCCTGTTGTTTTGGCGTTTGAATCGATTACGGTGGTAGATGTAGAGTCGATTGGTTTTTTGGTCTGGTTGCAGGAGCATGAAGCCAGCGATAAAGCAATTGCAGCTACTAAAGCCGCGGGAATGATGTTTTTCATAACGTTTTTCTTGTTAGGTGTTTACAAGCTTTAATGCGGCAAATTTTAAAAGGTAACCGTATTTTATTTATTTTAGTTTTTTTGTAAAATGATGGGTTACCATTACGTATTAAGTAGTATTAAGTGAGGAATATTAAGTAGTGAATAAAGAATCTAAAAACACCGTCCCCACTGATAGTGAAGTTATTCTGGGGATACTTAATAATTCCGAGAATGTTCTGAAAAGACTGTATGTGGCCTATTTTCCGATGGTGCTGCAACTGATCATAAATAACAACGGCACGCCTGATGATGCTAAAGACATTTACCAGGAAGCCATTATTATTTTATACAATAAGATAAAAGCGGGCGATTTTGAGCTAAGCAGTAAGCTCAAAACGTTTATATACTCGGTATGCCGGCGCTTATGGCTGAAAAGACTTAGCCAACTGAGCCGGTACGGGGGCGATATAAAAGATTTTCATGATTACTCGCCGGTTGACGATGAACTGGAACGGCAGAGCGACATGGATGTGCAGTTTAGCAAAATGGAAGCTGCATTGAAATTATTAGGCGAACCCTGCAAAACCATTATGGAAGATTTTTACATCCATAACCGGAGTATGCAGGATATATGCGAACGTTTTGGCTATACCAATGCCGATAATGCCAAAACGCAGAAATATAAATGCCTGCAACGATTGAAAAAGTTATTTTTTCATCAGAAATAAGGAGGATTGAACGATGAACGACGGCAAATTACTTGAGGAAATAGAAAGATACCTTAATGGCGAAATGAACGCCAATGAGCGTAAACAATTTGAAATGCTGAGCAACAGCGATGCTGCTATAGCACAGAAAATTGCCGAGCATAAGGAATTTCTGAAAATACTGAAGCAATACAGCGACCGCCTGGCGCTTGAAACGCGCTTAAACGCTATTCACGACGAAATAGACGTACACACCATGGCCGACGAACTGATTGTTCATCCATCAGGTATTGTAAGATTTTGGCGCAATCACCACTCAAAAATATCAGTGGCCGCATCTGTGGCCATATTTGCGGTGATGTTTGCCATGTTTATTACGGGTAACTTTAACAATCACGACGCCAAATACATACAACTGGCCCGTAAGGTGGGAAGTATTGAAAGCCAGACAAACCAGTTGAAGCAAAAAGTGGCACAAACAAGCACCCGGCCTACCTATCATTTTGTAGATAAACTGAGCGCCACCGGTTTTGCGCTTACTTCAAATGGATTGATTGCTACAAACTACCATGTAGTTCGTGATAACGACTCTGTATATGTACAAAATGCAGCCGGTAAGTTATTTAAAGCCGAGGTAGTGTTCGTAGCACCAAAAACTGATATTGCTATTATTAAGATAGTTGATACAGCATTTAAGGGATTGGGTGCTATACCTTACACCTTTAAAAAGGCTGAAAGCGACCTTGCTGAAACCGTTTATACTTATGGTTTCCCGCAGGATTCGCCAACCTATGGCCGTGGCGAACTTACCTCATACAATGGCCTGAATGGTGACAGCACAAACTATCAGGTATCCATTCCGCTAAACCCAGGTAATAGCGGTGGCCCGTTAATGGATAGCAGAGGCAATGTAATAGGCGTTGTAAATGCTAAAGAAACTCAATTGGAAGGCGTTAACTTTGCTGTTAAATCGAGCTATTTATTAAGTGCTATCGATTCAGTTAGTAATGAAGATACTAAGGTAACCCTTAACACCAAAAATACGATGTCCAACTTAAGCATTCCGCAGCAGGTTAAAAAGCTGAAGAATTATGTGTTTATGGTGAAAGTTGATAAGTAATTTCCCCTGAAATTATATATAGTCTAATAAAAAGGCTTCCATTTTGGAAGCCTTTTTTGTTATAAATGCTGGGGCCTTTATTTGCCCGATGTTAGTATCTTCTTATTGATGCGTTTGATTAATCCGGGGCCTTCGTAAATAAAACCGGTATAAAGCTGTACCAGCGAAGCGCCCGCGTTCAGCTTTTCCATCGCATCTTCCGGTGAATGGATCCCGCCTACGCCGATTATAGGGAATGCGCCATTTGATTTTCTGGCAAGATAGCCGATCACTTCCGTCGAGCGTTTGGTGAGTGGCTTGCCGCTTAGCCCGCCGGTTTCGTTTTTTAGCTTT
>JBQCIS010000129.1:0-6023 GCA_051953515.1 Mucilaginibacter sp.
CAATAGCTTTCAATATGGTTTCCACGCCGTCTTCAGTACCTTCAAAGGTTGGAGCGAAACCGCCTTCGTCGCCCACTGCAGTCGAAAGGCCACGATCATGCAATATCTTTTTCAGGTTATGGAACACTTCAGTACCCCAGCGTAAAGCCTCAGAGAACGATGAAGCGCCAACCGGCATAATCATAAATTCCTGGAACGCGATAGGCGCATCAGAGTGCGAACCGCCGTTCACGATGTTCATCATCGGAATTGGCAGCGTATTGGCATTAACACCGCCGATGTAGCGGTACAGCGGTTGGCGGCTTTCCTCGGCAGCAGCTTTGGCAGCAGCCAGCGAAACACCTAAAATAGCGTTAGCGCCCAGTTTGCCTTTATTTGGCGTACCGTCAATCTCCAGCATAATGCTGTCGATCAGGTTCTGGTTAAATACGTCAACGCCATTTAGCTCTTTGGCAATAATGTCGTTAACATTTTCAACGGCTTTAAGTACGCCTTTGCCCATATATTTGGTTTTGTCGCCATCGCGAAGCTCAACAGCTTCGTGTACGCCTGTAGAAGCGCCTGATGGCACCGCGGCGCGACCAAAAGCGCCATTCTCGGTTAAAACATCAACTTCGATAGTGGGATTGCCACGCGAATCAAGTATCTGGCGGGCATGGATATCAATAATCAAGCTCATATTGGTGATTTTAGTGAAACTCAATGCATTGTATAGTGTATTTTATACACTAAGATGCTTCGGGTTCAAATATACAACGTTTGAGCAAAATAAGTCAAAATTTAGTAAACTTTCACATTAATTTAATGTAGGACGATCCGTAGAGACGCAATACTTTGCGTCACCTGTTAAACATTTACACATAAAAAAAGACGCAAAGTATTGCGTTTCTACAAATCAGGGTTGATCGTACACCTTTTCATTTATAATATTCGGCAACCGTTTACCCTGTAAACCAGCTATTAAATTTTTCGCAGCGGTTACCGCCATTGCACCGCGGGTTTCAATGGTGGCTGAACCAATATGCGGCAATACGCAAACCGAAGGCATAAACAACAGCGGGTTATCTTTTGCCATTGGTTCCGGATTAGTTACATCCAAACCTGCCCCCCAGATGACGTTGTTTTGTAAGGCATGGATCAGATCTGCTTCGTTATGTTCCTCACCCCGCGCGGTATTGATAAATATGGATGTCGGTTTCATTTTACTGAAGGCATCCTTATTAAACAGTTCCTTTGTTTCTTTAGAAAGATTGGCATGAACAGAAAGCACATCGCTCCGCTTCAGCAACTCGTCGAACGATACATATTCCGCGTCTATTTCCTTTTCTGCTTCCTTATTGCGGCTTCTGTTATGATAAATAACATGCATGTTATAAGCCACCTTGCATTTCCTGGCCATCTCCAATCCTATCTTACCTAAACCAAAAACACCGAGCGTTTTATTACTTAACTCAATGCCAAGGTCTGCATTGGGATCAAAAAAATTCCAGTTGCCTGCTATAATGGACTGATGCATGTAAAATGCCTTGCGCGATACGGCAATCATCAACAAAAAAGCGACATCGGCGGTGGCTTTGCTTAGTACTCCCGGTGTGTTGCTTACCGGTATCCCTGCCTTAGTAGCAGCGGCTGTATCCAGCTTGTCATACCCTACCGACATCAGTGCAATAACCTTGAGGTGGCCACATGCTGCAAAGAAATCTGCATTTAACTTATTAGGACCGATACTGAGCAGGGCATCCTGGCCTTTGCAAGCCGCTATCAACTCCTCCTGCGAAAGATTTCGCCGCTCGGTATATTCAGTAACCGTATAACCTGCTTGGTTTAAAAGCTGCAGGCCCGCTTCGGGAAATTTGCGGGTGATAAAAACTTTCATACTTTAAAAGTTGAATGTTTAGCAAAAAGAGACGCAAAGTATTGCGCCTCTATAATATATTTGAAGCTGTGTAAATACTTACGTATCTTCTTTATTGTCTATTTCATATTGCCAGTCGGCTTTCTGATTTTCACGCCAGGCTCTCCAACCGTATTGCAAATGATAAATATCATTTATCGAAGGATCAAGTTTGACTATTTGCTCTAATGCCACAACTTTTGCGTCCTTTATATCAGGCGTCAAACTGGTATGAAATTGCCAGGCACCATCCGAATTATGATATGCGTAAAGTATTGCTTCACCTTCAAAAGCCTGTTTTGTTGTGTAAACCCCCAAATTTCTTTCTTCATAAAACCGAAAATCAATATTACGGTCTAAAAGCAATTGCCTGAATTTAAAATTAGGATTAAACTCGGACTCCCATGGAAATCGCCCTTCCTTATCAGGCCAAACAAGTTGAAGAACCGGAAACTCAAACGTAGAATCATAAAACCATCCAGCATAACCTAAGTAATCTGCATAGTATGCCTGATCCACTTTAACAAATTGTACAGGATAATCTTTTAAAAAACCTTCATAAAGAATACTCGGTTCAAAGCTATGTCCGAGTTTAACCATGTCTTTAAAATGATTAATAAGATGTCCCATTACATCGGTTTTTAAACCGAAGCAAATAATTTCCGGGTGTTGATAGTTCTTGAAAAGTCCGATAGAATAAACAAAAGCAGGCAGATAGTTATCGGCTTCAACCAATGCAAGATGACAACCATATTCTTCTACATTTTGAAGAATAGCAGCTTCCGCCTCTTTATCGTGCTGTTGATGATTATTATCCATAGGTTTTCCCTATTCCCACCTGAAAGTTTTTACAGCAACGGCGTAAACTATTATAAACCAAATGCCTAATATCAGCAATTCGTGACCAACCTGGGTAAGTCCAGCACCTTCAAAGGCAACCTTACGCATGGCATTGTTGAGGTAGGTAAGCGGCAATATATCGCTGATATGCTGCAACCAACCCGGGAACGCGGCAGTTGAAAAGAAGGTTCCGGACAGAAGGAACTGCGGCAATGTAATGATATTGCTAAGCGGTGGCACTGTACTTTCATTTTTGGCGATACCTGAAATGATAAAGCCAAAGCCCATGAATACTATGAGCCCCAGGGCCGCAAGAATAAGCATATTAATAACGGTAACTACACCATGTACCAGAGTAAAGCCGAAATAGTAATGACCGACTATAATGATAATGATCGCACCGATCCACGAAGTAATGAGCCTTGCTATGGCCTCGCCCAGTACAATACTGTACTTTTTAACGGGGGTTGCAAAAAAACGCTTGATAACCAGCGTAATCCTCAAACTCAGGAACACAAACGCGGTACCGAATACCCCACTGCCCAGCAACGAGAAACCCAGCATGCCGGGCAAAATAAAGTCGATATATTTATACTTGCGACCGGTGATGGTTTCTTCATGCAGGTCAACAGCTTTCAAGCTTGGTGCACCCATGCTGCTGATCTTCTCCAGAAATGTCGATTGCAGCTGGTAAAAGATGTTATTCAGAGCTGATTTGAACACTGCAGCTTTATCACCCGATGCATCGCTATATTGTACATCTAACGAGAAAGGGCTTTTTTGTGGCTTACCAATTGCAGATGGTGACGGATAAATAGCTGATCCATTGCCGATATTATCGGCCTTTATATCAATAATAGCAGCCAGGTCACCCTTAGAAAGGTTTGTATGCATCTCCGATGCGCTCTGATTCTTTATTAAGTTGATGATCTTGTTCTTTTCCAGCGCCTTATAAATAATGCTGTTGGTATCGCAATCTTTTGCCACACCCACATCTATTTTCATAGCGCTGCCGCCGATATTGGCGAACACAACAATAAATATCAGCGGAAATACCAGGTTAAATATCACCGCAGAAGGACTGCGCATGATGGAGCGGAAGCTGGCCTTCGCAACGGCCATTGTTGCTCCGAAATTACTATATGATTCGTTCATGTTTTTTGTTGAGTCCGAAAGTCGGAAAAGTATTCTATTTAGTCCGAAAGTCCGCTTAAGTCCGGAAGTCGGAAAGTGTTATTTCGTTAAAAACTATCTTCCGGACTTTCGGACTTGCCGACTTCCGGACTATAACTATTCCCTCCACTCCTTGCCTGTAAGGTTGATGAATACATCTTCCAGGTTGGCCAGCTTCACTTCTTTTTTACGTTCGAAGCCTGATGCTACCAGGTTGTCAATGAACTGGTCGGGCGTATCAATGCCGATTATCCTGCCGCCGTCAACAAATGCCACGCGGTCGCAAAGTATTTCGGCTTCGTCCATATAGTGGGTGGTGATCACTACCGTTGTACCATTGTCACGTATCTCGCGTATCAGGTCCCACAAATTACGACGGGCCTGCGGGTCGAGACCTGTGGTTGGCTCGTCCAGGAAGATAATGCGGGGGTCATTGATCAATGTAGTGGCAATGGAAAAACGTTGTTTCTGTCCGCCTGACAGCTCTTTGTATTTGGCCTTGGCCTTATCAACCAGTGCCACTTTTTCCAGCATTTCCTTTGCTGTTTTATTGATGCCGTAAAGGCCTGAGAACAGTTCTATCAGTTCAGAAAGATTGAGGTTGGGGTAATAACCCGCCGCCTGCAATTGTACGCCAATACGTTTCTTGATAGCAGCAGCATCACGGTCTACATCAAAGCCATCTACGGTGATCTGGCCGGATGTTTTATCGCGCAGGGTTTCTATAACTTCTAACGTAGTAGTTTTACCGGCGCCATTCGGGCCAAGCAGGCCGAATATCTCCCCTTCGTAAACTTCGAAGCTGATATCATTAACGGCCGTAAAATCACCATATTTCTTTACCAGATTTTTTACAGTGATAATGGGTTGTTTTAACATGGCGCAAAATTGCGATAGATTATTGAATTAATCATTAAATTTTTCAGCGAATGACAGAGATTTTACGTCGGAAAAGCAAAAAGCTGAAAAGGTTAAGGCTAAAAGCTGCAATGCCATTATTTCTTTTTCAACTCGCTTTCAGATTTGAGCACTTTGTTGCCGTTTTCCTGCTTTATTTCGTAAGCAGGTTCCTGTTTACTGGCATTGCGCTTTACTTTGGCACGTTTTATGGTTTTGGAAATGGGTTTCTCGTGCTCTTTTTCTATGCTGCCTTCGGCTTTATATCGCCCCCAATTCCACTCAACCTTATCTCCTTTTTTCAT
This sequence comes from Mucilaginibacter sp., assembly GCA_051953515.1. Taxonomy (GTDB): domain Bacteria; phylum Bacteroidota; class Bacteroidia; order Sphingobacteriales; family Sphingobacteriaceae; genus Mucilaginibacter. Next base: position 5,110 of record JBQCIS010000129.1, read on the forward strand.
AGCGATGATTTTAGTTGATAGCACAAAATCGCTGCCAAAAAGATGATCAGCTGATTAGGTGACCTAACGAATGCAGGATATTTGCAGCATGCTCAAGATAGTGCACCACTGCGTGACTGATAGAGATAAGTAACATCGTTTTCATGGTTGTTGTTAGTTTTGACAGTACAAATATGGCCCGCCGCTTAGCCAGACGGCAAACATATTTGGGGAGTGGTTTTGAATTGTCGGTGAATGGCGGGATTTGGGGGATGAAAAGGATGATTCTACTGTGTTTGAGTCGGTGGATTATATTATAATTTGCTACCTATCTCTTTAACCGCTCATTGCCGCTGAGGCTACTACTTTTTTCTTGATAAAAAATTAGCAAAAAATCAAGCCGCTGGAAAGGCTTTTTGTCGCACAGGCCTTTGCCCTTCAAAAGCTTGCTCCTCAGTCGGTATCGCACAGCCTCTCCGCAACTTTTTAGCCCAAAGCTTTTCCATCGGCGGCCTTTGCGCTCTTTTTATATCTCACAAACCGCCATGCCGAACTTGTTTCGGCACCTCATCAATCAAGGTGTGCCACATGTTTGTCGTATACCTACATGTGGGATGCTGAAACAAGTTCAGCATGACGTGAAGTAGGTAATATTTTTCTTTTTGTCAGACCGACAGCTTCGGACAAAAAATCGGGCAAAACGATGTGGCGAGCGCGGCTGCAGGGCCTCGGGGTTTTCGCTAAGCATGAGCCTTGAGCGGCTTGGCCGGGATAAAAACCAAGCCCAGGTTTTGCCAGATTTTGTGGGTCGGCCAAGAAAGGGTATAGCGCAAGAGCCGTGCGGCAAAGAAGCCTTCGGTCTGACTTGCTGTTTTGGTTACTTTTGCAGCTAAGGTAAAAGTAACAGCCTCAGCGGCAATTGAGCGATTGAAGCA
>JBQCIS010000130.1:0-9413 GCA_051953515.1 Mucilaginibacter sp.
TAATTTTTCTGTATGAATTGTTGTACAGAATGCTTTCAAAAAACAAAGTAAACATGCTTGTTGTATATAGTATGGCCGTTTTGAAATAAACGGACAACAAAAACTATATCATCTATGGATTCCAAAAAAATAAACAATACCGGGCAGGCCAGGATATTTAAAAACAGTTTTCTGGAAGCCTTAACAAAAACGCGTCCGTGGGTAATTTATACTATATATATTCCGCTTTGCAGCTACATGCTTTATCACAGCTATGTTTATCTGGATTTTTCAATTGGTTTAATAGCAGGTGTATTCTTCTTTGCCATGCTTAGCTGGACGTTGTTTGAATATGCCGTTCACCGTTATTTGTTTCATTGGGTTGCCGAAACAGAAGGTGGTAAAAGGCTGGTATATATTTTTCACGGTAACCACCATGAATACCCAAGAGATAAAGAGCGTTTGTTTATGCCGCCGGTGCCAAGCCTTACCATCGGTATAGTGGTTTTTAGTCTGTTCTTTGGGTTATCATTCCTGTTTACAGGTACAGGCAACTATGCTTTTATTTACTTCCCGGGTTTTGTGATAGGGTATCTGGTTTATGTATCCATGCATTACGCCATTCATACCATGTCGCCGCCAAAAGCCATGAAGGGTTTATGGCGAAACCATTACCTGCATCACTACAAATATCCTGAAAAGGGATTTGGCGTGAGTACCCCAATATGGGACAAAGTTTTTGGCACCGAACCGGAACTGGAAACCAAAATCCCTAAAAGTAAAATTCAGGAACTGGTATCGGGGCCGGGAGGGCATAAAAAAATAGCTTAATTTTGCGGCGTGGGGTAAAAGTATCCCTGAGAAAAATGCTGGATATTTTATACCGCGACGAGCATCTTATCGCTATTAATAAGCCTCATGGATTGCTGGTGCACCGCTCGTCTATAGCTGCCGATGCAGAACAGTTTGCGTTACAGTTACTCCGAGACCAGATAGGGCAGAAGGTTTACCCCGTACACCGCATTGATAGAAAAACCGCAGGCGTATTGTTGTTTGCACTTGACAAGGATACTGAAATTGCTATGCAGCAGCAGTTTATGCGCGACGAAGTAAACAAACGATACCTTGCCATCGTTCGTGGTCATACGCCCGATACGGAAAAGATAGACTATCCCCTGCGAAGGGAAAACGGTACCTTACAAGAAGCATTTACAAGCTATACAACCCTTAAGCGTGCTGAACTGAACGTGCCGTTTGGCGCACATGCCACATCACGCTATTCACTGATCAATGTTACGCCTAAAACCGGTCGCATGCACCAGATCAGGAAACATTTGGCACATGTTTTTCATCCCATTATAGGCGACCGGACACATGGATGTAACAAGCAGAACAAGCTATTTAAGGAGCGATGGCAGCTGGAAACCATGCTGTTGCATGCCGCGGAATTGCGCTTTAACCATCCGGTTTCAGGAGAAGCGATAAATATATCGGCACCGCTTCGGCCTGAATTTGAGCGGGTGATGTTATTGATGGGATGGTAAATGATTTATGGTGCTATTTAGAACAATACAGTAAAAATATTGTATAACCAATATGACCGACCCGGTAGTATTTGGCCTCGATAGCGATGGTTTTGAAAGACCAATAATAATCACCCCGGTTTTTAACCGGTTGCCCGGTGGCGAACTACATCCCACAGGCGTTTTTAAATTGGCTGAAGGCAGCATAAACATGGGCGAAATTGTTTTTGATGACGAAATGAAACAATGGGAATACACAGGAATGGGTAACTTAACGCATATAGAAGCTGCAAAAATTGCGAAATATATTCGCGGTTACGATAAATAGCACCTTTTCATTCCGTAATACTAAGTTTAATATCTCCGGTTGTTGCAGCTAACAGGGCGCAGCATTATATTTATTGGCGAAATTTAAAAAAGGGATATTACAATGGATGAGATAGAAGACTTTTCAGAATCAATTCACGAGCAAAGCAACGAGCACGCACATCATATAGCCCATGAAGGCAGTGCTAAAGATAAATGGGTAATATACGTTGCACTTACCACCGCGGTTATTGCAGTACTGGCAGCCATTACGGGCCTGATGGCAGGTGACCATGCCGATGAGGCCATGCTTGCACAAATGAAGGCATCGGATACCTGGGCTTTTTATCAGGCAAAAGGAATAAAAGCCGATATGCTTACGTCATCAAACAATGTTATGCTCTCGTTGGGTAAAACTCCGGATACAGCCGCAGTTAACAAGATCAAACGCGAAAAGCAGGAACAACAGGAGATAATGAAGAAAGCCAGGGATTACCAAAAAGAATCTGACGAGCATGTTACACGGCATAAGATCCTCGCAAGAGGAGTGACCATGTTTCAAATAGCAATAGCGATAGGCGCTATTTCCATCATCACTAAACGAAGACTGTTATGGTTTGTGAGTATGGGGTTTGCCGTAATTGGTATTGTTTTTTTATTACAGGGTGTGTTGTAATTTGCAGCCAGTTTTACACTAATTCGTTTTTGCTGTATATATTTACGGGAACTAATCAAACCTGATGAAAACTCCTGTACTTTTTGCCGCGCTTTTATTGGCAGTATTTTCCGCTGTTACGTCCAACGCTCAATCGGTAAAAAAGAATGAAAAGATACGGTTAATCACTTTGGATCCCGGTCATTTTCATGCCGCTTTAGTGCAAAAATCTATGTACCCGGATGTTGATTCTACCGTTTACGTGTACGCGCCTAAAGGAGAAGACGTACAGCTGCATCTCGACAAGATAAAAGCTTATAATACCTGCAAGGATAATCCCACAGCCTGGAATGAAAAGGTTTACCTGGGTAATGATTATCTGGAAAAGATGATTACTGATAAAAAGGGCAACGTAGTGGTAATGGCTGGTAACAACCGCAGAAAGACCGAATATATTAAGAAAGCTATCGATGCAGGCTTTAACGTTTTGGGTGATAAGCCGATGGCGATAGATAAAAAGAATTTCCTGCTGTTGAAAAGCGCCTTTGCCGATGCCGCCCGGAAGAAGCTGGTACTGTATGATATCATGACCGAACGCTATGAGATCACCAATGCCCTTCAGCGGGAATTTGCCATGATACCCGCTGTTTTCGGTCGTTTGGAAAACGGAACGCCCGAAAACCCGGGTATTGAGATGGAAAGTGTACACTATTTTTATAAGTATGTTTCGGGTAGTGTGTTAACACGGCCAGCATGGGCTTTTGATATTACCCAACAGGGGCAGGGCCTGCAGGATGTTGGCGTTCACCTGGTTGATCTGGCACAATGGGAGTGTTTTCCCGACAGGATCATTAATTATCGGAAAGATATACAGTTTAACGACGCTAAACGCTGGACAACCGACATTACCCGCAGTCAGTTCAATATGGTAACGCACTTAAATGGTTTTCCGGGTTTCCTGAAGAAATATGTTGCTCATGATACCATCCTAAAAGTTTATGCGAACGGTATGGTAAATTATAAGCTGTTTGGTGTGAATGTAAAGCTCACGGCAAAATGGGCCTACAAGGCAGTGGCAGGCGGCGATAGCCAGTATTCAGTTCTGCGGGGTACAAAAGCAAAGTTGATCATTTTGCAGGGCGAAGAGCAAAAGTATACACCCGTGCTCTACATTGAGCCCAATACAAATAATGCCGCATGGGAAGCGCAGTTAATGGATAAACTAAAGGTGGTGCAAACAAAATATCCCGGCATTGACCTGAAGAAAGAAGGCAGTCGCTGGGAAGTAATCATCCCGGATAAATACAAGGACGGCCATGAGGCGCATTTCGCGCGTGTTACCGGCAAATTTCTTGGCTACCTTAAAAATGGCAATATACCCAAATGGGAAGTGCCTGATATGATAGCCAAGTATTACACCACCACAACTGCGCTGGAACTGGCTTTAAAGCACAAGCAATAAACTACGCCGTCATTCCTTTCGGACGATCTGGTTACTTACCACAATCTCGTTAAGTGTGCCGCGAGCTTCGCTTGTGCTTGCAGAGTAACGGTCGTTTGCCCGGGTCTCCGTCAGCTTGGCAATATCCTGGTTTGTTTGGTCCATTTGCTTTATTAGCGAATTGATCTCTTTCAGGTGCGAATTAAACAACTTTGCTTTGTTGTTATAACTGTCTATCTGCGTGTTTTTAGCAATGGCGGTTGCCTGTTTGCTGGTATCAGGCGCCTGGTACGCGTAAGGCTCAACTTCGTCAACGGTGGTGATGATCGGCGTTAATGAAAATGAGGTATCCTTATCGGCAAGCTTCATCAATGCTAAGCGGTTTGGGTCGGGATTATAATCAACCAGATTGCGATATTCGTCAATAATCTCGCGTTGCAGGTTATGCTGGGTTTTGTATTCATCAGCAATAATGCTGTTGCGCACGCTGGCTTTAAAGCTATTAAACAGTAATGAAGTAAAGTCGAATGCCTTTGTACGCAGCACCGCATTTTGTACCGAGTAGTAATTACTGAATGTTTTGTTTTTGGTGTACAAGACTCCCAAATTGGTGCTCACTAACTGAAACCCGGGGTTGGTTGACATGGAAAGATCAGCCTCATTACCGAAATTGTAGAATTGCTTGCCTGATATTTCCAGATCATCTATACGCTCATACGACGACAGGAAATATAGCCTGTAACGTTTAAATTGGGCATCAGGATTATCAATCTGCTCATAGCAGTTCTGCAAAAATGCCTCTACAGATTTATCGTTGAATATCTGGTAAATATTTGCGCTTGGCGTAGGCTTCCAGCGGATGAGGGATAGCTGGCCCTTAAACCGGATCTCTTCTGTGTTATTCACCCGAAGCGAATCAAAAAGCTTGGCCATAAAAGCACCAAATTGTGCGCCGGCCTGTCCCTGGTGGCTGTTATTTACCAAGGTGTATAAACTATCCTGTATAGTGAGATAATTTTCGCTGCTGTTCCAGAAAGAGGGTTCAAGCGGCGGTAAAAGCAGCCGGTTGGTTTTGGTATCGACGAAAATAAAGGTTCCTAAGGGATAAACATCCTGAAAGTTGTTTTCTATAAGCGATAAGCTGCTCATTGATGTAGAGTCCATCTTCAAAAGGAAATTCAGCACCTTATTATGCTCCAGTTTCAGACTCAAACTTTCCATCGATTCGAAATTCTGGCTTATTTTTTCAGGAATGACGATCGGTACATAAAATATGTTGTCCTTTTGGGCATTAAGCGTTTCGAAAGTCTTTTTTATAATTGCAGAGGTTTCATCCTCGGCATTTTGTCCATAAAAAGCGATGGTATCACCTTTGCCAACGGAAATATCCTTTATGCGTTCTTCTTCAGGCTTTAATTTTGCGAGGGAATGCAGCTTGAAATTTCCTGATTTTTCAGAAATTTTATAAAAAACCGTCAGGACATTTTTGGTTTGATTCCTGATTTTGAATTTGAAATGGCTGGCCTGTGTTAACAGTGGTAAAAACGTGATAAATAAAAGCGCTGCAAGTTTTTTAGCAGGTGTGAAAGGGGTATTAAAATAAGACATAGCATTGTGTTTACTTATTATCTAACTGCTGATAAATAATAAGGTTTTTTAAAATGAAGAATGTAAGTACACTCTTGTTTATAAAAACTAATGTAAACGATATTTTATTACATGCTTGATGTAACTGGTTTGTTACTATTTGAAATAAGCTGGCTATTCGGCGGTCGCAGGCATTCGTACTACATGCATTCGGCCGCTTTTTATCATTCGCTGCTGTTCTGGGGTGAATGATTCCCTCGCACCGAAATCCTGTACCCAGTAATTATGGTCACGTGCAACGCCTACTTCCTTAAACATCGGGCTCATCAGGTTTTTACAATGTCCGGGGCTTTTAAGCCATCCCTCCATTACCTGGTCAATATCCATCTGCCCCTCGGCAATATTTTCGCCAACAGCAAAGCTTTTAAAACCATTGAATTTATACCCGGCAGCAACAATACGTTCTTCCATAGTGCGTCCGTCGCGGCTGGTGTGGCTAAAATAGTCGTTGTTTGACATATCCCAGGCATGGCCTTCAGCGGCCTTTTGCAGGGTATTGTTCCAGGTGAGCGGTGGCACAGGCGGCATATATTCGGTACCGCAGTTACAGCCGGTTGCACGCACCCTGTTAATATGCTCTAAAAAGGATTTTTTAAACTCTTCGCTTCCGTTTCGCTGGCAGAATGCCTTCATGCTCGATAGCGTTAGCACCATCAAAAAACAACCAGATATCAATCTTTTCATAACAACTATTTTGACTTGGTCTGTACGATAAAGTTTAATACAGAGATGCGTTTATATATCAATCCAATGTCATGTTTGATCACTTTTGTGCTGAGTGTTTGCGGTTGCGGATAATAGCAATAATCATCGCTATTACAACCAGCGCAATTGCACAGATAAGTACTACAATGAGGCTGTTTTTTTGGAAGACGCGCTTTTGGAGAGCCGCTTGTTGTTGCTCAAGTAAAGTTTTTTTTTATTCTGTACCGAGTCTTTAGCTTTTGCCTGAGCTATAAGAGCTGCTTCTTCGCTTTTGCGTATGCTGTCGTCTATAAAATTATGTCGTTTAAGTGCGGCGGCAGCTTTTGTATAATCCTGGGTACGAGTGTATAGTATAGCAAAGCTTTGCTGCACAGCCGACTCATTACGGGCGTAGTGATTATTTACCGATAGTTGTAAAGCTTCATGCAAGTCGCGCAGAGCAAGGTTGTAGTCCTTTATGTCGCTTTTTATAGAGGCAAGTTCAAGCAGGGAATTGATGAGGTTAGGAACATCGTTTTTAACCCTTGAAAAATTATCGGCTTGTAGTATAAACCATTTTGCCTGCGTGTATTTGCGCTGCGCATGGTAAATCCTGGCCATATTGTAAAAACTGGTGCGCATGCCGGTAGTGTCATTATATTTCGAGTAATAATGCAGTGCCTGCATAGTGTAAGTAAGCGCTTTTTGCTGATACTCCTGTCTTTTCTTTTTGGTTTTTACGGTATCGTAACGTAAATAGGTGGCAGCGATGTGGGTATATATTGGCCCTTTAAGAGAATCGCTTACAATAGACAGTGGTTGCTTTACTGTATCGACGGGCGATGCCGCCCAAAGTTTTACCGAACTAAAAAGCAGAATTATGGCTATTGTAATAAATTTCCTCATAAGCAGACCGTTAAAATAGATATTTATACGCAAATAGCATGCCTTTTATAGCTATTTGCGCTACATGCGCTTGCCGATAAAGAATGAATTAAATAAAATGACTTTAAGGAAAATTCGGAAGGGGATAATGCGACGTGTATGCTCGAAGCGTAAATACAAAAAATTAAAAGGGTATAGAAAATAGTACAGAATGCTACAGAATGGACTATTTTATCACCGCCTCGTATTTATCAAGCCAGCTGATAATGGTTTTTGAACGGGTGGCCAACAATCTGAACAGGCTGATGCCAACAATAGCACAGATAATGCCGGCCAATACATCCAGTACATAATGATGACTGGCATATACCGCTGTGAACCATATACCCAATACTACTATGGCAAAAAAGATATTGGCAAGCCCCAAACGGTTCCTGAAACCATAATACAACACAATTACAGGATATGCAGAGTGCAGCGATGGCATTGCCGCAAATACATTCGATCCTTTGGAGTAAATGGATTTAAACAGGTTGATATGAAAATACGCATCAAACTTGGATAAGCCGCCTGTGCTGCCCAGGGTTAGCGGCTGGAACACAAAGCCATGTTGTTGAACGTACCAGGGTGGTGCTGCCGGGAAAGCATAATAGATTACAAACCCGATCAGGTTTACGAGTAAAAAGGTAAGGGCGAAGTATAGAAATTCGCGCCTGTTCTTAAAGAACAGAAAAGCTGCGAATGAAAGGGGGACAGGTATCCAGCATAAATAAAACAGGCCGGTAACCACATTAAGAAATGTAGTACCCTTTAGGGCCCAATATTCATTCGGGGTGAGGATCTTTCCATTAACGTTGATGCCGAACAGGTGTTTTTCAACATTGTACAGATCGGCAATATGTACATTGTTTACTTCGTAATTGGGGATAGCTTTCATATAATCGAAAAGCACCCAATAGAAGATAAAAATGGAAAATCCGAGTATAAATTTGCGTGTGATGCCCGATGCATAGAACAGGGTATTGAACAGCAGGATGAGCACCACTTGGTCTGACTTGAAGCCAACCAGCCACACAGAAAGCAACAGGTATACAACCGAAAGTACAGAGACAACAGTTACAGACCTCACATTTATGTTAACGCTATTATCAATAGCATTTGCCATGCTATTTTTTTATAAAATCTGAACGGAATATTTTATCCCACAGGGGTGAACTTACACCATAACCTTTGGAGGGGTCCTGGTAGTGGTGCAGCATGTGGTGTTGTTTTATTTTTTTCCAGAAAGAACCTTTAAAGTTGAAATGATGTATGGCATAGTGCGATATATCATAAAAAAGGTACCCAACTATAAAGCCCGGAAAGAATGCATAGATATAGTTATCAGGCAGCATTGACCTGAATAGATAATAGAACGCTGCAGCCAATGGGATACTGGCAGAAGGCGGCATTACCAAACGCAAAGCGTCGCTTGGGTAATCATGATGTACGCCGTGGAAAATGAAGTGCAGGCGCTGGCCCCATTTTGGTTTTGGCAGATAATGGAACACAAAGCGGTGCAGTACATATTCGGTAAAGGTCCACACGAAAAGGCCGAGGATCAGATATTCAAAAAACGTAGCCAAGCCCACGGAAGTTTCATACGCCTTGTATATGCAATAACCTATAACAGGTATATACACAATAAGGGGAACGTAAAAAGGTACTTTGGAAAGAACTTCCAAAATATCACTTTTAAACATTCTCACTGATTCCTGCGAATTGGAAACAAAGTTTTTTTTCATATACCTCCGGGGATTATCTTTTTAAATTACTTGATCTGGTTAAAATGCCTTAAAGCTATCGCCATGTAATTGGGCGCAAAGATACGACTTATTTATTTTCTTCTTCGGCAATAGTTTTTTTCGCGTCTATCAACCTGCCAAAAGCGGTAATGTTGGTTAGCACAGCCAGCAAGGTTATTGGGAAGGTAAATATCGATATGGTTTCAAATACATGATATTTTATGCCCGGTAAATACAGCTTATAATTGCCGCCGATGTAATGCGAAGCCACGCCGCAAAATATAGCGAACAGGCCAATGGTAACCACGCGTTCAGGTCGCTGCATCAGGCCGCCTTTGCATTCAATACCCAGCCCTTCGGCACGTGCGCGTACATAGCTTACCATCATGGAGCCAATCAGCGCTACAAAAGCGAATATCGAGCTCAGGAAATAGTGGTGGGCCACCAGGTAATAGCAGATCCCCAGAAACATGATCAGCTCACTGTAGCGGTCGAGTACAGAATCATAC
>JBQCIS010000131.1:0-16609 GCA_051953515.1 Mucilaginibacter sp.
GGGATGGGGTTTTCGCGTTTGTTAGCTTCGTCAAATAATGCTTTTCCGCCCTGGAACGAACCGGTGAACGCAGCAGCCTTTACCAGCGGATGCCGCACGATCTGCAAGCCGGTTTGGTAGTTTTTGCCATGCAGCATGGAAAAAACGCCATCGGGCATGCCCGTTTCTTTGGCAGCTTTCACTATGGCGTTGCCTATCAGCTCGCATGTTACGGGATGTGCAGGGTGTGCCTTGTGCACCACCGGGCAGCCTGCGGCCAGTGCGGATACCGTATCGCCTCCCGCCACAGAAAACGCAAACGGAAAATTGCTCGCTCCCCAAACCGCTGTTACGCCCAGTGGTATTTGCAACTGGCGTATATCAGCCTTAGCCGGATTTTCGGGGTTTGCTGTATCAATAATGGCCCTCAACCATGAGCCGTCGCGCAATATCCTGGCAAAAAAACGCAGTTGGTTGGTGGTCCTGTCGCGCTCGCCTAACAGGCGTGCTTCGGGCAGGTTGCTTTCCTGCATGGTTGCTTGTATCAGTTCGGGGCCTATTGCCATTATTTCATCAGCAATGCGTTCTAAAAACAACGCACGCTGCGTGTATGATAACTTTTTATAAACCGGAAACGCCGCGTTAGCTTTTTCAATCGCTTCATTTATTTCTTCTGGTGTTGCTTCAGAAAATGTGTAAGCAGCTCCTGCCTGGTCTTTAATAACGCCTGCAAATTGCTCGTTTCCCTTTGCTGATCGGGAGTAACCTATCAAATTGTTACCTGTAATTGTCATAGATAGTTTTTTATAATGGTTTTGCCCAATATACTATTGAAAGGTAAAGTACGTATAATAATCCCGCATAAAAATTTAAATTATTGGCGAATTTTGATATTATATTAGCATTGGCGATCTTAGCCGATAACCATTGTAATGAAAGCCATACTGCGAAAAGTTGATGCCGGGAAAGACCACTCCTTTAGTGTAAGGGAGGATATATTGCCGTATTTATATAATCACTGGCATTTTCACCCTGAACTGGAGCTTACCATGATACGCAAAGGCAAGGGTGTGAGGCTGGTTGGCGATAACCTGGAAGAGTTTGAAGATGGCGACATTATTTTATTAGGATCAAACCTGCCGCACATGTGGCGTAATTACCCCGTTTACTTCGAGAAAGATTCGCCTTTGCATATTGAGGCCATTGCGATACATTTTATGGAGAACTTTTGGGGAAACACGTTCTACCACATGCCTGAAATGAAAACAGTCCGCGAGCTTTTTGAGAATGCACGGCAGGGATTGAAAATAACAGGCAAAACCCGCGATCAGGTTCAGCAAAAGATGGAGGAGATTATACTGGTAAGCGGTATAAAGCGCATTGAGCTATTGATCCACCTGCTGGAACTTATTGCAACATCAGACGAGCACGAACCTTTATCGAGCATAGGGTTCACCAATTCGTACAATCTTACCAATACCGATAAGATAAACGATATTTACGGTTATACCTTTAATAATTTTAAGGAGCGCATTACTATAAAAGATATTGCCGGTGCGGTTAACCTTAGTCCACACTCTTTTTGCCGCTATTTTAAAACACGTACATTAAAAACATACTGGCAATTCCTTTCGGAGATTCGTGTTGGTTATGCTTGCAAATTACTGATTGAAAACCGGCTGAGCATAGGCCAGATCTGTTATGAGAGCGGCTTTAACAACCTTTCCAATTTCAACCGCTGCTTTAAAACCACCACCGGTAAAACGCCGCTGCAGTATTATAAAGAGTATTCTAATCTGCAGAATCTGAAGATAAAAGTTTAATGGTTTCTGAACTTCAATTAAAACAATGTTATATGCGTCATATTCGTTTAATAACAAATATCGCCATTGCCAATAAACAGAAATTTGGTTTCTTTGTTACGCAGTGGCGCGCTGCAAAAAACGCGACTATAATAAGTGAGTAAATTACAGGAACAGAAACTTCAGCAATTATTAGTCTATCTTAATAAGCGTTCGCCGTTTTACCGCGAACTGTTTGCCAAGCACCATATCGATATAAAAAGTATACAAACGCCGGCTGATTTGCCACGGCTTCCTGTTACCACAAAGGAAGACCTGCAACAGCGTAATAACGACTTTTTATGTGTTGATACGAAGGAGATCATAGAATACACTTCTACATCTGGCACGTTGGGTAACCCGGTAACCATCGCGCTTACGGAAAACGACCTGCAGTGCCTTACCGCCAACGAATACAATTCGTTCGTATGTGCGGAAACCACTGCTGATGATACTTACCAGCTGATGCTTACGCTCGACCGGCAGTTTATGGCCGGTATAGCTTATTATATGGGTTTGCGCAAATTGGGAGCAGGTATTATCAGACTTGGGCCGGGTGTGCCCTCATTGCAACTGGAAACTATTTTACGCTTGAAGCCTACGGCGATTGTTGCTGTGCCATCGTTCATCCTGAAACTGATAAAATATGCAAAGGAGAACGGCATCGACCTAAACCAATCGTCGGTTAAAAAGGCCATTTGCATAGGGGAGAACATCCGTAATACCGATTTTAGCTATAATATTCTTGGCAAAAAGATCACCGAAGCCTGGAATATCAAACTCTATTCAACTTATGCCTCAACCGAAATGCAAACGGCTTTTACCGAATGCAGCGAAGGCAAAGGCGGCCATTTGCAGCCCGATTTGATGATTGTAGAACTGCTGGATGAGCACAACCGGCAGGTGCCGCCAAACACACCCGGCGAGGTGACCATAACCACTTTGGGTGTTGAAGGAATGCCATTGCTGCGCTATAAAACCGGCGATATGTGCATGTATTTTGATGAGCCTTGCGCTTGCGGACGTACCAGTTTACGCTTGTCGCCTGTTATCGGTCGTAAAAAGCAGATGATAAAATTTAAGGGAACTACATTATACCCGCCTGCTTTGTTTGATCTGCTGAACGAAATGGAAGAAGTAGTAGATTACGTAGTGGATGTGTATTCAAACGATATTGGAATGGATGAGGTACTGATCCACATACTGCCGGTTGATGACAGTAAGGCTTGTGATCATCGCATCCGTGCATATTTGCAGGCGCGGTTGAGGGTAAGTCCGCACGTGGCTTATTGCACCGCCGAGCAGATACAAAAAATGCAGGTGCACGAAGCCAGCAGAAAGGTTATTAAATTTATAGACAGAAGGGTTTAATTAATAAGGTGACTGAATGAATTAAGGGTTGGTTTAATTGCCTTTTGTGTAATTTGCTTAACCGCGGGTGGTGTAGCGTTTGTAGCAGGCGTAGCTATGTAGCAGGCGCTACAACGCTACAGGATTGATTTTGAAATTAACCAAATCAACTAAAAGTATATATTTGTTGCGCTAAATATTCGCCTATGGTACGTGTTGGACAGGATGTCCTTACTTTAAATGATTTTTCATCAATAGTCTTCAAAAAAGAATCCGTCGATCTTCCGGCTGCCGCTTTAGAAAAGGTGAATACCAATCACGAGTTTTTGAAGCAGTTTTCATCAAATAAGCTTATTTACGGCATCAATACCGGCTTCGGCCCGATGGCGCAATATAAAGTGAGCGAGGAAAACCTGTTGCAACTGCAATATAACCTTATCCGCAGCCATTGTTCGGGCAGCGGCGCGTTATTATCGCCTGTTTTGGTAAAAGGCCTGATGATCGCAAGGCTCAACAGCCTGATGCGCGCTTATTCAGGCGTACATACGGATGTAGTGAAGTTGTTACGGGAATTGATCAATAAAGATATTACTCCGGCGGTTTTTGAGCATGGTGGCGTAGGCGCAAGCGGTGATTTGGTACAACTGGCCCACCTTGGCCTTGTACTGATAGGCGAGGGCGAAGTGATTTATGAAGATAAGCTGCAACCGACCGCAGAAGTATTTAAAAAACTGGGTATAAAACCGCTTAGCATACATGTACGTGAAGGGTTGGCTATACTGAACGGGACCTCCTGCATGACGGGTATCGGCATGATCAATATTATCCATGCGCAGCGTTTGCTGGGCTGGGCAGCCATGTTTTCGGCCATGACCAACGAGGTGGTTGAGGCTTATGACGACCATTACTCAAAAGAATTGAACCAGGTAAAACATCATACCGGGCAAAATAAGATAGCCGCTATGTTGCGCGAAATTTTGCAGGATAGCGGGATGATCCGTAACCGCTCGGAGCATTTGTACCAGCCGCATAACATTAATCATGATGTTTTTGAGGATAAGGTGCAGGAATATTACTCGTTACGTTGTGTAACCCAGGTTTTGGGGCCTGTTTATGATACCATTGTTAATGCCGAGAAAGTGGTAACCGATGAATTGAATTCATCTAACGATAACCCAGTTGTGGATCATATCAACCAGAATATTTTCCATGGTGGTAATTTTCACGGCGATTATGTTTCGCTGGAGATGGATAAACTGAAAATTGCCATCACCAAGCTATCCATGCTTGCCGAGCGCCAGTTGAATTACCTGCTGAACGATAAGCTGAACCAGAAATTTCCGCCATTTGTAAATTTGGGCGTGCTCGGTTTTAATTTCGGCATGCAGGGCGTACAGTTCACGGCTACATCAACAGTTGCCGAAAACCAGACACTATCATTCCCGATGTATGTTCACAGCATCCCGAACAATAATGATAACCAGGATATTGTGAGCATGGGCAGCAATGCGGCGCTTATCACCAAAAAGGTGATCGATAATTCATTCGCTGTACTGGGCATACAGTTAATGACCATTTTACAGGCGATAGATTATCTGGATTGCCAGGAAAAACTCTCGCCCAAAACAGCAGAGCTCTATAATAAAGCAAGGGCTATCTTCCCGAAATTTGTAGAAGATCAGCCGCGTTATAAACAGATGGAAGATGTGCGTTTGTTCCTTGAAAATAACGAACCGCCTGTTCCATTTAAAGCATAAAAATGAAAGCAGCATTGGTAACCGGCGGATCAAGAGGTATTGGCAGGGCTATTTGCATAAAATTAGCCGCGATGGGTTATTATGTGCTGGTAAATTATAAAAGCAACCGGCAGGAAGCTGAAAATACGCTGGCGCAGGTAAAACAAACCGGCAGCGATGGCGAATTGCTGCAATTTGATGTTGCGGGTCGTGAAGAGATAAGAAACACTTTAGGTGGCTGGATCAATAAGCATCCTGAAGATACAATAGAAGTTTTAGTAAATAATGCCGGCATCCGCGATGATAGCCTGATGGCCTTTATGAGCGATGACCAATGGGACGGTGTAATGCGCACCAATCTGGAAGGTTTTTACTTTGTAACCCGCCTGATACTGGATGGCATGATGATGAACCGTTACGGGCGCATTATTAATATTGTGTCGCTTTCAGGTATAAAAGGCTTGCCGGGGCAAACTAATTATTCTGCCGCAAAAGCGGGTGTAATTGGTGCCACAAAAGCATTATCGCAGGAAGTTGGCCGCAGCCAGATCACTGTAAACGCGGTAGCCCCGGGTTTTATCCGCACGGATATGACCGAAGGGCTGGACGAAAAGGAACTACGCAAGCAGATACCGGTAAACCGCTTTGGCACGGCAGAAGAAGTAGCAAGCGCGGTAGGCTTCCTGGCATCAAAAGATGCTTCGTATATAACCGGACAGGTTATTTCGGTGAACGGAGGATTGTATTAAATCGACTATGGTAAATCACGTCGTTGCAAGGAGCGAGTAGGTAAGTGTGAGCGCAGCGACGTGGCAATCCCTGTGCATGCATGTCGGCTATCTGTGAACGCAGAGATTGCTTCGTGCCTCGCAATGACGTAAAATTTTAAATTAGTTATGCCCAATATAGCTGCTCTCATTCCGCAAAAAGCGCCATTTGTAATGGTAGGCCAACTGCTGCATTGCGATGAAACCACTACCTGCACATCCTTCATCATTGATGCAGATAACGTAATGGTTTCGGATGGAGAATTTACCGAAGGGGGCTTAATGGAAAACATCGCTCAAACCGCTGCAGTCCGTGCCGGTTATATGGCAGAAGCAGGGGATGAGGTTAAAGGCGGCTATATCGCTTCTTTAAAGAACTTTGAAGTGTTGCGGTTACCAAAAGTTGGGGATGAATTGATAACAGAAGTGGCTGTTGCCGATCATGTTTTCGATATGACGGTAATTTCGGGCAAAGTTACCTGCAATGGCATGGTGCTGGCTAAATGTGAAATGAGTATTTTTGAAGGTAAATGATGCCCGACGTATTTGTTGTTTCTGATAATATTTTCGCACCCCTTGGTAAAACTACTGCCGGAAATTTTGCACATTTAAAAGCCGGGGCATCTGGTATCAGACTGCATAAGAATGCTTTTTCCCCTCAACCATACTATGCTGCATTATTTGCAGAAGACATTACAGGCAATCCGAACTATACCAGATTTGAGCAATTGCTTATTGCGTCCATATCGGAGGCATTGGCAAATAGCACTGTCGACCCAAAAGATAAACGGACCTTACTGATCTTATCCACCACAAAAGGCAACATCAGCCTATTGGAAACTGCTGAATATAATCAGGAGCTGAAAAGGCGCATTTCATTGCCCGCTTCAGCCGGGATAGTGGCGAAGCATTTTGGTTTTGTTAATGAGCCGGTAGTGGTGTCTAATGCCTGCATATCGGGCATTATGGCCATTATTACGGGTAAGCGGCTGATAGAATCCCGTCAATACGACCATGTGATTGTAGCCGGTGCGGATGTGATCACCAAATTTGTGTTATCGGGTTTTCAGGCATTCCAGGCAGTAAGTTCACAGCCATGCAGGCCATTTGATGCCACCCGCGATGGTATTACGCTTGGTGAAGGTGCAGCTACGGTTGTCTTATCAAACCAGCCTACTCCAAATGCTATAAAAGTAAGCGGCGGCGCGGTAAGTAATGATGCCAATCACTTGTCTGCCCCGTCAAGGACAGGCGAAGAACTGGCACAGGCTATCAACGCCACCTTAAAAGAAGCAGAAACAGATCAGGTCGACTTTATATCTGCTCACGGCACAGCAACGCTCTATAACGACGAGATGGAAGCAAAGGCGGTAAACCTTGCGGGGCTGCAAAATGTACCGTTAAACAGCCTTAAAGGGCAATATGGCCATACTTTAGGTGCGGCAGGGCTAATAGAATCGATCGTTTCCATGCAATCCATGCGCGAGGGTGTATTGATACCGACGCTGGGCTATAACCAGCAGGGAACGCCCGGCGCGCTGAATATTTATAAAGAGAATTTACAAGGCGATTATAAAAATTGCCTTAAAATAGCATCGGGTTTTGGTGGCTGTAATGCCGCCATTTTATTTACAAGGGAATAACTTGACTAATAAAAATTATATTACATCGAGCTGTGTTATCGGCAATAATACCGTCCGCAAGGATGGAAGGGAGCTTTTTGCCTTTAAAAGCGATAATGCAGTGGACTTTCTGACGGAAGTTTACAAGCAATCGGGTATTAATTATTCCCGTTTTTACAAGATGGATAACCTGAGCAAGCTGGGTTGGCTGGCTTCGGAGTTGTTGCTGAAAGACAGCTTTCAAAAAGAGAGATACAAGCCTGCCGAAATAGGTTTGGTATTAGCCAACGCCAATGCAAGTCTGGATGTCGATCTGCGCTATATGGAAAGCGTGAAGGATATTGCCAGTCCGTCGTTATTTGTATATACCTTGCCCAATATTGTAACGGGGGAGATATGTATTCGTAATGGTTTTAAGGGCGAGGATGCATTCTTTGTATTTGATAAATTCAACGCGGCGTTCATTGAAAATTACGTAAGTAATCTACTTAATAACGGCAAGTTGCAGGTTTGCGTTTGCGGTTGGGTGGATTTTGTCGGCAACGATTATAAGGCTGCATTGTTCTTGATTGAAAAAACTGAAACTGAAAACGCATTACCATTTACAGCGGAAAATATGGACAAACTGTTTGAGGATAAAACAAACGAACCGGAAGTTTTCGTGGCGGGAGCGGGTGTGATATCGGCTATTGGCAATAACGTGGCTGAGACGCTGGTTTCATTTGAAAATGGACATGCCGGAATGGGCGACATCACCTTTATGGATACTATCCACAAAGGCGAACTACCCGTTGCCGAGGTAAAACTAAGCAACGAACAGCTTGCAGACATGACCGGTCTTCCGAAAAATATCAGTCGTACCACGTTGCTTGGGTTAGTAGCTGCACGCGAGGCTTTGCAGGATGCCGGTATCACCGATCTTGATAAGTGGCGTACGGGTTTTGTTTCTGCCAATACCGTCGGTGGCATGGACAAGAGCGAAGCCTTTTTTGTCGATTTTATAAAAGACAACAATAAAGGCAAGCTGCATAATATCTTCGATCATGAGTGTGGCAGCGTGACAGAAAAAATCGCTAAAGAACTGGGCATAACCAATTATATGACCACCATCAGCACGGCATGCTCGTCATCGGCTAACGCAATTTTCTACGGTGCCCGGCTGATAAAAAATGATATGCTGGATATTGTAGTGGCCGGCGGATGCGAATCACTCACCAAATTTACGCTAAACGGCTTTAATACGCTGATGATACTGGACAAGGAGTTTTGCAGGCCTTTTGACGAGAACCGCCATGGTTTAAACTTAGGCGAAGGTGCCGGATACCTTGTGTTGGTATCAAACCGGGTTGCAAAAACACTTACCAAGCCGCTTTACTGCAAATTGAGCGGGTACAACAACAGTAACGATGCCTATCATCAAACGGCCTCATCGCCTGAGGGTACAGGCTCGTATCTCGCTATGGAAAAGGCGCTGAAAAAAGCCGGGCTGACAACCGCCGATATTGATTACATTAACCTGCATGGCACCGGTACACCCAATAACGACAGTGCAGAGGGAACGGCCATCAAGCGTTTATTTGAGTCGGATTTTCCGCCGATGAGCTCCACTAAATCCTTCACCGGGCATACATTGGGTGCGAGTGGCGGCATTGAGGCGGTATTTTCGGTATTGTCCATTAAACATGGTTTTATTTATCCCAATCTCCGGTTTGAAACGCAAATGGAAGAATTGCCATTTTCGCCCGAAACGAAATTTTCAAAAGATAATCAAATTGATAATGTAATGTCAAACTCGTTTGGGTTTGGCGGTAATTGCACATCCTTAATATTTTCGCGCATTTAAAAATATGGCTATCTATATCCGCTCATCGGCTTGTGTTTCGCCCCAGAAAACTTTTGGGACAGAGGGCTTTTTAGATCAGCCTGTCGAATATAACGATACCCGTCTGCCTGCTATTGCACCGGATTATACCCGCTTTATTGATGCGAAATCCATTCGTAGAATGAGCCATGTGATAAAAATGGGCGTGGCTGCAGCAAAAGAATGCCTTGAACTGGCGAATGTAGAAATGCCGGGTGCCATCATTACCGGAACAGCATTAGGCTGCCTGGAGGATACGCTTACATTTATGAACCGTATGATTGAAATGGATGAACAGATGCTGCCGCCAACAGCATTCATTCAATCCACCCATAATACGGTAGCTGCACAGGTAGCGCTGATGCTGAAGTGCCATAATTACAACAACACATTTGTACATAAGGGCATCTCGTTTGAAAGTGCGCTTATTGATGCCATCATGCTGCTGAACGAGCAGGAAGGGGACGATATACTGGTAGGCGGTGTTGAAGAAATGACCGACGCCAGCTATAAAGTGTTAAGTCGTTTGGGTTTATTTAAACGCTGGCCGTTATCAAATTTTGAATTATTCAGCACACCAACCAACGGAACGATAGGGGGCGAAGGTGCTTCTTTCTTCTTGCTGTCAGATAAAGCTTCGGCTGACAACCTTGCCAGATTTGATGGCGTGGAAACCTTTTATGGGTTGAAGGACACCGCTGAAATAGAAGCAAGGATAGACGCGTTTCTCTCAAGACAAGGTTTAACTGTAAACGATATCGATCTTGTCATCACCGGTCGCAACGGCGATACAAAAAATGATGCTGTTTATGCGAAATTGAACAGTTCCATCTTCCAAAATACTGCATTGGCTAACTACAAACATTTGAGCGGCGAATATCCGGTATCAACTTCGTTTGCTTTATGGATGGCCGCCAATATTCTGAAAAAGCAGACTGTTCCGGATATAATTAAAGAACGTGCGATAAGCAAATCAGCACCCAAAAGAATACTGATCTATAATCATTATCTAAATACCTATCATTCACTGATGCTGGTTTCGGCATGTTAATTAAAAGACGATGCTGAGGGATAAGCTTTATACTATTGTTTCTTTAATCACTTCAGAAGGAAAGATTGTTGCCGAACTGCAATTGGATAAAAGCAACGGGATATTCGAAGGCCATTTTCCCGGTCAGCCGGTTTTGCCCGGCGCCTGCATGCTTCAAATACTAAAAGAAGTTCTGGAAGCTGCATTAGATAAAAAAATCCGCCTCAAAAAGGCGGATCAGATGAAATTTTTATCAATTATAGATCCTTCGGCAAACGCCTTATTGCAACTGAACGCGGGTTATTCCGTAACTGGGGAAGATATTGTTGTGAATGCAACGATGAGCAATGGGAATGGCGCTTGCTTTAAGTTTAAAGGCGTTTTTCTCAACCTTTAACCTTTCACCTTTTACCTCAAAAGCTATTTCTTTCCGTTAGCCAGAATATAATCCACCATCGTATTTACATCCACCAGCACTTTGCGGCCTTCTTTGGGATCTTGTATGTTGATGCCGTATTCTTTTTTCATGAGTACGATCAATTCGAGCGAATCTATAGAGTCCAATCCTAAGCCATCGCCAAAGAGTGGCTCGTCATCCTTAATTTCATCCGGCGTCATCGGCGTGAGGTTAAGAAATGTAATGATCTGTTGTTTCAGTTGTTGTTTTAATGCTTCTCTTTCCACGCGGCAATTATATTAAATTTTTTCTTTTCAACGCTAAATAAGTAATAACCTGTATGGCTAT
Source organism: Mucilaginibacter sp. (assembly GCA_051953515.1). Taxonomy (GTDB): domain Bacteria; phylum Bacteroidota; class Bacteroidia; order Sphingobacteriales; family Sphingobacteriaceae; genus Mucilaginibacter. Next base: position 10,932 of record JBQCIS010000131.1, read on the forward strand.
TGTGATGATGAATACATATAAAAGGTTGGTTAGCACCACACTTGTTTGCCCTCCATTTAGAAATAGCGAGTAATAAGCCTCCAGGCACCAATGCAGCGGCGAAAGGCTCGACGCCGTTTTTACCAGTCCCTGCATGGCGAAGGTAGGAACCATCAGTCCGCCTATAACGGCCATTATTACGATGGAAATAGCACCGAACCCGTTGGCTTGTTCCTGTGTTTTAGAAAATACACCCACGCATATAGCGTAGCTCACAGCACACCAGCCGCAGATGATGGTAGCCAGGATCAATCCCCAAACATGTAGCGGTGCATTTAAGGCTGGTAATCCCATTGAAGGGAAAAGCCAGAAGCCCATAGAAAATATAACCAAAGCCTGTAATATGGTTACCACCATATAAGTGATCTGTTTGGAAAATATGCCAATCATAAAGTTGGTGGGCAATGTTTTAAGGCGTATAAAGCTGCCGCTGTTTTTTTCGCGCACTACACTGCCGCTAAGCGACATAATGACGAAAAACATAGCGAAGATGGTCCACGCCGGTACGTTATGCTGAGTAGCGTTCGGCATGCTGCGTATTTTATTTTTTGAAACGGGGATAACATCAATAGGTGCCTTGTTGTTAAGCATTTCATTTTCCAGCTGAACAGGCAGCGGCTTTTCATTAATGCTGAAATACATGATACGCAGCGTTTGGCGACTCTCTACCATTTGTACTACGCTTTGTATAGCGCTTGTAACAGACATTTGCAGCGATTCTTCCATCACCGGGTTGTAATACATCTTTAGCGGATAAAATTTATTCAGCGTTTTTGCCGAATCGCTTTGCAGACCAAAACTTTTCAGTGCTTTACCGGCAGCCTTGTTTGCATCAGACATCACCTGCGCCGAAAAGTTTGAGGGGATTACCACTCCAAGCATGGCATCTGTTTGCTGCATTTGGTTAGTTAGTACTGTTGATTGGTTTTGCGGCAATTCCTGTACCGAAAACATACCTATTTTATCCAGGTTACTGATCAGTTCCTTTCCGGATTTGCCCGTATCCTGGTTACAAATCAATACTTTTATCCGGTTTTTATTCACGAGTTGGAAAGTACTGTTCTGTATTCCCGTTGCGACTATCACCAATATAATGGGCATCACAAACATCAGAACAATGCCGATCTTATCGCGCAGCAATATCCTGAAGTCTTTTTTTATAGTTGCCCAGAGTTTAAACATCGTCGCGGTAGTGTTTGCCTGTTAAATTTAAGAAAAGCGCCTCAAGGCTTTCATGCTGATGATCTTTAAGCAAAACATCAATATTACCTTGTTTAATAATCTTGCCGTTGTCCAGCAGCGCGATCTCGTCACACAGATCTTCCGCCTCATTTAGCTGGTGAGACGTGTAAATGAGCGTTGTACCGGCTTTATTCAATTCAAGCAGATAGTTCAGTATAGCATGGCGGCTTTGCACATCTACGCCTACTGTCGGTTCGTCCAGGAAAAGGATCTGTGGTTTATGAATTACGCCAATGGCAAGATTTACGCGTCGCTTCATTCCGCCTGAAAACTTTTGTACGGGTTTGTCTCGAACATCATTTAGGCCAAGCACGCCTAAAAGCTCGTCAGTACGGCTCCTGATCTGGTCTTTTGTTAAGCCTGCCCACGCACCAAAAAATTCCAGGTTTTCTACCGGGGATAATTCCCTGTAAAAGGAAAAATCCTGCGGCACAAAACCGAACAACCTGTTTACGGCATTGCTGTGTTTACCAACAGCCTTGCCTAATAGTTTTATTTCGCCACTATCGGCGCGCAGCAAACCGGTCATCAGGTTCATAAGGGTGGTTTTGCCTGCACCATTCGGCCCGAACAGGCCAAATCTGTCGCCTTTTTTTATTTTTAGGTTGAAATTAGCAAATGACAGTTCATCGTTATCCGGGTAGCGGAACGACATATCAGAAATAGCTATTGCATAGATATCGCTTACTGCCATTTTATATTTTTTAAAGCGGTAAATGCTTTGCGTTCCAGCTCGGCTATCTCCAGCAGATAATCGCCCATAGTATTAAAGTCTTCCTGGCTGCCAAGGCGCCCTTTGTAAATGCCCGCGGCCTGTACTGCCGATGTGCGCCATAAATCGCCCGATTCGGTGAATAATTTGGATATCTCCATCAATTCGTCAATTGGATGATAGGCAAACGCTTCCTGCAAAAAAGCAGCATAAATATAGCGAAAACCGCCGCCACCTGTACCTATCTCCTCCTGCATACGCACTAACTGGGCCAGGTATAAGCCCGCTTTTTTTGTGCCGAGCTTATTACGCCAGGTTTTTATTCTTTTTCCGGTATACCTAATGCCTTTTATGCCGACAATAGGTACAACGCTTTGCAGCATAATGTTTGCGTTTTTTTCAATGCCATGCTTTATGCCTTTTTTTATCTGCTCCGGCGTAACAATGCTGCCCGGTTTAGGGTAGTAGAGCTGTCCATTTGGTGCCAAAGTGCCTTTGGCAAAACGTACACGCTCCAGTTCGTATGGGCTAAGTTTGGTGGTATATTCCATCACAGGGTCACTCACCAAATAATCTTCTCCCTCGCGACCGTAAACGATCAAGTTATGGGCATTGAAGTGAAAGCGATATTCCTTTGGGAAATAAGGCAGATAGTAAACCCCTACCTGGCAACCCACCGGGTGGCCTTCGTTCAGGCATTGGTTTAAAAATGCTTCTGCTTTCTCTTTCGAACTAAATTTTTTGCGGATAACCGGAATACCCAGCGCCTTGCAAACGCGGTTGAATATAAGCCCCGGCATGGGCCGGAAGGCAATAACCGGACCGTTATTGATCTTGAGGAACGGCAGATAAACAAAGAACAGGCCGTAACCAATACCTAAAGCCAGCGGTTCGGTAATTTCATTTACACCGATATTTTTAAGCAGGCTGCGGGTTACGCCATTTTCACAATGTGCAGATTGAAGGTGTTCAAAATTAAGCTTCATGCACATTCATGGTTTTAAGATCATCTATCGTTACATTAAAAACTTCGGCATAGCGCCTAAGTTGCTTATCTGTTAGTTTTTTAAATACGTTCGGCTTTAAGTGCCTTTTTACCTGCCATGTCCAGAAACCGGTATAACCGGCCAGTATATGTACGTCCATCAAACCTTTTTCCATAAAGAACAGCAGCGGGCTGGCTTCATTACGCATTACTTTTTGTTTGGCGGCATTGATACGTTCAGAAACTTCATCCCAGGCGGTATCCAAAGCAGATATTTTTACGTCCCATCCACGGCTCAATGCGGTAACATATTTGCCCGAACTGTCGGTCGCATAGCAAACCTCGTTGGTGAGCTTGCCCAATGCGCCTAAATCCTGCGGAACGTCTTCTTTTTTCATTACTAAACAACCGTTAACATTGCATACATGTACGAGAAACGGGCGCTCTCCGGCACCAGTAACAACAGGCGTTCGCCTTTTTTCAACCGGCCGCTGTTAAATAGTTCATTAATCATGAGGTATACCGATGCTGCGCCAACATTGCCAACGCTGTAAAGGTTAATGAACCATTTTTCGTAAGGAATGCCGCCGCCGTACATTTGTACCATGTCATAAATTTTCGGCCGGAAGAAATCGCTTGAGATATGCGGCAGGAAGTAGTTGATATCGTCGGCAGTAACGCCACGGCGGTCAAGAATTTCCTTAATTTTCTTTCCGCCAAGGTCAACTATGTTGTCGCTTAATAGCGCTATATCTTGCTTTACACTAAATATAGAGTGGTTTTTTATCTCCTCTTGTGTGTAATACATGAAGCCTTTCAACGAACCATCAGGCATCTTTTCGGCGCCCATGTACATGCAGGTTTTCATTTCGTTGGCATAAGATACGCCTTCTATCCAGTCTATACGCAGGCTCAGGCCTGTTTCGTTTGGCTTATCGCTCATCAGGAATGCCGAAGCGCCGTCAGATAGCATCCACCTCAAAAACTCCTTTGAGAAGGCGATGTATGGGTTTTGATTAAGTTCTTCAAGGTGTTTGGATTCATCCTCAAATACATCAGAAACCAATAAACCCGAGAAACGCTCCGAACCTGTTGCCACCGCCAGTTTTACATCGCCGGTTTTGATAGCAAGGTAAGCGTATTTTATGGCGTGCATACCCGCACAGCACACACCGGCAGGCGAAACCACTTCTATTGATTCTGCTTCGGGCAACCAGCCGTGCGTCATTACGCCGTGGCTGGGCATTACCTGGTCTGGCGATGAAGTGCCGCAGGAGAGCAGTTCAATCTCCTTTAGCTTATCAGGATCATCTTTAAACAATTCGCGAACAGCCAGGGCGGTCATCTGTGCATTGGTGTGGGTGGATTTTCCGCCCTTTTCCAACGCGTAGTAACGGTTTTTAATGCCATTGTTGCGCAATACAATGTTTTTTGATTTGGAAGGTTTGCCATTAATATAGCCCAGGTATGCTTCCATGTCGTCGTTGCTAACGGGCTCGTTCGGGAAGTAGGCCGATGTGCTATTTATGTAAACTTCAGTACCAGACATATAGATAGAAATTAATTTAAATTTAAATAATAATGCTTTTTCGCTCTAATACGTTTCGGGGCAAAAAAGCGGAACAATATCCCGTCAATTGTGATCACAATTGGCGCTCCCACAAAAAACGCTACCAGCAGATAATACTTAAACGCTCTTATCCACGGCATCTTATTTTTTTTATGTGATATTAACCGGGCCCAAAATGCAAATATTTTTCCGGCTGTGCCCTCTATGACCATCAAATTGTAGTTTAGTTTAACGGCGCCTTCCTTTACAAGATCATCCTGCAGGTTTTCCCAGCTATTGTTTTGTAAGTGCGGAAGGATAGCGTTGCCAAACACAACGGTATGCTTAATATCAGCTTCCTGAACACCCGGAGGCGGAAAAATGTTTAGGTATCGGTCTTTTTTACCGTGCAGCATCCAATGAAAAATGGTAATGAAGCTCACGGGGTTGGCGTGCGTATCCACCAAAGCAATATTGCCCACATGATTTGCGCCGGCAGCTTTTATCAGCTTTTTCACCCGTACAAAGGCGTTTAACCACATATTGCGTGCGCCGGTTACAGTAATCACGGGTGTGTCTTTCAAAACTGCTTTCAACTGCGGCGTTTGCATCAGCGAATTGAAGGGAATGCTCGGCGACAGGAACCAGGCCTGATAGCCTAATATCACCAGATCATATCTTTCTTCTTTTAATTGATATGGCGCAACTTCCGCCGGTACATCCAACTGGCAATCAGGCATTACGCTGAAGAAACGGTCGGCCGTCCATGGGAAAGGGTAGTCGTTCGCCATTCTTACCCTTACTATTTCTATCTCAATATTGGCACCAATAAGCGGAGCAGTAAGGTTATCTATGATTTCGCCTAATTGTCCCGATTGAGAATAATATATTGCCAGTACTTTCTTCGCCATTATGTTAAAAATCCTGGGGGCTTAATACTTTTGATGTTTTACTGTATTCCCTTACAGCCTCTCTTACATCAGGCGAGAGTGTTTTAAAGCCTTTTACTATAATAGCTTTATCGGCGGGTATCTGATGATAGTATTTTACAATATGCGGGGCGTTTTCTTGTATAGTAAGCCGGAGAAAGCGGTATTCCGCATTGTCCAGGTTGTCAGAAATTGCGCCTTCCAGTTTTATATAACCCAGTT
>JBQCIS010000132.1:0-5814 GCA_051953515.1 Mucilaginibacter sp.
CCGGTATTTGGCAATTTATGCCCGGTACGGCGCGTACTTACGGCCTGAAAGTTGGCCACGGCGTGGATGAACGTATGGATCTGCGAAAATCAACCGTTGCGGCCTGCAAGTATATCAGGGAACTCTACGGACAGTTCAAGAGCTGGACACTGGCGGCTGCAGCTTACAACAATGGCGAAATACAGCTGGCCCGGGCCATCAACAAACAAAACGAGGATAATTATTTCCGCATGCACCTTAACCGCGAAACCGGCGTGTATGTATACAACATCATTGCGATGAAGGAAATACTCAGCAAACCAGCTAAATATGGCTATAAGCTGGCTTCAGTTTATACCAAGCCATCGCCGGAATTGCTGGCCTATAATTGATTTGTAAAAATTTTAAAGAGCACGTTAAAGGCCTGTTTGCCAAATGGCAGACCGGCCTTTTTTGCGTATATTTGTAGCAAAATCAATTGAGCGAGTTAGTGAATGACTGAATGAGTGATTTTACAGCTTTATTCACCCCATCACTAATTCATTCCATCACTAAATAAGCATGATCAATAAACCCCTTGACCTTGGCGAACAAAGCGAAGTAGAAGTGTACGGAGCCCGGGTACATAACCTGAAAAATATAGATGTTTCCTTTCCGCGCAACCAACTGGTGGTGATCACCGGTTTAAGTGGCAGCGGTAAATCGTCATTGGCATTTGATACCATTTATGCCGAAGGGCAACGCCGCTATATGGAAACATTTTCGGCTTATTCCCGCCAGTTTATGGGCGGTATGGAACGGCCGGATGTGGATAAGGTAAGCGGCTTGAGCCCGGTGATTGCTATTGAGCAGAAAACCACCAGCAAAAATCCGCGTTCAACTGTGGGTACCATTACCGAGATATATGACTTTATGCGTTTGTTGTTCGCACGTATCGGAGAGGCTTACTCTTATGAAACCGGCGAAAAAATGGAGCGTATGTCTGAAGACCAGATACTGAAAACAATAATTGAACGATTTGACGGTCAGCCGGTAAACATCCTTGCACCGGTTGTAAAGGCACGTAAGGGCCATTATCGCGAATTGTTTGAGCAAATACGCAAACAGGGTTATTTGAAGGTATGGGTTGACGGCAGTATTATGGATGTTGAGCCTAAAATGCAACTCGACCGTTACAAGATACACGACATTGATATTGTAGTGGACCGCCTGCAGGTTAACTCACAGGATACCAAACGTTTACATACCTCCATCCAGTCGGCACTAAAAACAGCAAAAGGCATCATCAGAATAGCGGATAAGGACAATAATGTTTTCTATTTCAGCAAATACCTGATGGATCCGGTTTCGGGCATCTCTTATGATGAGCCGCAGCCTAATACCTTCTCATTCAACTCGCCCTATGGTGCTTGTGAGAAATGTAATGGCCTGGGTTATATATTCGAGGTGGATGAAGCATCGGTTATCCCAAATCCTAAACTAAGCATTATAAATGGCGGCCTGGCCCCGTTAGGCGAATACCGGGAGACCTGGATTTTTCAGGTATTGAAGGCGCTGGCAAAGAAATATGAGTTCAGTTTATCCACACCAATAGAAAAGCTCGACCGCGAAAAGCTCGATATTATCCTGAATGGTTCGCCGGATATGCTCACTGTTGCTGTTGAGTATAACAAATGGAACGTACAAAGCTACCAAATTACATTCGACGGTATTATTCGCATGCTAGAAGAACAGCAGGAGCGCCGCAGTGAAGACGACTTGGGCGATATGGAGAATTACCGTGTGCTGAAAACCTGCCCGGTATGTGACGGCGCGAGGCTGAAAAAGGAATCGCTGCACTTTAAGGTCGACGGTAAGAATATTTTTGAACTGGCCTGCATGGACATTAACATACTGCAAGGCTGGTTCAACGGACTGGAAGACAGGCTGAACGAGAGACAGAATGTTATAGCCAAAGAAATATTAAAGGAGATACGCGCCCGCATTGTTTTTCTGCTGGATGTGGGATTAAGCTATCTCACGCTTGACCGTACGGCACGTACGCTCTCCGGCGGCGAAGCGCAGCGTATCCGTTTGGCTACGCAGATCGGTTCACAGCTGATGAACGTGATGTATATACTTGACGAGCCAAGCATCGGCCTGCACCAGCGCGATAACGAGCGCCTCATAAAAGCGCTCAAAAACCTTCGCGATCTGGGTAACTCGGTACTGGTGGTAGAGCATGATAAGGATATGATACTCGAAGCGGACCACGTGATAGACATGGGCCCGGCAGCAGGTGTACATGGCGGCGAAGTAGTTGCCGAAGGAACACCTGCGCAGTTGATGAAGAAGCATACGCTCACCACATCTTATATTAACGGCGAGCGTGAAATAGCCGTGCCTGAAAAACGGCGCGAAGGCAGCGGAAAGGTATTATCGCTTAAGAATGCCACCGGCCATAACCTGAAAAAGGTAAGCGTTAATTTTCCTTTGGGTAAGATGATCGGCATTACCGGCGTATCCGGCAGTGGCAAATCAAGCTTGATCACCGAAACGTTATACCCGATACTGAACCACCATTTCTTCAGGGCTAAGAAACAACCTTTACCTTATGAAAAAGTTGAAGGCTTGGAAAATATCGACAAGGTGATCGAGATCGATCAGACACCTATCGGCCGTACGCCGCGCTCAAACCCGGCTACGTATACCGGCGTGTTTTCGGATATTCGTAACCTGTATGTACAATTGCCAGAATCGAAGATACGCGGTTATAAACCCGGCCGTTTCTCGTTCAACGTAAAAGGAGGCCGCTGCGAAACCTGCCAGGGTGCGGGCATGAAGGTGATAGAAATGAACTTTTTGCCTGATGTGCAGGTGCCCTGCGAAGAATGTGGCGGCAGGCGCTACAACCGCGAAACACTGGAAGTACGCTATCGCGGTAAATCCATCAGCGATGTTCTGGACATGAGTATTGAAGACGCAACCGCGTTTTTTGAGCACATCCCATCCATCTACCGCAAGGTAAAAACGCTTTTAGATGTAGGCTTGGGCTATATCACGCTTGGTCAGGCATCAACCACCCTATCCGGCGGTGAAGCGCAACGTGTAAAACTATCCACCGAGCTTTCCAAAAAAGATACCGGCAACACCTTTTATATTCTGGACGAACCAACCACCGGCCTGCATTTTGAAGATATTAACGTATTGCTCGGCGTACTGAACCAATTGGTCGACAAAGGCAATACGGTGCTGGTGATAGAGCACAATCTCGATGTGATAAAGGTTGCCGACCATGTAATAGATCTCGGTCCGGAAGGTGGTTCAGGCGGCGGTAAAATACTGTTCAGTGGTACGCCTGAAGGTTTGTGCAAAGTAAAAGAAAGCTTCACAGGGCAGTTTTTGAAAAAGGAAATGGGGATTAAGTAGAACGTACGACACGTTTTCTCATTTGCCTGGTGCTTTGCTAACTAGCGCTTGGTTACCTGCTGCTTCCAACGCTCAATTGCCGCTGAGGCTGTTACTTTTGGCTTGATCCAAAAGTAACCAAAAGATCAAGCCGGAAAAAACCTTCCACCCGCAGGCAAAACACCCGGCCCGGTTCTCCGGCAGGCCTTTGCCCGCTTTGGTTTGTTTACTGTTTTCATTTTCCGCCACGTCATGCCGAACTTGTTTCGGCACCACATCAATCAGGCGGGTCGCATGTATAGCGCATACCTATATGTGGGATGCCGAAACAAGTTCGGCGTGACGGTTTACTATCTCAATTCTTATTTAGGCCCGTAAGTCGCTATCGGTATGACCATTTCTTCCAATGAGATACCGCCGTGCTGGAACGTCTCGTTATAAAAATTCACAAAGTGGTTATAGTTATTCGGGTAAACGAAATAACTATCCTCCTTGGCAAAAACAAAGCTTGAGCTTACGTGCAGCTTAGGCAGCATGGCATCATGCGGGTTTTTAATATGGAACACTTCTTTTGGTGTAAAATTAAGGTTCCGGCCCTGTTTATAGCGCAGGTTGGTGTTGGTATTGCGGTCGCCGATGATCTTGCTTGGTTTTTTTACGCGGATGGTGCCGTGGTCGGTAGTAATGATCACACGCACGTTTTTCTGCGCCAGAAACCGCAGCAGATCGTATAACGGCGAATGCTCAAACCATGATAATGTAAGCGAACGGTAAGCCGAATCGTCGCTGGCCAGCTCGCGGATCATCTGCATATCGGTACGCGCGTGAGACAGCATATCCACGAAGTTATACACCACTACATTCAAGTCGTTATTCATCAGGTTATTAACGGATTCGTTAAGCGCGCGTCCCTCATCCAGGTTCAGTATTTTGGTGTATGAATGTTTAACATCTTTACGTAATACCCGTTTCAGCTGGTCGGCCAGGAAATCCGCCTCGAACAAGTTCTTTCCGCCTTCATCCTCGTCGTTTTGCCACATTGCCGGGAAACGTCTTTCCATATCCAGCGGCATTAGTCCGGAGAAGATAGCATTACGCGCATATTGCGTAGCGGTTGGCAGTATGCTGTAGTAGCAATCCTCTTCCTCCAGCCTGAAGTATTCCGAAATGATCGGGTTGATCAGCCTGAACTGGTCGTAACGTAAATTATCTATCAGGATAAAAAATAGCGGCCCCTTATTCCCCTCCAATTTAGGGAACACTTTCTTTTTGAAAAGCTGCGGCGAGGTAATCGGCCCATTCTCCGGATTTTTCAGCCAATTAAGGTAATTCTTCTCAATAAACTTGCAGAACTGCGTATTGGCTTCGGCCTTTTGCAGGGTCAGGATCTCGTGCATACCTGCATCTTCAAGCGTTTGCAGTTCCAGTTCCCAATAAATAAGTTTTTTATAAACTTCTGCCCATTCCTGGTAGCTGAGATTGTCGTTCAACGTCATGCCCAGTGTGCGGAAATCCTGCTGATAGGCCATAGTGGTTTTTTCACTCACAAGGCGCTTGTTTTCGGTCAGCTTTTTTACGGTAAGCAATATCTGTTTCGGATGTACCGGCTTAATAAGATAGTCGTCTATCTTGGAGCCGATAGCATCTTCCATCAGGTATTCTTCCTCATTTTTGGTGATGAGCACAATCGGCACATCGTTCTTAATGTTCTTTATCTGCGACAAGGTTTCCAAACCGGTCAGTCCCGGCATGTTCTCATCCAAAAAAACAACATCAAAATAGTTGTTTTTAAAAGAATCGACGGCATCATAGCCATTGGTAACGGTAGTAACCTTGTATCCTTTCTCGTTCAAAAATAAAATGTGGGGTTTCAGGAGATCTATCTCGTCGTCGGCCCATAATATGGTAGTATCTTGCATTGATATTGAATTAAAATGTTTTGACTGAATTTATTTAGACAAAACTTGTCAGTAATATTTTGCCATTCCTAACTTATTCAGACAGATATAACCCCCAAAGTTTAGTGTTTGTTGTCATCAATCTTTCATGATTAACAAAATTTAACAAATATACTACAGGCATCGTACCTTTACGCTACATTTCATTTGAGAAAAACTTGAATAAAAAGAAAATAGTAAACGACCCGGTTTACGGCTTCATCAGCATTCCGTCAGATCTGGTTTTCGATCTCATCTCGCATCCCTATTTCCAACGGCTGCGTTATATTAAGCAGTTGGGTATGACGCACCTGGTTTATCCCGGCGCTTTGCACACCCGTTTCCACCACGCCCTGGGCGCTATGCACCTGATGAGCATGGCGGTTGAAACACTGCGCTATAAAGGCCAGGTAATTACCGAAGCGGAAGAAGAAGCCGTAACCATTGCCATTCTATTGCACGATATTGTCCACGGGCCATTCTCGCATGCGCTGGAGCAAACCATTGTACG
>JBQCIS010000133.1:0-3208 GCA_051953515.1 Mucilaginibacter sp.
ACAAGGCAAAAAGCGTTTTATTTTAAGGGATGAAATACAAAGCGAGCCTTATATTAAGGCTACCATCGATCCGTTCCGAGAAATAAAAGCGAAGGAAGACAAGGAATTTAAAGCCATGATCTCGTCTATCAAAGACATGGCTATGAGCATTATCCAGCTTTCGCCAAATATTCCGAGCGAAGCCGGCATCGCTATCCGTAATATTGAGAGTACCTCATTTTTGATCAATTTTATTGCATCAAATATGAATGCCGATATGGCGGCTAAGCAGCGTTTGCTCGAAATGGCAAACCTGCGCGACCGTGCAAACATGGTGTTGGAATACCTGACACAGGACCTGCAAATGCTGGAGCTGAAAAACCAGATACAGACCAAGGTACGTGTAGACCTTGATAAACAGCAACGCGATTACTTCCTTAACCAGCAGCTGAAAACCATACAGGAAGAATTAGGCGGCAATACGCCCGACCTGGAAATAGATAACCTGCGTGAACGTGCGGGCAAAAAGAAATGGGCAAAAGAAGTTGCCGATCATTTCAACAAAGAGCTGGACAAACTGGCTCGCATTAACCCGGCAGCAGCAGATTATTCAGTGCAGATCAACTACCTTGAATTACTGCTTGACCTGCCATGGAACGAATTCACCAAAGATAATTTCGACCTTAAACGCGCCCAGAAAATACTCGACAGGGACCACTTCGGGCTGGATAAGGTAAAACAGCGTATTATAGAATACCTTGCTGTGCTTAAGCTAAAGCACAACATGAAGGCCCCTATCCTGTGCCTGGTTGGGCCTCCGGGCGTGGGTAAAACTTCGCTGGGCAAATCTATTGCAAAGGCTTTAGGCCGTAAATATGTCCGCATGGCGTTGGGCGGTATCCGCGACGAGGCCGAAATTCGCGGCCATCGTAAAACTTATATCGGTGCTATGCCGGGCCGCATCATCAGCTCCATTAAAAAGGCAGGGGCAGCAAATCCTGTGTTTATTCTGGATGAGATAGATAAAGTAGGTAACGATTTCAGGGGAGACCCATCGTCTGCATTACTTGAGGTACTCGATCCTGAACAGAACAGTACTTTTTACGATCATTATGTGGAGCTGGACTTCGATCTTTCAAACGTAATGTTCATCGCTACGGCAAACTCGCTGAGCACCATTCAGCCGGCGTTGCTTGACCGTATGGAGATCATTGAAGTAAACGGGTACACCATTGAGGAGAAGGTGGAGATAGCTAAACAGCATCTGCTGCCTAAACAGCGTGAGGCACATGGCCTTAAAGCCAAAGATGTAGCCATAAAGAACGATGTGCTGGAAAAGCTGATAGAAGATTACACCCGCGAATCAGGCGTTCGCGCTTTGGATAAAAAGATCGGTTCGGTAGTGCGTGGCCTGGCCAAAAGCATTGCCATGGAAGAACCATTCAACCCGAACGTGAGCAAACGCGACCTCGAAAAAATACTAGGCGCACCGATCTTTGATAAAGACCTGTACGAAGGCAACAATGTAGCCGGCGTAGTAACCGGTTTGGCCTGGACACAGGTTGGCGGCGATATCCTGTTCATTGAAGCAAGTTTAAGCCCCGGCAAAGGCCGGTTAACGCTTACCGGCAGCCTGGGCGATGTTATGAAGGAATCCGCTACTATCGCTTTAGCTTACCTGCGTGCGCACTCATCAGTTTTCAATATCGATCCAAAGCTTTTTGAGCAATGGGATATTCATATCCACGTTCCGGCAGGCGCCACGCCGAAGGATGGGCCGTCGGCAGGTGTAACCATGCTTACTGCCCTTACCTCGGCATTTACCCAACGCAAGGTAAAACCACACCTCGCCATGACGGGCGAGATCACCTTACGCGGCCGTGTTTTACCTGTAGGCGGTATTAAAGAAAAGATCCTGGCGGCCAAACGTGCCAATATCAAAGAGATCATCCTTTGCAAGTCAAATCATAAAGATATTCTGGAAATAAAAGAAGATTATATCAAAGACTTACAGTTCCATTACGTGACCGATATGCGCGAAGTGATTAAACTTGCTTTATTGGATCAGAAGGTTGATGATGCGCTTGATCTGACTATAAAAGACGATGTTCACCCGGTGTTAAATTGATTAGATTGGGCATTTACGAAACATATTGGTAACAATTCTCGTAATAATATGCTCAAATCTGTTAACACAAAGTGAACAAACTCATATATGAATAAGCCTATCGCAAAAATTTTACTTGCACTGATATTTCTTATTTCTGTTCAAATCAGCGCCAATGCACAGGATAGCTTAGTTACCCCTAAAGGTGATACCATAAAAGTTATTGTGGTGGTTACCCCTGGTCAGAAATATACAAAAAAGCCTGTTGTACGTTTTACCGCGCCATCAACAGCTGAGCGCAGCGGCGCCGACTATAATAATACCCCTGTTTCAAAACCTGTTAGAACAAACGCTGTAGATGATGACAATACAGCGCCTACTACCGCTGAAAGAACCGGCTATCATGATTATTTAAATGACCATCCGAAACCGCATGGGCATTCAAATGCCAATGTGGCTGCTACAGGTACAAGCGCTCGGGCTGCCACTGTAGCTAAAAGTGTAAGTGCTCCGGTTACCGCCCCTGCTGTAACTGCACCCGTTACTACAGATGCAGCAGCCGGCGATTCGCCCGCACCATATCACGATTATTTGAATAATCATCCTAAACCGCATACAGCTTCAAATGCAGCTGTAGAAGGTAAAAGCATAAACACCCCGGCTGCTGCTGCAACTACACCAGGTACCGGAGATACTGCAACCGGCGGTTCGGCCACCTCATCAAGCACTACTACTACAACCACTACCACCACTACAACGCTCCCTAACGGGCAGAAAAAAATAAGCGTTAAAAAGACCGACACCGTTTATATTAAAAAAACCGATACCGTTTTCATTAAACAGGGCGATGATAAAACCCGAGGCATGAAAGCACTTTATGCCGAGGTTGGCGGCCCGGGTTTAGCCATTTCATTGAACTATGATGCTCGTTTTAATGGTGAGCGTAAAGGCTGGGGCTACCGTGTAGGTGCCGGTTATTTTAGCGACAGTTATGGCAATACCGTATTTACCGTTCCCTTACAGGTAAACTACCTGCTTACCAAAGACCAAAATAACTTCCTTGAACTGGGCGCCGGTACCACATTCCTTAACTCAACCGGTAGCAATAAAGGTAAAACATTC
>JBQCIS010000134.1:0-3820 GCA_051953515.1 Mucilaginibacter sp.
GGCTCCGGTTCGCTATCCGCAACCGGGGCGGGCATTTCCTGTACCGGCGCAGCGTCATACGCTGCATTATCTACCTCAACATCACTCTTTTTGTTACCGGTTTGTATCAGCTGATCGCCGCTTACGTCGGATAAATTGCCGGCATTGTGCCTCAATTTATACAGCAAACGCGGATCGGCGTACACCGCGGCATGATGAAGATGGTCATCCTCGCCCACATAGAGCAACAGTGATTGCAGCAGGCTGCTCTGCGGATATTCGCTAACCAGCTGACGCAGATTTTGCACATGCGAATAGCCCCTATCGGCCGGATTAGCCAATAATTCCCAAAAAAGGTCAGTTTGTTGGTTACTCAATTGCTCCACTTTTACTGAAACTACTAATTACTTACCAATTCGCAAAAGCTTTATTGAAAATGTCTTCAGTAAGCTGCTTGTTTATCTGCGTTATCAAATTATTCTGTGCCGTTGCAATATCGCCGGTAAAGTTCATCGGTTCGCTAAAGCTTTGCTCATAGCTTTTCGTCTTATCCACGTTATTCACATACTTTACCTGCACGGTAATGGTTAATGCCGATGCACTTGCTATTGGCGGCGCATTGGTATTGGAATTGGCCTGTATAGATACCGGCGCAATACTGTAACCGGTAATACTGCCTGTTAAAATAGCGTCGGCCTGCTGGGTTTGCACAATACTAAGGCTGGTAGTAGAGCGAATACGTGCTTTTATCTGTTCGGTAAAATCCTGGCTAAGGTTGGGTACCACCAGCGGGGCATCATTCTCAAAAAAGCCTACATAAATAGTTTTCAACCCTACTGTAGAGGCACCGCTCAACGTAATTTTGCATGAGCTGAAAAACGCCGCTGCCACGCATACCGCAACTAAAATTCCTATTCGCCTTGTCATGTATTATGCTACAAATTTAATTCTTTGATCTTCCTGTACAACGTCCTTTCGGAAATCCCCAGCTCATTGGCCGCTAATTTACGCTTGCCTTTGTGTTTTTTAAGGGCTTTACGTATCAGGTCTGATTCTTTTTCAACCAGCGACAGCGATTCCTCTACTTCCTGCGCGTCGTGGGTAATGTTAAACCCATCGGGCTTGTTAGTAACGGGTTGTTGTAAAGTAAATTGTCCGTCGGTATTGCCAGGCAGTTCAATATCCCTGTAAAGCTGGCTCATTACCTGCGGATTGTTAGCATAATTAGGCGAAACACCGCCGTGTTCTACAATATCGGCCACCAGTTTTTTCAGCTCGATCATATCGCGCTTCATATCAAACAGTACCTTATATAATAAATCACGCTCGGTAAAATCTTCCTTGGTTTGGTTACCCTCGATGCGCATCGGCAGGTTTTTGCCTGTTTCCTGCGGGATGTAGGTTTGCAACGTTGGGCCGGTAATTACGCGGTCGGTTTCCAGTACGGCCAATTGTTCGGCAAGGTTTTTCAGTTGCCTAACATTGCCCGGCCATGAATAGTTGACCAATACCTGCTGAGCCTCTTCGTCCAGTTGAATCGGCGGTGTACGGTATTTAGCGGTAAAGTCTGATGTAAATTTCCTGAATAGCAGATAGATATCTTCCTTACGGTCGCGCAATGGCGGAATACGTAGCGGAACGGTATTTAAACGATAGTACAGGTCTTCGCGGAACTTACCATTTTTTACCGCCTCGTAAACGTCTACGTTGGTAGCGGCAATTACGCGCACATTGGTTTTTTCAACCTTTGATGAACCTACTTTTATAAACTGGCCTGATTCCAGCACGCGCAGTAAACGCGCCTGGGTACCAAGCGGCATTTCGGCTATCTCGTCCAAAAAGATGGTACCGCCGTTAACCGTTTCGAAATAACCTTTACGTTCGCCTATAGCGCCCGTATAAGCGCCTTTTTCGTGACCAAATAATTCTGAGTCGATGGTACCTTCTGGTATTGCTCCGCAGTTCACGGCAATGAACGGCCCGTGCTTGCGAGGGCTCATCTGGTGGATGATGTGCGAAAACACCTCCTTACCACTGCCGCTTTCGCCGGTAATGAGCACCGAAATATCGGTTGGCGCCACCTGGTTGGCTATATTTATCGCCCGGTTCAATAACGGCGAATTGCCGATAATACCAAAGCGTTGTTTTATCTCTTGTGTATCCATTTGCCCCCCTAACCCCCTAAAGGGGGAATATTGTTTTATAGGTTTACTGTAATTAATTGCCCAAACCCGCTGTCCAAGCGGACGTAACTCCCCTTCAGGGGGTTTGGGGGATAACGCGACCGATTAATGTCGCTGTTGTGCAGCGTTCAATCTGTACGTCGACATATTGCCCTGGTTTATAATGTTCAGCCACCGGAAAAACAACCATTGCATTCTGGTCGCTCCGGCCGCAGTAGTCTTTGTCTGATTTTTTGGAGAAGCCCTCAATCAATACCTTTTGCGTAGTGCCGATCAATTCCAGCAAACGTTCATGCGAGTATTGCTGTTGCTTTTTTACTACTTCGCTCAATCTGCGGCGCTTTACATCTTCCGGAATATCATCCGCATAGCGTTTGGCGGCTAAAGTGCCGGGTCTTTCAGAGTACATAAACATGTAGGCGAAATCGTATTTCACATAATCCATCATGCTCAGGGTGTCCTGGTGCTCTTCTTCCGTTTCGCTGCAAAATCCGGTGATCACGTCTGTTGAAATGCCACAGCCCGGCAATATCCTGCGAATAGCGTTGATCCTGTTGATGTACCACTCGCGGTCGTAAGTGCGGTTCATTAGTTCCAGTATGCGGCTATTGCCTGATTGTACCGGCAAGTGAATGTATTTGCAGATGTTGTCGTACTTTTTCATTGTGTACAACACTTCATCGGTAATATCTTTTGGATGCGAGGTAGAAAAACGTACGCGAAGATCGGGCGCTACTAAAGCTACCAATTCAAGTAAGCCTGCAAAATTTACTACAGCCGAGCTAACAGCCCCCTCCGGCTTCCACTTATAACTATCCACATTCTGCCCCAGTAAAGTCACCTCACGGTAGCCCTTATTATATAAGTCGGTGCATTCAGCTACGATAGATTGCGGATCGCGGCTGCGTTCGCGGCCACGGGTGAACGGTACTACACAGAATGAGCACATGTTATCGCACCCGCGCATAATGGATACGAAGGCATTGATGCCGTTGCTGTTCAGGCGTACGGGGCTAATATCCGCATAGGTTTCCTCGCGAGACAGCAGTACGTTCACTGCGCGCTGGCCGTCATCTACCTTATCTATCAGGTTTGGCAGATCGCGGTATGCATCCGGACCAACCACTACGTCAACCAGCTTTTCTTCTTCTAAAAATTTCGATTTCAGGCGTTCTGCCATGCAGCCTAACACCCCCACTACCATACCGGGATTCTTCACCTTTGCAGTAGCAAATTCTTTCAGGCGGTTACGCACACGCTGTTCGGCATTTTCGCGGATGGAGCAGGTATTAATGAACACCACGTCGGCATCGTTATGGTCGGTGGTGGTTTCAAAGCCTTTTTCCGAAAGTATGGATGCCACAATCTCGCTGTCTGAAAAATTCATGGCGCAGCCATAACTCTCAATATATAGCTTACGGCCATTGTTCTTCTCATTCGGTTCCAGCATTAAAGCCTCTCCCTGCCTGCTCTCGTCGTGTGTTTTATCCTGAAACAGTGTATCCATATTTTTTTGAAATCAGTTTGCAAAAATACATAAAATTTGAATAGTAGATGACAGATTGGCAGTTATTTTGACCCTAAATTGATTCGGGCTGTGGTAAATTAATAAGATTAAATAGTTTACATCAGGTTTGCCAGTTAGCAGCTGACCGGGC
>JBQCIS010000135.1:0-3942 GCA_051953515.1 Mucilaginibacter sp.
TGCCTTATCTTTTTCAAAATATTTCTGGTACTCGTTAAGTGTGGTAGCACCTATGGCCCTCAATTCGCCGCGGGCAAGGGCCGGTTTAAGGATATTCGCGGCATCCATCGCGCCTTCGCCCCCGCCGGCACCAACAAGAGTGTGTATCTCATCAATAAACAGCACAATGTCGCCTTCGGCTTGTATAACTTCCTTCACAACAGCTTTCAGGCGTTCCTCAAACTCGCCTTTATATTTGGCGCCTGCAACCAGCGCTCCCATATCCAGCGAGAATACCGTTTTTTGTTTCAGGCTTTCGGGTACATCGCCTTTTATTATTCTGAAAGCAATACCTTCGGCAATGGCGGTTTTACCCACACCCGGCTCCCCTACCAAAATCGGGTTATTCTTGGTACGGCGTGACAATATTTGGATAACGCGCCTAATCTCCTCATCGCGGCCGATAACCGGATCGAGTTTGCCGGACTCTGCATATTCGTTGAGATTCCGGGCGTATTTGTTCAACGCGTTATAAGTAGCTTCTGCATTTTGGTCGGTTACCTTGCTGTCGCCGCGCAGGCTGATGATAGCCTTTTTCAGGTCTTTCTCATTTACACCGAAATCTTTCAGTGCTGCACTGGTTTTATCGTTTACAGCTAAAATACCAAGCAAAATATGCTCAACAGATACAAACTCGTCTTTAAATTCCTTCAGGTATGACGTAGCTTTCTGCAATGCCGAATTGGCATCGGAAGATAGGTATACATTACTGCCACTCACCTTCGGGAAGGACGCGATCTGCTGATCCAGTATATCGTTCAACCGGTTAAGGTTGACGTTCAGTTTCTTTAATAAATACGTAATAACGTTTTCATCAACCAATAGCAACCCCTTGAGCAAGTGCGCAGTTTCAATGGCCTGCTGCTGGTTGCCTATGGTTATTTCGGAAGCTTTCTGTACAGCTTCCTGGGCTTTTATGGTAAAGTTGTTAAAATTCATAACCAATTGTAATCAAATTGCTTACCAATGCTTATTTTATGTAAAAATGTCACTCAGATTAGAACATTACATGACGAATTGTCAAATCAGATTTGCTTCAGTAACAGAGATCTGTTATCAATTGAATTAACGTACCATAAGCACTTTGGTTTTTAGCAATATTGAAATGACAAGTGTATTATCCTGATTCTCATTTATATCTGACACTTTCTAAAAAATAGTTATTTTTACATCCCTTTGCCACGATAATGGAAGCGCCTCTTTTAGTAAAGAAAAAAATACCCCGAAAATACACTACCGCCTACCGTAATTATTACACTTTACAAAACCTTTTGGCGGTACGTACTACCAGTTGGATATTTTTTGCGCTTTGTGGTATCATACGGCTGCTGTACCTGCTATTCCCGGCCAGCTTAACTAAGGCAGAAAATTTCCCTGAATTTAATTTTACCAACTGGCTATATATCATTATTACGCCGGTATTTATAGTTATAAGCTACTTACTTATCAGTTATTTCAAAAGAACTAAAAAGGCGGGAAATTTAATTTCGTTGTTCGTTTTCATTTTCTCCCTTTACCTGGTTTCATGCGGCATTTTTTCGTGTTTTATAGCCACTTCCGACCCAAGTAATGCCATAACGCTGTATATGATCCCACTGGTGATCATCGGTGTGGTGTGCGTATTTGAGTTTTTCGAGACGATAATATTGCTGGTGAGTATAGCCATCGTATTTACGGCATTCTTATTATATGCGCAGGCTGGCCCAACTGAGATTATTTATAATGAATTAATATCATGCGTATTGCTATGCGGATTTTACTTAACATCGAGATACTTTTATTCATTCAAGGCCAATTATTACCGGCAGTATCTTGAAATCAGGGAAAAGAATGTAGAGATAGAAAATGCCGCCAGCTTTAAGAACCAGGTATTGGGCATGGTGGCGCATGACCTGCGCAACCCGCTTGCAGCCGTTGAATCGACTGCGATGTTAATGGAACTGGATACACGAGACCCGGACACTCAGGAAAACATAGAAGTGATAAAAGCGTCGTGTGTAAAGGCCCGCGGTATCATCACTGACCTGCTGGAGGCTGCCCGTAACGACAACCAGAGCACGATAGACACTGTAGAGATAGACCTGAACTATTTTATGCGCAAGATAATTGACAGCTGGAAGATACATAACGAAGCAAATACCCGACTGATATTTACAAGCTATCCCGAGCCACTGAATGTGAATATTAACAAGGAGAAATTTCACAGGGTAATGGATAACCTGATAAGTAACGCTATAAAATTCTCAAAGGATAATGAAAGAATTGAAATTACCCTGAACCGGGAGAACGGCTTTGCGACTGTATGGATACGGGATTATGGCATAGGTATACCCAAAGATATGTTGCCAATTCTTTTCGATCGCTTCACTAAATCGGGTCGTTCCGGTATACGCGGTGAGCAATCTACCGGTTTGGGACTGAGCATTGTAAAGCAGATCATCGAGCGCCACAAGGGTAAGATCGAGGTAGACAGTGTTGAGAATATGGGCTCAACATTTAAGATCAGCTTACCGGAAGCGGTGTAAAATTTGTAGAGACGCAATACTTTGCGTCTTTGGGCTAATGTTCATTCGGAGACGTAAAGTATTGCATCTCTACGTTAAGGTTCATTTTACTCCACGCCTCTCACATTCATCCTCAGGGTATAAATAGCTGTCGAAGCCGTCATAAACAGCACATTTTTATCCTTTCCACCGAAACAGAGGTTGGCTGTCCATGGTTCAGGAATGTCAATATGCCCTATCCGTTCGCCATAATGGTTATAGATCGTTACGCCTTTGCCGGTGAGATAAATATTACCTCGTGCATCTAACGTCATCCCATCAGAACCCTGGTTAATGAGTAGTTTCTTGTCCGATAGCGTACCATCTTCGTTTATGGTGTAACTGTAGGTTTTGTTAGCGCCTATATCCGCTACATACAGGTATTTGCCATCCGGTGTACCTACAATACCATTGGGCTTTGTTATCGCGCTATCCACAATAATCGGGTTATGGCTGCCTTTTGGCAAGTAGTATACCCATGCACCTTGCAGATCGGGTTGTTTACGTGTCCAGTAGTCGCGTTGATAGTATGGATCGGTCGTGTAAATGCCGCCTTTGTTATCTATCCAGATATCGTTAGGGCCATTCATTAGTTTGCCATGAATATCTTTGAGTAAAATTTTAACCTTCTTTTGCGGACTGATACTCCATAATTGATCATGTTCGTCAGCGCAGGTTACCAAATTGCCTTTATGATCGAAATACATGCCGTTTGAGCGCCCGGCATTATCCATAAACAAACTCAGGTTTCCATTCACATCATACTCCCATATTTTGTTATTTGGCTGATCGGTAAAGAAAACATTGCCGTATTTATCAACCGAGGCACCCTCGGTAAAGCTGAACTGCCGTGAAATTAATTGCGGTTTTGCGGTAGTATCATACAAAGGCGCTTGCGCGGATGATTTATAAACCGAACAAATTATTATCAGGCAAATAATATAATTTTTAAAAGAATGCATATTTCTATTTCTGTAAAACGGCGGTGTTAGATGAAGCTATTTTAAATAATCCAAAGTCACTCAAAGCAACGCATACCGGCGACTGGGTAACCCGCAGGCGAACTTTATTTGTTGTTACAGGGGCACTTAGCCGTAGCAGCCGGTTACCCCCTATACTTGTGGCGGATGCTATCTGCTGCCATTTGCCCTTTATAAACGCATCAAATGCTACTGCTTCAATACGTTGGCCCAACTTTATGTTTTCCCGTAATCTTATCACATCAAATGTTTGCTTTTTATGCAGATTGAATACTACTTCCGGTGTTTTTACATTATCGTCGGTAGCCCAGTAACTATACCGGTCGTTATCCAATAAATACTGGGTGCCGTATTTTTTGTAGTTTCTGCCTCTTATATTG
>JBQCIS010000136.1:0-12563 GCA_051953515.1 Mucilaginibacter sp.
CAGGTAAACCTGAATTATCGGATTATTAACTACCTGCACATTGACGAAGACGCAATAAAAAAGGATTGTATCGATTACCTGCAAAAATTACCTTATGTAATGTATGCTGTAGACCAGACCAAGGCGGAAACCGCATCTATACCGGATGCGCTACGCAAACGCATTATTAATGGTTACAACCGTAAAAACAGCGGTGTAATACAGATCATACTCAACCCGGCCTGGTTTACCGGGCATGGTTCTGCCGACGGCGGCCCTACAGGCACCACGCACGGCACCTGGAACCCTTATGATAACCACATACCGCTGGTGTTTATGGGCTGGGGCATTACGCATGGCAGTACCGTTCGCGAAACACACATGACGGATATTGCACCAACCATTGCCGCCTTGCTGCACATACAAGCACCAAACGGCAGCATTGGTACGCCGATTGAAGAAGTGATAAAGAAATAAAATTAAGTCGGAAAGTCCGAAAGTCCGAAAAGTCGGGAAGATAAGATGCCGCGAGGTACTTGCACAATTTCCGGTTTTTAACTTTCGGACTTCCGGACTTTCCGTCTTTCGGACTAAAAAATGAAAAAATACATCTCCCGTTTCCATTACCTGACACAAGATCTGCCTAACCGCACACATGTTGAACAAGCCGCCATTGCCTGCTCTGCCGGAGCAAACTGGCTGCAGTATCGCTGCCTCACCAAGAACGATGAGGAACTGATCGCGGAGATCGACCAGATTGCGGAGATATGCGACGAATGGGGCGCAACGCTCATCCTCACCAATCATTATCACCTGCTGGATAAGGTCGACGCGCAGGGCGTGCACATTGAAGATTTTGATGCCGATTTTGCGGCGATACGCGAAGCAATAGGCGAGGATAAGACACTGGGCGCATCAGCTACTAATATAGAAGCATTTTTGCGTGTACAGGCAACCGGCGTGGTGGACTATTGCGGTTATGGCCCGTTCGCGCATACCGATACCAAACCCAACAATAAACCCCTATTAGGCTTTGAGGGCTACCGAGAATTGCAGAAACATAACCATGAAATGTCTGCAATAGCTGTTGGCGGTATAAAAGTAACCGATATTGAGCCGTTGTTGGAGACCGGTGTTTATGGCATAGCAGTTTCGGCAGCGGTTAATCTGGCGGTTCATCCGGGCGCCGTGGTAAAGGAGATTTATAGAAAGATATATTAGTGGAGTAGCTTGTTAATTCGACTAAAGTCGTTTTCTATATCTGAATTATTCCGTTGGCTAAAGCCAACGGCAATGTGATTTGAAGCATTCTTTTTTAAAATTGCCGGCCCATTTATGGGGCGGTTAGTGATGAAATATCAGATGGCTTTAGCCGAATGATTAACCCGTAATTGAGCTAATTAAGGGCAACAATAAACTCTACACCTGTAAGTATAAGTAGCGATAAAAAAATTCCACCGAATATTATTGCGGCCTTTTTTAATTTTTTTCCATCCTTGGTATTCCACCATGAAGTAAGATTTAAACTTACATACACCATCACCACAATAATAATTACTGCTTTTAAAAGTGTTAGTATTATATAAATGGTGTTTTTATCCATGCTGATTTCTAATTAACCAATAGCACTACAAATTAATTAACAAAACTATTATCCCCCAATTGTCACCTTAAAACTTTCTTGCTCTACTTATAACCTGCCTGTGTAACTTTGCCCTTCAATACAACCAAAACAAAATGAGAATTGCGATAAACGGGTTTGGCAGGATAGGCCGTGTGTTTTTAAGAAATATCCTGTCGAAACCAGGTATACAGGTAGTTGCCATAAATGACCTTACAGATGCGCATACCCTTGCGCACCTTTTTAAATATGATTCGGTTCACCGTGGTTTTAAAGGTAATGTAAGCGCCGGCGACAACGAACTGATTATTAATGGTAACCCAATAAAAATATTGCAGGAACGTGAGCCCTCACAATTGCCGTGGAAAGACCTGAATATCGATTTGGTTATTGAATCAACCGGCAGGTTTACTTCGCGCAAAGGCGCTGAGCAGCATCTAACTGCCGGGGCAAAGCAGGTGATCATTTCAGCGCCATCGCCCGATAAGGATGTGCCTACGGTTGTTTTAGGGGTGAATGATAATTCGGTCGATTTGCATGTACCAGTTTTATCCAATGCATCTTGTACTACCAACAACGTGGCTGTAATGGTAAAGATACTGGATGATAACTGGAAGATCATAGACGGTTATATTACCACCGTACACTCCATGACCGGCGACCAAAACCTTCACGATGCCCCTCATAAAGACCTGCGCAGGGCAAGGGCGGCATCGGCATCCATTATCCCGACCTCTACGGGCGCGGCAAAGGCCATCACCAGCATCTTCCCTAATTTAAATGGCAAACTTGGCGGGGCGGGTATACGTGTACCGGTTTTAAACGGCTCGTTAACAGATTTTACTTGTAGTCTTGAAATACAGCCAACGGTAGAGGAGATCAACAAAGCCTTTAAACAGGCAGCCAACGGTGCAATGCAAAATATATTAGAGTATACGGAAGATCCCATCGTATCAACTGATATATTGGATAACCCGCACAGTTGTATATTCGATGCACAGTTAACATCGGTAGTAGGTGGCCTCACTAAAGTGGTTGGCTGGTATGATAATGAAATGGGCTATTCCAGCCGCCTTGTGGACCTGGTGGAGCGTATCAGTAAAGCTTAATTGGTTTTTACGTAGTAAAGGTTGCTTGTAGCGTACGTGGTTGGATAAGTGCTGGTAAAATAAATGTACGATGAGAAAACAATGTTGTCCTTGGTTCTGGCCAACAGCGAATCCCTGCCGGCAATAGCGGCTTGCGACGTAGCATAGCTTTTTGAAAATAGGAAAGGGCGTTGCAGGGTTATCTTTTCTTTCAGCGTATCGTTTATAGTAGTGTCTTTCACTGTTTTTCCAGCCACATTGTTCAGGTTATCATCAATCCACTCATGTGTAACATTGCCGTATGCATTATAAGCATTGAACTGGTAATTGACCAGCGTAGAAAAGCTGAAATCTTCCTTTAAATGTATGGCATAAGAGAGCGTTACGCCCTGCTTTGGGATCAATAACACAATATTCTCATAATAGGTAACATTGAGCTGAGTGCCTGAAACACTTACAGCGGCAAATTGCGGTGGCGCACTAAAGGTTACATGATGTATAAGTACATCGGTAGGTATAGTGGTACCTGTATCTGTTTTCGTTGTTGATGCACTGGAATTGCCCAAAAAGGATTTTGACGACTTTGAAGGCGTTACACTTGCCTTTTGGCATGAGGTGGCTACAAGTATTGCTAAAAATGCAAATGACAGGTATATAAATCTGAAAAGGCTCATAATGTTCAATGTAGAAGTAAATATTGTGCCAAGTATTGCGGGGATTGCAAAAAAGCGTACGTTTAGAGCCTAAATTTTGATAGAGTTTTATAAAACAGACTAAAAATTAATTCTTGATTAAAAGTTAATGATCTATAATCTTAAACGATAAAGAAGCCTTTGTATGATCAAATTTATTGAACCGGAGAATCTGCTGCACATCAGAAACGAAGTATTGCGCGAAGGAAGGCTTACTTTAGACGAATGCCGCTTCCCTACAGATAAAATAGAAGGCGCTTTTCACCTCGGATATTTTGTTGATGACCTGCTGGTATGTATTACATCATTATTTCCTCAAAGTTATGGCGAATATTCTGGTGTTGGGTACCAATTACGCGGTATGGCAACGCTTCAGGCTTACCGGGGAAGGGGTTGTGGAAATAAGTTGGTGAATTTTGGGGTAATTTATCTACAAAAGTTAGGCGCGAACTACATTTGGTGCAATGCCCGCAAAAAAGCGGTTAAATTTTACCATGATTGCGGTTTTGAGATCATTTCAGACGAGTTTGAGGTGAAAGGGATCGGGCCGCATTATGTGATGTACCTTAAAATTCAGTAGTTAACAACTGCTTAAAACACCTTTTTTATTTTTGCGTTCAGGATTTTAAAATTAATTGGCGATTTTGCGCCGATTTATATCAAGACCCAATTGAATTGTATGAAGACAATAGACCAAATAAATTTCGCAGGCAAAAGGGCGCTTATCCGCGTGGACTTTAACGTGCCGCTGGATAACGACTTTAACATAACCGACGACAACCGTATGACGGCTGCCCTGCCAACCATAAAAAAAATATTGAATGATGGCGGCGCCGTGATCCTGATGTCGCACCTGGGCAGGCCAAAAGGCGGTCCGGAAGAAAAATATTCATTAAAGCACCTGGTGCCTCATCTGTCTGATCTGCTGGGTCAGCAGGTTGAATTTGCGGATGATTGCATTGGTGCAGATGCCATTGAAAAAGCTAAAAAGCTGGCAAAAGGCGAAGTGCTGCTGCTCGAGAACCTGCGCTTTTATAAAGAAGAAGAAAAAGGCGACGCAGAGTTCGCTAAGAAACTCGCTGCGTTGGGCGATGTATATGTGAACGATGCCTTCGGTACCGCTCACCGTGCGCATGCGTCTACCGCGGTTATCGCGCAATTTTTCCCCGATGCCAAATACTTTGGTTATCTGATGGCTGCCGAACTTGACAATGCCGAAAAGGTATTGAACGGCGCTGCAAAACCATTCACCGCAATTATGGGCGGTTCGAAAGTTTCTGATAAGATAGAACTGATAGAAAAACTGTTGGATAAGGTAGATAACCTGATCATCGGCGGCGGTATGGCTTATACCTTTGCTAAAGCTGATGGCGGCAATATCGGTACTTCATTAGTTGAGGCTGATAAATTAGATCTGGCTTTGAATATTAGGAAAATAGCAAAAGAAAAAGGGGTGAACCTGTTATTGCCGGTTGACAATGTTATTGCTGATGCTTTTGCACCAGACGCAAACACCAATGTAGCCAAAACAGGCGAAATACCTGATAACTGGATGGGCTTAGACATCGGTCCGGAAACCGTTAAGTTATTCAGCAAAACAGTTGAAGAATCAAAAACCATTTTATGGAACGGCCCGATGGGTGTTTTCGAAATGGACAAGTTTATGGTAGGCACCAAAGCCATTGCCGACGCAGTTGCCCAGGCTACCGAAAATGGCGCGTTCTCATTGATCGGTGGTGGTGATTCGGCAGCGGCAGTTGCCAAGTTCGGTATGACCGACGAAGTGAGTTATGTATCAACCGGCGGCGGCGCTTTGCTGGAGTACATGGAAGGCAAGGAATTGCCGGGTGTGAAAGCCATCAACGAGTAAGTCTGAACCATGATTCGCTTGATTAAAGGATTGATGGATAGCAAAATCAGGCTAATTGTTAAATCCTAAGCATCAGGGTTCAAGACAAATCAAGTTCTGTAACAAATTTATAAAGTCCCGCTTGTCGGGACTTTTTTTGTTTACTTTAGCATTTTAACTGACTGGTCACATGAAAACACTTTACATTGCTTTAAGCCTTGTGCTTTTTGCTTTTGCCTCTTCTGCGCAGCAATTTAATAACCCCGATGCTGCTTATGTAAAGGAAAACTATACCAAGTACGAGTACCAGATACCCATGCGCGATGGTAAAAAACTGTTCACCTCGGTTTATGTGCCGAAGGATCAGTCGAAGAAATACCCGATCATGATGGACCGTACGCCCTACAGTGTCGCACCTTACGGTACCGATAAATATAAAGGCAGTTTAGGCCCGTCGTCGCTGTTTTTGCACGATGGTTATATATTCGTGTACCAGGATGTACGCGGCCGCTGGATGAGTGAAGGCATTTTCCGCGAAATGACGCCAGAACTCGAACAGCACAAAACCAACCGGGATGTGGACGAAGGCACTGATACTTACGACACTATCGACTGGCTCATCAAAAACATTCCCAGCAACAATGGCAAGGTAGGCGTATGGGGTATATCCTATCCCGGCTTTTTCACTACTACATCTTTGTTGAGCAGGCATCCTGCTTTGGTGGCGGCTTCGCCGCAGGCGCCCATGTCTGACCTTTACCGCGACGATGCCTTCCATAACGGTGCGTTTATGCTGGTAGCAAATTTTAGCTTCTATCCGTTCTTTACCAACCGCCAGGACGGTACGCCAACTCAGCGCCGTGGTTTTGAGTTTAATTATGGTACCGAAGATGGCTATGAGTTTTACCTGAAACTGGGCTCGATGAAACATACCAACGATAAGCAATGGTATAACGATACCGTGCGCTTATGGAGCGAAATGATCGATCACCCCAATTACGATGAACACTGGAAAGAACGCAACGTATTGCCGCATCTGCACGATATTAAAACTGCCGTGCTGGTAACCGGCGGCTGGTATGATGCGGAGGACCTGTACGGCGCTATCAATACCTATAAAACATTGAAGAAGGATAACCCGTCCACCCCTATATATTTTACTATGGGGCCGTGGGTGCACGGCGGCTGGTCGCGCGGACCGGGTGATCATTTGGGCGATGTGGACTTTGGCGGGCCAACCGGGCCGTTCTACCGCGAGAAGATAGAATTTGCCTTCTTTAGTCACTATTTAAAAGGTACGCCGCTTGATCTTGCCCCTGTGTCAACCTTCGAAACCGGTGTTAACCAATGGAAAACCTACAAACAATGGCCTCCAAAAGAAGCTGAAGAGAAAAACCTGTACTTTTTGCCGGGCGGCAAGCTGTCGTTTGATGCACCGGCGAATACCAATGACAGCAACGATGCTTTCGTATCCGACCCAAACAAACCGGTGCCGTTTACCAACGACATTACCATGGATATGAAGCGTGAATACATGACCGGCGACCAGCGTTTTGCCGAACGCCGTCCGGATGTGCTCACTTACCAAACGGATGTACTCGATAAAGACATTACCCTTGCCGGCAACATCTGGGCGAACCTGAAGGTATCAACCACCGGCACCGATGCCGACTGGGTGGTAAAGGTGATAGACGTTTATCCCGATTCGGCAAAGAATAACCAGTTTACCAACAAGGAAACCATGATGTCGCACTACGAGCAGATGGTGCGCAGCGAGGCGATGCGCGGCAAGTTCCGCAATGGGTTTGATAAGCCGGTGCCATTCGTGCCAGGTCAGGTAACTCCGGTAAACTTCGAGTTGCAGGATGTGCTGCATACCTTTAAAAAGGGTCATCGCATTATGGTACAGGTACAAAGCACCTGGTTCCCGCTCATCGACCGCAACCCGCAGGTGTTTGAAAACATCATGAAGGCTAAAGACAGCGACTTTAAGAAAGCAACCAACAAACTGTACACTTCAAAAGCGCATGCAAGTTATTTGAAGGTAAGGGTGATGTAAAGTGTGGCACTGTAGCGTGTGCTATATAGCTACAATTGGTTTGGTTATTACATTACGTTACAACCCACTGCTTTGTTATCTGTCGCTTCCACCGCTCAATTGCCGCTGAGGTTGTTACTTTTACCTTAGCTGCAAAAGTAACCAAAACAGCAAGTCAGACCGAAGGCTTCTTTGCCGCACATGCCATTACGCTGAGTCCTTGCTTGGCCTTTGCACACAAAATCAGGCAAAACCTGGGCTTGGTTTTTATCCCGGCCGAGCCGCTCAAGGCCCGTGCTTAGCGAAAACCCCGAGGCCCTGCAGCCGCACTTATCCAGCATCGTTTTGCCTGATTTTCTCCGAAGCTTTCGGTCTGACGGAAAGAAAATATTTCCCAAAGATGTTTTTCCCTAACCACAAAATAAAGGAGGGCAAAGGCCCGTCGATGGAAAAGCTTTGGGCTAAAAAGTTGCGGAGGGGCTGTGTGATACAGGCTGAGGAGCAAGCTTTTGAAGGGTAAGCCGTGTGCGACAAAAAGCCTTTCCAGCGACTTGATTTTTTGCTACTTTTTTATCAAGAAAAAAGTAGTAGCCCCAGCGGCAATTGAGCGGTGGAAGCGACAGGTAACAACGCGGTAAGTAACGAATAGTCTCTATTGCCCTGCATTAGTATCCGCTGCCTTATTTTTATGGAAGCGTGCAGCAATTACCGCCAATTGGCTATCAGTGAGTTTTGAGCTCTTTTTCAGCAGACTGATAAAGTAACTTACTTCATTATCTTCGGCGGGGCAGCCAACGTTATCGTTTGCCGTGCCTGGCGTGCCGTCGGTATGCGGCATGTATGATGTACCTACTACTTTACCTTCAGGCGTAATCACTGCCCAAAACGGTATACCGCCTGCCGGGTCGCCGTGCAGGTTTTTCATTACATCTGTTGCGCCCGGGTTTTCCAGGTCTTTTTTGCCGTCACGCTCCAATATATCAAGGTACGTGATCACATAATTATCATCGAAAAATTTGCTGCAGGTAGGGTCTTCAATGCAGGCGGTCATCTTTTTGCACCAGCCGCACCATGAGGCATGGAACATCAGTATTACGTTTTTATGTTCGGCTTTGGCCTTCGCATAAGCTTCTTTCATTACCGCGTCGGCCTGTGGCGGCGTGGCCTGTTGTGCAAAGGCTCCGTACCCCAATAGCACGAACAACAAAATAAGGGCTGTTTTCATAGTTGCATTTTAATGTAGAGACGCAATACATTGCGCCTCATGGTCAGTTAATTTAAATGATAGTAAAAATACATTTATCCCGCTCAAAAACAATCCTCTAAACAAAAAAGCCACCCTTGTGGTTAATTAAATTGACTTTAAAAAAATAAAATGGCACAACTGGCAAGCTCCGTAAAAAGCATCACCTTTGCCGAACGCGCTTTGCTGCTTATTAACCTGGTAGCATTGCTGGTGCGGTACTTCTTTCATTACCAGGGGACATTTTTTATGGAAGTATTCGCCATACTGCTGGCTTTACTGTATTTCCCTTTTGGGTTTTACTCCATCGGCAAGCCGGGTATGCAATATAACTATACTATCCCCATCATATTGGGTTTGGTTTACGGTGTGGGCGAAGTGTCATTACTCATCAGCGCGGTAAACGTCGAAAGTTACCATTACCCGCTTATTGCCGATTTTTTCGTGTTGCTGGCGGTGGTCATTTACCTCATGTTCAGAATGCGGCGCGATAAATATCCATCCGTTTTTATCAATACCCAATACCTTCGCATTGGCTATTTTATATTGTGCGGACTCGTTATCCTGCTTAAATCCCGCCCGGCATAATCACCCGTCCGTTGTTAATTTGTTCATAAAACTTATAGCGTTTGAGTTAAAAGCATGCTTAAATTTGGCGCATCTATAAGTTGTTCATGTACAGGGCGATGTGTTTTTTGAGATTTTCTGAATCCTTTCCATCTGTGAGGGGAGGACGAGGTGCCAACTATCAGTACCTGAAATAATTACACCCCGCGCATCTTGCAATATGGCGCCCGATCCCATTAATAGCACCATCTTAAAATTGTTGAAAACTTTTTGGGAGCAAAATGGGTTTTTGTGGAGGTAAGTTTATTAATTTTACCCTACAATAATTGCCGTAGTGTATTATGTCTAATTTTTTAGGTGAATTTGATTGCAAGCTTGACGATAGGAACCGCCTGATCGTTCCCGCTGCTTTGCTCAAGCAGATTCCCGGGGTGGACGACGACGGCTTTATTATTAACCGCGGTTTTGAAAAGCACCTGGTGTTATACACTAAGAAACAGTGGGATAAGATCAGTGAGGATATGAATGCGTTGAATCCGTATGAGGAAAAGGCGCGTCAGTTTCGCAGGTATTTCAGTCGCGGCGCAACGCCTTTAAAGGTTGATAAATCATCGCGTATATTATTGCCGCAGCAGTTGATGGCTTATGCCGGAATTGCAAATTCAAGCGAGGTAGTGATATCGTGCGTGCTCGATACGATAGAAATATGGGCCAAGGATGCTTATGATGAACAGTTGGGTATTGAGCCTGCTGATTTTTCTAAGCTGGCGCAGGAAGTGATGGGTAATAAAGCAAGGAGGGGTGATGAGTAATACCTACCATACCCCCGTGATGCTGAAAGAGTGTATTGACGGCCTGAATATCCGTCCGGATGGCAGATATGTGGATGTGACGTTTGGTGGCGGTGGTCATTCGCGCGAGATATTAAAACATCTCGGTCCGGATGGTGAGTTGCTGGCGTTTGATCAGGATGCCGATGCGCAACGGAATAAGATAGACGATAAGCGCTTTGTTTTCGTCGATCAGAATTTCCGTTACCTGAAAAATTTCTGCCGCCTGCATAATGCCATCCCGGTTGATGGTATACTGGCGGACTTAGGGGTGTCGTCATACCAGTTCGATGAAGCCGGGCGCGGCTTCTCCATAAGGTTTGATGCTGAGCTGGATATGCGGATGAATCGTTCGTCTTCCTTAACAGCAAAAGAAGTAATTAATACTTATCCGGAGGCCGATCTGCACCGCATATTCGGCATCTATGGTGAGATACAGAACGCCAAATCGCTGGCCAATACCATTGCTACGGCCCGGTTAAGTGCGCCGATCAACACGATTGCCGATCTGAAAAACGTGATTGCGGGCCGTATTCCGCGTGGCAAGGAAAATAAATACCTCGCGCAGGTTTTCCAGGCGCTGAGGATAGAGGTGAATCAGGAGCTGGAGGCGCTGAAGGAATTTTTGGTGCAATCGGCAGAGGTGCTGGTTTCGGGCGGGAGATTGGTAGTGATGTCATATCACTCGTTGGAAGACCGGCTGGTAAAAAACTTCATCGCCAAAGGTAAATTCAGCGGTGAGGTAGAGAAGGATATATATGGTAACGACCAAAGGCCATTTGAGGCGGTAAGCCGGGGGGCAATAACCGCAACAAGAGAAGAAATAGAACAAAACAACAGGGCACGGAGTGCTAAACTGAGGATAGCAGTAAAAAAATGACCAACCGCTTACGCACAGAGATAGAAGAGGAGATAGCGGCTGAAGAGGAGCTGGCGGAAAAGCAACGTCCGAAGAAAAGAGAGATACCGGACAATGTGTTCACGCAATTCTTCACCAAGGGCTTTATCACTACAGATGAGGCTACAAAAGCTTTGCCTTTTGTGTTGTATCTCGCGCTGTTGGGGATGATCTATATTGGTAACCGTCACCTTGCCGAAAATACTATTCGTGATATTGATAAGCTGACAAAGGAAGTAAAGGAGCTGGGTTATGATTATAAATCAACCAAAGCCGATCTGGCCTTTAAAAGCACGCTGTCGCAGGTAAAAAAACGCGCCGATACCTTAAAGCTGGATGTAAAAGAATCCATGCAGCCGCCGCAAAAAATAATAGCTAAGGAGGATGAGCAATGAGTATTCGTACCAACATATTGCTGAGAATATACCTGGCCTTCGGGCTGATATTGCTATTTGCGGTTGCTGTGGTAGTGCAAATGGTGCGCCTGCAATTTGTTCAGGGCAAAAAATGGAAGGCGATGTCGGTAAAGCTTTCTACCCGTTATATGGATATACCGGCCGCGCGCGGAAATATCGTTTCTGTTGACGGCAGCTTGCTGGCTACTTCGGTACCGCAGTATGATGTGCACATGGATATGCTGGCCGGCGGTATTGCCGACGACCATGTGTTCTATTCCAGGATAGATTCGCTGGCGGCTAAGTTGTCAAACCTGTTTGGCGACAGGTCGGCGAAAGATTATTCTCGTATGTTGCGCAACGCGCGCCGTGATAGCACACGCTACCAGCTGATCCATCACAGTGTAACTTACCAGGAGTTAAAGGAGCTGCGTACGTTCCCCATCTTCCGCATGGGTAAATACAAAGGCGGTTTAATCTGTGTGGAAGAAAACAGGCGCTTGCTGCCATTCCGCACATTGGCACAGCGTACTATCGGTTACCAGAACCAGAACGATAAAAGAAGCGTGGGCCTTGAAGGGGCTTACGCTAACTACATACAGGGAGTGGATGGTAAGCGCCTCATGCAGCGCACGGTGGGCGGTACCTGGATACCGGTAAACGATGATGATAACGAGATCC
Organism: Mucilaginibacter sp.; assembly: GCA_051953515.1. Taxonomy (GTDB): domain Bacteria; phylum Bacteroidota; class Bacteroidia; order Sphingobacteriales; family Sphingobacteriaceae; genus Mucilaginibacter. Next base: position 11,882 of record JBQCIS010000136.1, read on the forward strand.
CGACAAAAGACGGGGCAGATATTATCTCTACCATCGATGTAAACCTGCAGGATGTGGCTGAAGATGCATTGCGTACTGAGCTGGACTCAAGCCAGGCTGATCACGGTTGTGTGGTGCTGATGGAAGTGGCTACAGGCGAGGTAAGGGCGATAGCCAACTTTACCCACATGAAAGACGGTAGCTATAAAGAAGTGCTGAATTACGCGGTAGGTTATGCCGCCGAACCGGGATCAACCTTTAAGCTGGCTACTTACATGACGTTGCTGGAGCAGCATAAGATAGATACCAGCAGCAAGGTGGATTGCGAGGGCGGCAGGTGTCACGTTATTCCGGGCAACGACAAGTATACCGTTACCGACGTGGAACACAACAATGTAATGAGCGCGCTGGAAGCCTTCGAAGAATCATCCAACGTAGCTGCTGCCAAATTTGTGTATCAGCATTATAATAATAACCCGTGGGAGTTTACCAACCAGTTATACAGCTATCATTTAAATGATAAACTGGATCTGCAGATACCGGGCGAAGGTTCGCCATTGATTAAAAACCCCAAGTCGCGCAGTTGGAGCAAGCTAACCCTGCCGCAAATGGCTTACGGTTACGAAGAAAAATTAACGCCGCTGCAAATGCCCACGTTCTATAACGCGGTAGCCAACAACGGCAAAATGATAGCGCCGATCTT
>JBQCIS010000137.1:0-22075 GCA_051953515.1 Mucilaginibacter sp.
AAACATTAGCAAAAAACCAGACCCAACACGGGCATATTGCCTCGCTGGTGCATGATGCGGACGATCGTGGCGCCAGCGATACCACGCCATTATTTTTACTGGGGGTTGGTATATTCAGAAAGCTGACAGGCGAAAGCAATTTTTTAGAAGAGGCGGTAGCCAAAGCGGTTAACTGGATGATATACCAAAGTCCATCAGATCATTATATGGTTGCCCAGCAACCCACCAGCGATTGGCGCGACGAGCAATGGGTTATAGGTTATGGGTTATTTGTTAACACGGTTACCTACAGTGCTCTCCATTTATTGGGTTATGCAGAACGGGCAGCTGATTTATGCCGCGAGATGCAACAGACAACTATACAGGGTGGTTTCATCCATCATCACCAACATGAGGGGTTAGCGGTTGCCAGCAAGCCTTATTTTGCTTTTTGGGCATATAAAGTGTATTCAAGCGATAAGTTCGATTTGTTGGGGAATAGCATTGCTATACTGTCAGGCCTGGCAACGGCCGAACGCGCTTCTAATATTATTGATTGGGTAGAACAGGAGTGTTTAACCATGCAGCAAAAAGGCGATCTGGCAGCGGCCATCCCTCCAAACTTTTTTCCCTTCACTTTACCTGGCGACGCCGACTGGATACCACGCTATCAGGATTTTAATCTGCCCGGCAACTACCACAACGGCGGAATATGGCCTTTTATCTGCGGATTATATGTAGCAGCCCTTGTAACGGCAAAAAGATATGAACTGGCCGAACAAAAATTGAGCGAACTTACCAGGTTGGTGAAGCTTTCCAAAGATCCGGAACTTAAATTCGGTTTTAATGAATGGATCAGGGCCCAAACCGGTCAGGTAATGGGTGTCGACTGGCAAACCTGGAGCGCTGCGCTATACCTTTATGCGGCAAGATGCGTTCAAAGCAGAGCTACCCCGTTTTTTGACGAAATAAGAGTATCAGCAGGCCCGGTATTGGAAATACGCTAACTTAAACAACTACGTGGTGGTTGTGTGATTGTGCTTTATTTCCGATCAGTAATATAAACGCAATCACCAGCAGCGAAAAGAGCGATAACCAAAACTCTAACTGTGGTTCAAAATTCCCGCGGTGCATATTAACCAAAAATACCGCGCCAAATACTATGGGGAGGTTAAACCAGCAGAATAACCGCGTTTTAAGATTTAAAGCGATACAGATGCCGCCAAAAAGGTTCAATATGATGATTAATTGTGCCAGAAAGTTAATGGCAGCAGAAAGCCCCAATGAGTCGTTAATGCCGGTTTCCTCAAGGTAACGTTGTAATACTTCAAGGTTGAGTAAGAAAGATATACCTTTCCATATAAGGATAACCCCTAATGCTATCCTAAGTGCTTCCGATAATTTAGAATGCCCCGCAGCCCAAATTCGTAATTTTACAGGCAGGTTCATGACTTTTATAATTAGTTTATACAATATATAAAATTTTTGTTACATTAAAGTTTTAAGTAAAATTATTTTTTTGCAGTTAGGTCAATTGCCATGCACTTCAGCCAGCATCGAAAGAGGTATAACAATTGAAGTATATTAACCGGATTTATCCGAAAATCCGTATCATCGCAGGCTCAACCAATAGCTATGCAAATACAGCTTTATGATCGGGGGGCTAAAAGTCTTGTTAATGAAAATGCCTATAAGGCAGAAGGCTTGCACTTTTTGTACCATACCCGCCGGGGAAGGATGTTAACCGGAACAGTTCTGAAGAAACGGTTTATTTCGGCCGCTTATGGTCGGTATATGAAGACTAAGGCGAGCCTGAAGAAGATACCCGGGTTCATTAAGCATTATCAGATTGACCTGGCTGAGATTAAACGCCCGTTGCATTCCTTCGTGAGTTTCAATGATTTCTTTATCCGCGAACTCAAGCCCCAGGCGCGGCCGATGGATACCGATCCGCAGCACCTCATCTCTCCTGCTGACGCCCGGTTACTTGCCTTTAAGATTGATGAAAGCCTGCAATTGCCCGTAAAAGGCTTTTGGTATAACCTTGAACAACTGGTTGATGATAAACGACTGGCAGCAGATTATACAGGCGGTTGGTGCCTGATCTATCGCCTTGCACCGTCAGATTATCATCGTTATCATTATATTGATGACGGTCACCAGGAAAAAGTGACGGTCATTAATGGCCCGCTGCATTCTGTTAACCCAATCGCGCTGCGTTCTGTCGATCATATCCTGGCTACGAATTACCGCGAGCTCACCGTAATGCATACAGCTAACTTCGGCGATGTTGTACATATTGAAGTAGGCGCTTTATTTGTAGGCAAGGTTGTACAACGGTATAACGGCGCACACAAATTTAAAAGAGGCGAGGAGAAGGGCTGGTTTGAGTTTGGCGGTTCTACGGTGATACAATTATTTAAAGCAGATACGATCAGGCCGGATAGCGATATTCTGGAATATTCAGGTAAGGGGATTGAAACACTGGTAAAGTTGAATGAAAGGGTGGGAGAGCACGTTTAGTTAACCCCGGTGCATTTTTTTATGCACCAGGGTGTTTTATTCGTTTTTATTGCTCTAAATTATAGCCCCACACAGGCGGTACATCTCCAGGTTTGGTGCCCCAGCTTTTATTCGGTTTTGCACCCATTACAAAATCAAGCTTGCCACCGTTCATAATATCTTCCTGTGTAATGTAAGCCTTATTGTAAGCCGCGCCATTGAATTTTACCGATTGGATATAGCAGTTTTCCGGCGAACTGTTTTTTACCGTAACGGTAAAGGTTTTTCCATTGCGCAATTGCATAACAGCTTTCTTTAATACCGGTGAGCCGATAGCATAAACCCCATTTGCGGGATTAACCGGATAAAAGCCCATAGCGCTGAAAATATACCACGACGACATTTGCCCGCAATCCTCATTGCCCTGGTAACCCGAAGAAGAGTTATTATACAACTCGTTTAAAACCTTGGCTACATAAAACTGGGTTTTCCATGGCTGGCCCGAATAGTCGTACAAATATGCGATGTGATGGCTCGGCTCGTTGCCATGCGCATATTGGCCTATAAAGCCAGATGCGTTTCCGTTTACATCGCCGGGTTTATTGGCTAAAGTAAAAAAGGTGTCCAGCTTTGCCGAGAAAGCTTTATTGCCACCCATCAGTTTGATCAGGTCGGGTACGTTTTGAGGTACGTACCACGAGTATTGCCACGCATTCGCCTCGGTATAAGGGCTGCCGCCATTGCCGCCGTAATCCAAAGGGTTAAAAGGCGTAAGCCATTTACCATCCTTATTTCTGGCCTGAAAGAAACCGGTTTTAGGATTATACAGGTTTCTGTAAAAGGTCGATCTTTTCATGAAATGCTCATAATCAGCTGTTTTGCCCAGTTTCTTTGCTAGCTGCGCAACGCACCAGTCGTCGTATGCCATTTCTACAGTTATGGATACCGATTGCGATTCCACATCTTCAGGGATATAGCCATATTTTTCCCATGCGGTAAATGGCGAACCCGGATGATCTGTAGTCGACGAGGCTTTTACCGCTTCATAGGCTTTTTCCACATCAATGCCAGGGATACCCTTCAGTATAGCGTCGGTAATAACCGGGATAGAATGATTGCCGATCATACAGTAATTCTCATCGCCCCATAATTGCCATATAGGCAGATAACCGTAAGTATCATACTGCCTGATCATGCTATTGATAAACGCGGCGGTTTTCTCCGGCTGGATAAAGGTGTACAGCGGATGAGCGGCCCTGTAAGTATCCCACAAAGAAAATGTAGAATAGTGCGTTTTGTCCGGTGCGTTAGCAATAGTAAGGTCGGTTGCCTGGTAGTCGCCGTTTACATCTGCTACGTTATTTGGCTGGGTGAACGCATGGTATAAGCCTGTGTAGAAGATCTGTTTTTGTTGTAGTGTGCCGTCAACTTTTATTTTTTCCAGTTCTGTTTCCCATTGGTCGGCACTCTGTTTACTTATCTGTTCAAAATTCCAGCCCGGCAGTTCAGTCTGCATATTCAGGCGTGCATTTTGTACACTTACCGGCGATAAAGCCACTTTTACCAATATTTGCTCTTTACCGGTAGTGTTGAAGTTTAATGCTGCCCTTAATGAAGTGCCATTGATAACCGGCATATCTTTAATAATCCGGCGTCCGTTAGCAAGTTCTGTACTGCTAAATGGCTTTGAGAATTCGGCATGGAAATAAACCTTACGCAATTTTGCCCAGCCTGTTATAATGCGGTAACCTTCAATAGTGGTATTGTTAACTACCCTGATCTCTGCGCCGATAATATGGCATTGCCAGTAACTTCTTTTTTTATCCAGTGAATGATTCAGGTCGATGATAATATGCGCGCTGTCGCTTTGAGGAAAGGTATAGCGATGCATACCTACATGCGAGGTAGAGGTAAGCTCTGCATTGATGCCATAATCCTGCAACATTACCTGGTAATAGCCCGGTCTGGCGGATTCCTGTTGATGCGAAAAGTTGGAACGATAGCCGCTGCCTTTAACATCGGCTTTGCCAGGGTCAAGTTTAATTGGCCCGGTAGTTGGCATCAGTAAAACATCAAACAGATCGGCCACGCCGGTACCGCTCAGGTGGGTATGGCTAAAGCCAACGATGGTTTTATCGTTATGATCGTAGCCGGATGCCGGATCGTCTGGCGCATCACGTGTATCCGGACTTAACTGAACGAAGGCGAATGGTGTGGTAGGCCCGGGAAAGTTACTTCCCGAAAGACTGTTAGCATCAACAGCGCCCGTCCCGATAAATGGGTTTACATATTGAATAAGATTATCAGACTTATTGGTTTGGGCGTATAGTAATTGGCCGGAGAGTAAAAGGGCGGCCAGCAGCATTTTTTTCATGGTGCAATATTAATCAATAATCAAGTAAAGTTTATTCGTTTTAGCGGGGGGATGGGGCTAATTTATTTAGAACGAAAAACAATTCCCGGTTTTGGCTTCGGATAACACAAACAGGCTTTCGAGATGGCCAACCTTGGGTAATTGCCCTAATTTGTCCATCAATACGTGGTTATATTCATCCATATCTTTCACGGCTATCTTTAACAGAAAATCAAAATTACCCGTTAGGTGCGAGCATTCTACCACTTCCTTCAATTTTACTACCTCCCGGCTAAAGGCACTCAGGTTTTCTTTAGAGTGAGGCTTGATCCTAACCTGGGTATAGGCAATGAGATTGAGCCCTACCTTTTTATGGTCAAGGATGATGGTATACCCTTTAATGTAGCCTTCATCCTTTAAACGTTTTACACGAACATAAATTGGATTAGGGGAGCGGTGCAGGCGCGCGGCGAGTTGTTTGGCAGATAACTGTGAATCCTGCTGCAACAGACGGAGTATCTCTCTGTCAAGATCATCTAATTCGTAGGGCATCGTGGTCAGATTTTATGATAATCGCACGGTGGCGATCATAGCGCAAATTAAAGCTAAAAGAGCCTTAAGCTCCAAATTAACAGCATGTTTGGTTGAAAATATATACGTAATAAATCGATAAGGATTTTAAAGTTCAATTTTATCGATTTTTTTGAACGATTTTACTGCAATAATCTTAAAGTAAGTTATTTTTTATCAAAAAAATGCCCTGCTATAGTAACTGAATGATGCATCGACAAACTTTACAGTAAAATCGAAACTTAACCATCTAATGAAAGAGCAAACGATCCTGATCATCGGGGCGGGTGGCCAGATCGGCACCGAGCTGACTGCCGCCTTGAGCGACCGCTATGGTAAAACCAATGTAATAGCCGCCGATATTCATTCCCAATGCCCGGAAGAACTGTTGTCTTATACTTATGTTACACTTGATATACTTGACAAGCAAAAGCTGGAACAGGTGGTGCGTCAGTATGAGGTTACCCAGATCTATTTACTGGCGGCTATGCTGTCTGCAACAGGAGAAAGGCATAAGGAGAAGGCATGGCGTTTGAATGTAGATAGTTTACTTTCTGTATTGGAATTAGCACGAACATTGCCTTTAGATAAGGTTTTTTGGCCGAGCAGCATTGCAGTATTCGGCCCCGACTCTCCCAAATACAACTGTCATCAGTTTGCCCGGATGGAACCTCGTACCGTTTACGGTATCAGTAAGCGTGCAGGAGAATTTTGGTGTAACTATTATGCCGATCAGTATGGCGTGGATGTGCGCAGTATCCGCTATCCGGGGCTGATCTCATGGAAAGCTACGCCAGGCGGCGGTACTACGGATTACGCGGTGGATATTTTTCATGCCGCACTTGAACAAAGACCGTACACGTGCTACCTCTCTGAAGATAATTGCCTGCCGATGATGTATATGGATGATGCCATCCGTGCCACACTTCAATTAATGGAGGCGCCAAAGGAACAGATCACTACCCGGCTATCCTACAATCTTGCAGGAATCAGTTTTGCCCCCTGTGACCTGGCTGCTGCTATACGAAAATATGTACCGGGCTTCCGTGTGAATTATCAGCCTGATTATCGCGATGAAATAGGGAAGTCCTGGCCCGCCACCATCAATGACCAACAAGCACGTAATGACTGGGGTTGGAACCATGAATATGACATGGACCGTATGGTGCGCGAAATGCTTACGAAACTGGCCGCCCATAAGCATATCCAATTGCAGAACGCATAAAAAAAGAGCCCTTTTAGTTATAAAAGGGCTCTTTTGATTTTTAGTGACTATCGGTCAGCCCAACGGCTATGTTATTTGCTGATGACAGGCGGTTTTAAGTACTGCCTGAAGAATTGATAAAGGCGGTTTAAAGATGTGCTGGTTTGAGGGATGGCGTGGCCTTTACCATAATTAATAAGCGTTGAGGTGGGCACATGCAGTGAATCCAGTTTGGCTTTCAAGTAGGTTATCTGGTCTTGGTAGTATCGCTCGTCATCGGTGTTATAAAAGAAAATAACCGGCGCTGTGGCGTGCGATTGTACCAGGTAGGCTGAACCCATTGATTGCCACAAAGCATAATTTTTGTCTAACTCGCCCCAGGCCCACACACAGCGGGTTTCAAGAATGGCATTACCACCAATATCAGGTGAATTGTATATCCGGGTATAATCAAATACACCCGGGCCGAGTGCCGCTGCTTGTACCATGTCTGAAATGCCGATATTAAACCCCGCACTTTCAATTTCCGGTACTTTTCTGTCGCCGATGGCCATTGAGCCGGCCGTTGAACCGCGTGAAAAACCGAATATCCCGATTTTGCCGGATAACCCCAGCTTATTTCCCATTTTACGCAATGTACGCACTGCCGATCTCACTTTGCGGGCCGCGTCGGGGTTGGTTTCATACGATTTGTAGGTGTCATTTCGCCCATTAACAGGCTTGCCCTTTGCTCATGGGCAGTATTTAGGATGATCGGCTATAGCCCAGGCGATGCCGTTGGCCGGTGCGCCTTCTAAAAAAGAATCGTGAAATGCTGCCAGCGTATATTCCTGCTTTAACCTTTGATTCTTGTTCTCATCGGTCAGCATTTTTTTATTGGCATCATAAGTTGCGTAGCTGTTGCTATAGGAAAATGACAATATCACCGGAACGGCTTTGGCAGCATTTGCCGGATAAATGATATCCATATTCAGGCTGTCGCCTGATGTATATTCGCCAGGCGTGTTATATACGGTTGGGTCATCTTTAAAGTAAGGCACATTCCGAGCTATGCGATACCCTTCAAACAGTATGTACGATTGATAATGGGAGCAATCTTTATATCCACAAAAATCTCCTTTGGCAATGGAGTCATTAATGGCAATAATATCGGCATTGATGGTTGGTGAAACAGCGTGCTTATTACCAGCATAATTGAGCTCAATGACACGGAATCCCTGGGCTAACAGCCATGCCACATCCTGTTTATTACTGTTCCGTCCGATCTTTTTGATGTTCAGATTTTCCAGGTAAACTACTGTTACATAGTTACCGGCGAAATCCTTTAGTGGTGTTTGGGCTTCGGTTGTAGTATAAACAATGCTACCCCCTGCTGCTTTACTTTTCCACTTACCGATAGCTGCAGGGCAACTAAACGTGTATATTGTTAAGAATAAAAGTATAATGTATCGCACAACCAGGTATTATAAAAATAGTCCCGGTTTAAAGTTAGTATAAATTTTACGGGGTGGATGCAGTTAATTGCTTTTAAAGGGATAACTGATTGGTTAGCACTTATTATAAAAAGCTAAACACTATTGGTTTCTGGCGTGGTATTTTTTCTCTGGGCATTTTCATGCAGTTGCCGAAATAGTTTTTCGAATAACTCATTGGCGTTAAATGGCTTCGATATAAAGTCATTTATTCCTGCTTCCAAACAACGGTCGTATTCAGTTTGAAATATATGAGCGGAGAGGGCAATAATCGGAACATCCCGGTTAGGATGATCAGATGTTCTTATTTTATGGGCCGTTTCGTATCCATCCATTTCAGGCATTTGCAGGTCCATTAAAATGATGTCGAAATTTTTGTTCTCGAATTTATTCAATGCAACCAGCCCGTTATCAGCCAGTTCGGTTTCAAAGCCTTGCTTTTTTAATATTTTAAGGATCAGCGTCTGGTTGATCCGATTGTCCTCAGCTATTAATACCGAAATGCCGTTACCTTTTGGTAATTGTCCGGCCGGCGTTTCGGTTGTTAGTTTACACCCGGTTTCTTTCACTTTCTGAAACGACAGTCTGAAATGGAAATCAGCTCCGCGATTGGGCTTGCTGTTTACAAATACCTTGCCCTTTTGTAATTCAACCAGTTGTTTAACAATGCTAAGCCCAAGTCCGGTACCTCCAAATTTGCGCACGGTTTCATTAGTAGCCTGTTCAAAGCTTTCAAATATTCGTTCTTTCTGATCGGGGGAAATACCAATACCCGTATCCTTAACGCCAAAGTCAATTAAAACGTTGTCCCTGGTGTCCTTTAATATAATTACAGATATGTTTACCCCACCTTTTTCAGTAAATTTAATAGCATTCGAAACCAGATTAAGCAGCACCTGGCTTAAACGCACAGCATCACCCAGCACTTTCTGCGGCATTTTGCTATCTAAAGTGTGCTCCAGGTAAAGCCCCTTTTGTTTTGCTTTCGCTTCCATCAGCAGGATGGTGGTTTTGACGACCTCTGTAGGGGAAAAAGGTTGGTTATCAAACACGATCTTTCCAGCATCTATCCTTGAAAAATCCAATATATCGTTCAGGATTACCAGCAGGTCGTCGCCCGATTTGATAATTATACTGATATATTCCAGTTGCTCATTCGTAGTAAGAGATTCTTCCAGCAAACGGGCAAAGCCCAGTATCGCATTCATCGGCGTGCGAATTTCGTGGCTCATCTTGGCCAGGAAAAGTTTTTTCGCTTTCTCAGATGCCTCAGCTTTTTCTTTATCTCTGCTCAGGCTATTTTTGCTATCGTTAAGTTCTTGTATGTAATGCAGGTTTTGTTCAAGTTTCTCCGCCATTTCATTGAAGGACACAGCAATCGAACCGATCTCATCGCGTGAGTAAACTTTTACACGGGTATCCAGCAATCCATGGCTAATCATATCAGCACCATCCACAATGGCTTTAACACTTTTCTCGATACCTTTGCTTACTGAAATAGTAATAAGGATACTTGTTGTTCCGATAGTTAGTGATAAGGTAAGTAACAGGCGTAAAATGATATTCTCCACTTTACGCGCGCCCTCTACCAGGGCAAAGGAAAATTCGTCTTCATATCCCGTGAATTGCCTGTTCAGCGTCTCAATCTGGTCAAGCATCCTGTCAATTTCTGCCTGCGAGGCTGCGTTTGTTTGTATGGCCTGATGCATTTTATCGCCTATGGCAATTAACTGTTCCACTTTTTTCTCCGCTTCTTGCCATGCAGTTAATGATTTACTGAGATAAGAATAGTTATGAAAACGAAGAATAAGGTTGATCATGCCGTCAACATCGTCGGTATTATTACGACCTTCAATAAATCCCTGGCGGGCCTTTTCTAAATCTGGCTTCGCTTTATTTAATTCAAAACGTGCTTCATTATCGCCCAGGGGTACCTTTAAAAAATCACGAAAGGCCTGGTAATCTTTTTCATTGTGCGAGTGAGCATAGATAACCAGGTTGTAAACCGCATCCTTTTGTGCCTTTGACCATAAACCTTCACCATTAACAAAGGCTCTTACGGAGGATAATGTGTTTACAGAAAACCAAAGTGTACAAAGTTCGATGGTTACCAGAAACGCCATCACACCAACAGTGAAATATAACTTTTTAGAGATGGTAATATCACTGAATTTTTTTTGAAGGAATGTGATCATTAGGTTTTATAAACAAATGTTTATGGAACGGAAATTACTTAAGTAGCATAAAGAAAAGTAATTAAATTGATAGTTAAAAATTAATTATATGAAAATATACGCTTCGCAGTAGCCGATTTCTTGGATTAGTGTGATTACGGGACTGATATTGCGGCTTATGTTTTAAAGATTGAGCCGTATTCAATTGAAATGAAAGATCATTTTGCAAATGACCTCTTTACGCTCGCTGATCAGTTTATCGAAATCAATGTCGGCTTGCTGCAATAATTGACGATAAATTGGAGCCATGATCAGTGGGTAGGATAGCAGCGAAAATAAATTAATAAGAAAATGTGCAGGATTCATCCGGCTAATTGTGCCTTTTTCCATTTCTTCTGCAACTTCTGCAAGGAAGGCTTTTGTTGGGTTTACATTAATGCCGTCAATTAGCTGATGCCCTATGGTATTTATCTCCGTAATCATAAATGTCTCCTGGTAGGGGTAGGCTGTCATTTCGGTCAGGAATACATCTATCAGTTGCTCAACTTTTATTTTAAATGGTTTTGATGATGCCATTACGCTACCTAAACGGGAGCTTAACCCTTGCATAGCTTCCTGGAAAACTGTGGACACCAATTGATCCCTCGAGCGGAAATAATAATGCAAGGCAGCCCGGTTCACACCTGCCGCATCCGCAATATCCTGTGTTGTGGCATGAAGTTTACCTTCTGCAAAAAATATCCGTTTAGCGGTATCTTTGATCAGCTTTTCGGTTCCGGTGTCTTTAACTGGCATAAATTCTTTCTTGGGTTCAATCTCTTTATAACAAAAATATGCTTGTCTATCCCTATTTCATTAATGAAATACTGATCGTGGGAAATGGTCAGTATTGTTCCGTTAAAATCTCTTACGGTAGCCGTTAAAATTTCCAGGCTTTGCACGTCAAGGTTATTTGTCGGCTCGTCAAGGATCAATATATCAGGCGCATAATTACCTACGGCCAGGCAGCATAACGATAGCTTCATTTTTTCTCCGCCGCTCAAGCCGGTGCTTTTGCGGTCAAACATTTCCCTCGGGAATTGCGAATAGATCAGTAACGATTTAAGTTCATGTTCCTGTAAGCCCCTGCTATTATAATGCTGAATCTGCTCATAAATGCTTAGTTGAGGGTTGATCATTGTATAATCCTGGTCGAGATATAAATAGGTAAAAGGCTGTCGTTGAATAATACCTTCTGTGGGCTTAAGTTCGCCGGTTATTATTTTTAGTAAAGTTGTTTTTCCCGAACCGTTATCTCCCTCAACTCTAATGCGTTCGCCTGAGCGGATCTGAAAAGACAGCGGCGACCATAAATGGTTACCCGAATAAGCAAACACAATATTGGCGGCATCCACCAGTGTTTTTCCAGGATGAAGTGCCGATGCACCGATATCGATCTTCAGTACCTGGTATTGTTGAATTTCCGATCTGATTTGCCGTATGTTATCAACTATACCTGCTACCTTTTCGTTATGAACGGCCATCACTTTTGCAGTGCTGCCTTCGGCCTTGTTTTTTAACCCCCCGGCAACTATACGTGGCAGGGAGTTGGTTTTACCTGCCGCTTTTCCCCGAATTTCTTTTTTTTGTCGCTGTTCGGCAAGCTCACGTGCTTTTTGCTGACTTTGCCTTAACGTTTTTGATTGTTCTTCCAGCCGGTTTTGCAATGCGTTTACCTGCTCTGCCTTTTGCCGGCGATAAAAATCAAAATTGCCGCCATACTTTTGAATGCCACGAGCACTCAACTCAAATGTTTCCGGAAGTAAATTCAATAAAGTACGATCGTGGCTTACAGCAAGAATTGTAGCTTTACTGGTCGTGACCAGATGGTAAAGCTGTTCCCGGCTGGTAATATCTAAGTGATTCGAAGGCTCATCCATTAAAATGATGCCCGGTTGATGGATGTCAATCCCTGCAAGAAAAACTTTAGTTTTTTGTCCGCCACTTAAATCGCCAACTAAAACATCCGCAGATAAAGAATTAAGCCCCCAATGCTGTAATGCACTTTTTACTTTTTCTTCAATCTCCCAGTCGTCCTCAAGATCAGTAAAATATTGCTGATTGATATTGCCATTCAAAATGGCCCGGAATGCAGCGATCTTTTTATCAACCTGCAATGCCTGCGCGATAGACAACCCGTTATACTGCCCTAAATGCTGCGGGATATACCAGGGCTTTTCAGGGCAGGTTACCTGCCCGGTAGTGGGTGAGAGCTTTCCGGCAATAATTTGCAGAAAGGTCGACTTACCGGTTCCGTTATTACCCACTAAGGCGGCTTTTTCACCTTTGCTTATGGTAATATCCAGGTCTTCGAAAAGTAATTTTTTGTCCGGATGAAAATATGTTAAGGATTTTACAATCACGCTCACGTATAGTCTTTACTTACTTTATCTTTTTTGTTTAACAAAATTGTTAATAAAAAAGATAAAATCATAATTTGTAAAAGATATTGATATTAAAAAAATTAACAGGCTCATTAAAAGGCAGGTGCAATTTATGCGTAAACAAAAGACAATTGCTGTTGTACACCTACTATATGACAGACCATGCTATCATCTTCGCACCAACAGAAACGGGCCAGGACCTAACTATCGCCATCGGCGCCGTGCATCATAATCCACAGCAATTTGGAATTGCTGCTGCAGACGAATACTTGCTACGGGCCTCTGGCCAAATGGCCGGTTCGCTGCGCTTTGTGGAAGGTAAATCACAATATCAATACAATGGGCATCTGCCAAAAAAGGTTGTTGATCATGTTGTAGGCTATATCCGGAACTTCAGGGAAAGCGCTTAGCTCAAAATAAGCGCGCCTATTTGCGCAGTAATGGAAGTGAGGTTGTATTAAGGGCGTTTACCCTTAATGCAGCCTCGTTTTTCATTTTTATCCATTACCTTAGCCTCGTTATCACTTATTAAAAATATTGTGGCTGATTATTATCTTGTTATTGATACAGAGGCTTCGGGCTTACCTCTAAATTGGTCATTGCCTTTTTCTGCTGATCATAACTGGCCGCATGCCGTTCAAATATCCTGGTTGATTTACGGCTCGGATAAACAGTTGCTCAAAAAAGCCGACTATTATATCCGGAATAATGATTTTCTGATCTCGCCTTCAGCAATTGATATTCACGGTATTACACCGACGTTCCTGATCGATAACGGCGTAGAACTTGAACCTGTACTGGATGAATTGGCAGCGGACATCACTAAATATTCCCCCTTATTTATCGGACATTTTATACGGCTGGATTATTATGTTTTAAGTGCTGAGTTTTACCGGCTTGGCAAGGAAAATCCGTTTTCGCAGATACCTGTTTTTTGCACTATGCAGGCATCAGAACAATTGTATTGGAACACGGCATCAAGGCAACTGCATTTAAAAGAATTATACAGGGCGTTATTTAACAGCGAAATGCAAAACCCCCACAATTCATTTTACGATGCAGAGGCCACAGCACTATGTTTTTTTGAATTACTGAGCAGGGGGGAAATAACAGATGAAAATTTGTTACAGCAAAATAAAGATTCGCAAAACTGGCGCATTCCCGGAACGGTAAAACCGGCTGGATGTATGCCAATACTTTGGTTAATTTTACTTGGAGGACTATTAATCTATCTTACTGTATGATAAACGATAAAGTAGAATTTCTGAAAAGCATCACGCCATTTAATGTACTACCCGAAGATGTGTTACAAGAGGTGGCGCAAAAACTGCAGGAGATAAAATATCAAAAAGATACTACCATTTATCTGCAGGAGGTTACTAAGTTAAAAGGTGTTGATATTATTGCGGAAGGACAATACGAGTCGTTTTTTTATGATAGCGTACAAAATAAAAGATTGCTCGAGGTTCATGAGCCCGGCTTTTGTTTTGGTGGCGTCTCTATTCTGTTAAATCGCCGGCTATCGTTACACACGGTGGTGGCTAAAAAAGGTACCGTTGTTTATTTCCTGCATCGTAAGGACTTCCGGGCCCTTTGTACTGACTTCGATTCGTTTTTTCAGTATTTTTCAAACGAGTTTGGCAAACGGATGCAGAACGAGGAGTTTGTGCACTTTTTTAAGCGCCCCGCCTCATTAGAGAATAGTTTTACAGCTGCTGATGAAATTTTTACGCGCAAAATAGAGAGTGTAGAATACCGCCCTGTAGTGCATTGCCCTGCCGAAACACCCGCTTACCAGGTAGCCAGGATGATGGCTGCTTACAAATTAAGCTGTTTGTTTGTAACCGGAGGAGACAGAGGAGAGATTATTGGTTATATAACAGATATAACGCTTAGAGATAAAATTATAGGCGAACAAAGAAGCAATAGCGAGCCGGCTGAAAATATAATGGACAACCCAATTGTAAGCGTAGATGTTGAAGCCTACGTTTATGAAGCGTTGTTAATGATGTTCAGCACTAAAACCCGTTATCTGCTGGTAAAAAAGGATAATTCATTTATTGGTTTCCTGAGCCGTAATAAGTTGTTAAGCGAGCAGGCACAATCGCCTTTGGTGTTTATTCAATCGGTAAAATCTGCTGTTTCCGATGAGGAACTTAAGCGTAAATGGGAAGCTGTTCCGCAATTTGTTAACCAGTTGCTAAAAAGGGGCGTTAATGCCCAAATTGCAAACCAGGTTATTACTACTATTAGCGATACTATTGCCCAAAAGGTAATTGAGCACACTATTGAAAAACTTGGTGTCCCGCCCGCCAAATTTGTATTTATGGTACTGGGCAGCGAGGGACGAAAAGAACAGACCTTTAAAACCGACCAGGATAATGCCATTATCTACGAAGACAAGGCAAATGAACAAAGAGAATTGGTGCGCGAATACTTTTTGAACTTTGCAGCCCAGGTATCGGAAAAACTAAACCTGATCGGCCTTAGTTTTTGTACCGGCGGCTTTATGGCGTCAAACCCTAAATGGACACATTCGCTATCGCATTGGAAGCGGAATTATCAATATTGGATGGATGAGTTGGTACCGGAAACGGTAATTAATTTCTCTACATTTTTTGACTGTCGTGCCATTTATGGCGAAAAAGCCATTATTGAGGAGCTTAAAGACTTTTTGGACGAGCAATTACAAAAACCATTGCCGGCGCTCTTTTTTCACATGGCAAAAAATGCTTTACAGTATGAGCCTCCGCTAACCTTTTTTAAAAATATTAAAACATTCACAAAAGGGACACGCGAGGTGTTCGATATAAAGAAAACGATGACCCCGATTGTTGACCTGGTAAGGGTATATGCCTTGAAGAATCGCATATTTGAAGTAAACACCGGTGAAAGAATGCGCAGCTTAAAACAAAAGGGTGTATTTACCGATGCGGCATACAATGAATTAAGCCAGGCTTATTATTTTCTGATGTCCATGCGTTTACGGAAGCAAGCCCAGCAAATTATGGACGACCGCTCTTTGCCTGATAACTATATAGACGTTGGTCAACTGAGCACCATTGAACGCGTAACGCTTAAAGAAGTATTCAATGTTATCAGAAATTTTCAAAGCCGTATACGCCTGGAGTTTACTAACAATGTTCTGGGATGAGGCGTTCTGAATAATGTTCCCGGAGGCTCGTTTATTAACCCTGTTCAATTGGTAATTGCACAGTAAATTCAGATCCAACCCCTGGTTGACTTATTACTGAAATTTGGCCGCCATGGCGTTTAATAATTTCTGATGAGATAAACAAGCCAAGCCCAAGTCCCTGAAAGCGGTGATCTCGTTCTGTTTGAACAAACTTATCAAACAATTTATCCAAATGTTGGCTGGAGATGCCAATACCGAAGTCCTTTATTCTGACGAAAAGACTACCGGCAATCAGTTCGCACCTGATGAGCACGCGGTCGGCATCAGGCGAGAATTTAACGGCATTATTTAATAAATTTATAAACGCCTGTTCGATTCTGTTGTGATCAACCTTTATCCTGACGGCTACGGATTGTTCGATGATAAAACGATGATTAGGCGAAATTTGCTGAACACTGTCTATAATATCTGTTAGCAAAGGGAGGAAATCGGTAACCTCCATCCGGTATTCCATTTTGCCTGTATTAATCCTCGAAACGTCAAGCAAATCGTCAATCAGATTTTCCATTCGTTTTACCTGCCGCGACGCCCTGTTGATTAATCCCATAGATTTTGATTCAGGCGGTAATTCTTTTCCGGTAAATTGAAAAAAAGATTTGATGGTTGTTAGCGGGGTTCTGAGCTCATGACTTGCAATGCTGATAAATTCATCTTTCCTTTTCGCATTTTCTTTTTCATTTTTAATATCCTCCACGGCATTCTGTAATTCCTGGGTGCGCTCCAGCACTTTTCTTTCTAAATTTTCCTGTGCAGTCCGCACATTCATGGCCATTATATTAAACGATGCTGCAAGTTCTGCAAGTTCATCCTTGCCAATACTTTCAACCTGTAGCTTATAGTCGCCTTTTGCAATATTGGCGGCGGCGTTTTTTAATTGCTTTAGCGGAATGGTGATATTGCGGCTCATGATCCAGCCGCCCAGGCTGCCTGCAACTACCAAAATTGCCCCAAGAATGATCATCCAATGCAGATAATGATTGATGGGCTCATATAAAGTAGTACTTGAAAGTTCTACCCATAATAACCATTTTGAACTGGGTATAGGCCGCATTGCGCCCATTACCTGTTCGCCATCTTTTCTTTCATATTCGGCTAATGTGCGCAGGCGGGCTAAGTCGATTGATGGCTGTGCTACCGGTTTTAAAAGGTTCGTCCAAAATTTACCGTCATCATTCCCGAAATATATCTTTCCGTCACTGCCCAGGAGTTGCCCAAGTTGTTCAATGCTTTCAGGCGTTGCGTGCAGCATCGTCCAGATCACGAGATAACCGATCGTTGCAACATTACTTTTTACAGGAATGAGAACAGGGAAATACATGGCGTCTTTAACAGTAAAAATCTTGCCGACACTTGCATACCTATTACGCCCAATGCCGTTAAGACGGTTTAAATCCGGCCGGAGGTAGATGCCGTTACTTGTAGCGCTTAACATCACTTCCTGCTGTTTATTTAGCAGTTGGATCAGTTTTACCGATGTGTCCTTTTTCTCTTTATCCCTGAAAGATACAATGGCTTTAATGCTGTCGGTTTTATTTCTGTTGGCTAAATAGTTAATAATGCTTTGCTGATCAGCAATGGCTTTGCCGGAAACTACAAAATGCTCCATCGATTGTTTAAACATATCAGTCAGCTTATCGGCAAGGTTAGTAATTCTTTCAGCACGGGCACTAATTGAAGTATTTCTAACGCCGATATATGATATGCAACCAAAAGCAAGAACTACAAGCAGCAAAAGAATAAAAATAAAAAGGGGTAAGCGTTGGCGAATAGGGAAGCGGTTAAATACAGGTATTTTTAACCTTGATATGTGAGTTTTAGTTGTATTCAACTTTCTGAAAGCTTAAGATGATAACAAGTAAATAAAACGATTCTAATTCTTGTGAGTTTTACTTGTTCTAAATTTTATTACAAATTTTTATTCGTCAGCACCTGTCTACGATAAAAAATCAGCGATGATTGTGTACAATAGGTTCGATTAATCCTTATCATAAGCCGGTAAAATGCCGGCTCAATTGTGTAAAGTTATTGTTTCTGCTCATTTATAATAAAATCTTTACAATTTTTTACTATCAGTTCATTAATTTAATTAGAAAAATATATATTTTTGCAGCTCCTCTGATAAAATAATGGCCAAAACAATTCAACTTGTCGAAGACGACCCGGATATCCTTGACATTCTGTATTATATATTAACCGATGCCGGTTATGAAGTGCAACGCTCACAGGGCGACGACGTGATGCAGCAAAAAGATAACCAACTGCCCGACCTCATCTTAATGGATCAACGTTTGCAAGCCAACTGGGGCAGCGAAATATGCAAACAACTTAAGGCTTCGCCAGACACTAAGCAAGTTCCTGTTATCATGGTGTCGGCCACAATGCACCTGGAAGAAACTGCCCGGATAGCCGGCGCGGATGACTTTCTCAAAAAGCCTTTTGATATGCATGAATTGCTAAACTTAGTGGCCCGTTGGTTGCACTAAACTGCGAGGGAATTTTCAAAATGAATAAAGCGTGTTATCCCATTGGGTATTGCGCGATATACGCTTTAAAAATCAGGTAATTGCAAGGGTAGATTAGGTACTTAAACGCCGAACTGATAACGCTGTGTTTTGTTATGCCTAAAAAAGCGTATGAAAAAGCTCGTATTACTATTCGGGTTGGCAGCCAGCCTTCAGGGTTTCCCAACATCAGCGCAACAGGCTACCGGTAGCATCAACTTTATTAACCAGGCGGCCATAGGCGGTATGATGGAGGTTAGCGCAGGTAAGCTCGCTGCAATTAAAGGGCAAAGTACCGAAGTAAAAGACTTTGGTAATCGTATGGTATCCGATCACACAAAGATAAACGGCGAATTGGCGCAACTGGCAGCCCAAAAAAACCAGCAATTGCCCGAAGCGCCCGCCATGAATCCTGCTCTTGAGCAAAGCAGCGGAGCCGCCTTCGACCGTGTTTATATTAAAATGATGATCAATGATCATGAGCAAGATGTAGCCGGGTTTGAAAATGCAGCAGCCACATCACCTGACAGCGCCACCAGGGCCTTCGCCCGCCGTACGCTTCCGATATTGAAAGCGCATTTGGCGCGTATTCGCAAAATAGCTGCAAGAATGCATATGGACACGGTTACCACGCAATCATTATAGCACATACATAACAGAAAACAAAAGACTTTAACGGTGGTATCAAAATTTAAAATAGGCGACCATGTGAGCTGGAACTCCGAAGCCGGAAGGGTTTCGGGCGTTATTATCAAAGTCCATAGAGCAGATTTTGATTACAAGGGTTACACCCACCATGCTTCAGAGGGGGAGCCACAATATGAAATTAAGAGTGATAAGTCAGACCATATTGCGGCACACAAAGGCTCGGCGCTTACAAAAATCTAAAGCCAATTTATTGCGCTGGCCAGTATAGCATATCGTTATTATAATAAATGATAGTTGGCTTACTTAAGATTAGTTTTTGTCTCAATTCAGATACCCATTTGGTGTTTTTTTTCATAACACTTTTATACCTGATTTATCTTAGATTATTTACTTGGTTATTGAGATTAATTATTTGATAAACAATATTTTAAGTTTTTAATTTCTGGGATTTTTCTTGGATTCTCCCCTGAATAGGCGCATAGTTACACAATTCCCCATTGTTTTGTAACGACGACCTGCACCTACCTGTAACCGCAATTAACATACGGTTAAGCTGGCCGTCACCAATTATCAAACCAATTTATTAACCATTTAAGATTGACTTATGTATGTGAAAAATTTACTTAGAGTAAGTTTCTTTGCGCTGTTTAGTTTTTCGTCAGTGTCTGTATTCGCGTACAACAGAACTGGCAACACAGAAACTAAAACAAACTTTAGCCATCGCTTTTGGGGTAAATCCATTATGGTAAATCCCACTGATTCAAGTGCGTCGGATGCAAAAGTAACTGCACATCAGCAAAAGCTGTTAAAGGATGTCCTTGTAAAAGGCGTTGTCCTTGATGAAAAAAATTCTCCTTTGTTAGGCGCCACAGTTACCCTAAAAGGTACCGGAACAAAAACATCTACCGATGTTAACGGCCTTTTCCGTATCCAGGCGCCGCTGGATTCTACTTTGGTAATTACTTACGTAGGCTATGTTACCAAAGAAGTGCGCGCTGCCGCCAACCTGACTGTAAATCTGCAGCCGGTGCAAAAATCATTAAACGAGGTAGTGGTAGTGGCGTATGGCACGCAGCTTAAACAGCATGTTACAGGTGCAATTGCCTCTGTAGGCACCGCCGAGCTACAACAAAGCCCTGTAGCAAATTTAAGTAATGCGCTGGCTGGCCGGCTGCCTGGCCTGGTAACACAGCAATTCAGCGGCGAACCTGGAGCAGACGGTGCTGCGCTGAACATTAGGGGATTTGGAACAACAAACAGTAACAATCCGCTTGTAATTGTAGACGGGGTTCAACGCGATTTTGCAGGGTTGGATGCCAATGAAATTGCAAGTATCAGTATTTTGAAAGATGCCGCTTCTACAGCAATATATGGTATACAGGGTGCTAACGGCGTAATACTGGTAACAACAAGGAGGGGGAAAACAGGCGCACCGGAGATTACTGTTTCGGCTCAGAACGGATGGCAATCACCCACTGCAATGCCACAATACGTTGATTCCTATACAGGCCTGCATCTTTACAAGGAAGGCCTGATAAACGATGGGTTATTCAGCGATACAAGTGCTTATTCAGATGTCATAATTAACAAATACCGCGAAAGGCAATATCCTGCTTACCAGTATATATATCCCAATGTAAACTGGGCAAAAACCATGCTCAAACCCTATTCTGATATGGCACAGGGTAATTTGAATGTTACCGGTGGTAATGCATCGGCTAAATATTTTGTTTCACTATCCTATCTTCAGCAAAATGGGCTGTATAATTACGACAATGCCATAAACCAGTATGATGTGCAGGCCATAACCAACAAGTACAATTTCAGAACCAATTTTGATATAAGCATTACTAAAAGGCTTACAATGGAGCTGGATCTGGGCGCCATTATTTATGATCAGAATTATCCCGGCCAAAATGCATCGACTATCTTTTCCGCCATACAGTCTACACCAGCCTGGTATTATCCTGTAACAAATCCGGATGGTTCTGTTGGGGCAGCCCCGAACACCAGTGCATCACCTTATGCCGATGTGGTTGAAAGTGGTTTTCAGCGGAATTTTTCTACCGAACTCCAATCTACTGCCGGTTTCAAATATGATTTAGGCGGCCTTGTAAAAGGGTTGAGTGCACGCGTGCGATTATCTTTTGATAATAACAATTACAGAAACGTAGCGCAGCCTTTAAGCTATACCTCTTATCAATTTGCGCTGAAACCTGGTGTGCCGGATACGGTTAGAAATCTGGCTGCAAACGGTGCATATAATGTTGTAAACCAGGGTAACGGTACATTGGGCTATAATGTTAACGCCAATGGCAGCCGGCGTACAGAGCTTGAAGCTTATTTAAATTACGATAGAGACTTTGGAAAGAGCACTTTAAATTCAATGTTCATATATCAGCAGTCAAGTTATTTCGATGCTGTGGCTACCGGCAATTATGAAGGTGGCCTTCCTTATAAATATCAGGGGCTTTTAGGGCGCACCTCATACGCTTATGATAACAAATACCTTGCGGAAATTGATTTCGGCTACAATGGCTCCGAAAATTTTGCACCGGGCCATAGGTTTGGGTTTTTCCCGGCTGTTTCGGCAGGATGGATCATTTCCAATGAGAGTTTTATTAAAAACGATAACACATTTAAGTTTATCAATTTGCTGAAGCTCAGAGGCTCTTTTGGTTTGGTTGGTAACGATCAGGGGCAAACCCGCTTCTTGTATTTAAGCACCTGGTCGACAAGTGGGTATGGGTACACGTTCGGGCAGAATGACAATGGTGCTTCATATTGGGGAGCACAGGAAGGGCAGGCGGGAAACGTTGAGCTGACATGGGAGAAATCGAGAAAATTAAACGTTGGGTTGGACATTGGACTGTGGAATAACGAATTGTCACTAACCGCGGATGCGTTTAAAGAACACCGTACAGATATATTAACAACCGCTCAGCAGCTTACACCTCAGTTTGCCGGATTGGTTTATTATCCTTCGGTAAATGCCGGTATCGTAAATAACGAAGGTTTCGAGCTTTCACTTACGCATAAGCATAACTTCAGTA
>JBQCIS010000138.1:0-5610 GCA_051953515.1 Mucilaginibacter sp.
CCGTCTGTTAAAATAGACCTCGCTTACCAGGAGAACTTTGTGATGGGCGATCAACTGGACGGCTTTAAAGCCGGCAAAGCCAATGATATTTACACCGAAATTGTGCTTGGCGTAAAGTTTGCGCTGGGCGGGGTAACCTCATATCGTAAGCAGATCCCTTACTAAATATATTCCTGTTTGTTTTGCAAATTGTTTGGCAAGGTTTTGGTATCTTTATTATTATAAACTAAAGAACCTATGAACATTGACGATAAAGATCCTGTTTTTGACGACGAATCAGTAGACAGGGACCGCACCTTAAAGGACGAACTTGGAGAAACCATAGACGAGGAACAACTGAACTTCAATGCGGACGATAACAGCTTTGAATATGATGTAAAAAGCGACGACCCGGATTACGATCATCCCGATCCTTACAATACCGCGGCAAAAAATGGCGAGGATTTTAACTCGACTTATGACGAAGCCAATCCTTACGATTCTGCAGACGAATACATCCCTAACGAATCGCTTGAAACAGATGTCGATCAGTTAGGCATGCATATATCAGATGGCAAGATCGTTGAAACCAACCCAATTGACGAAGCATTGTCGCGCACACCTGAAGATGACCGCGATGACCTGGACGAAGAAGGTTATCCTAAAAACGACAGGAAATATTAAGTTACCGCAGCGCGGAGTTACTGTTTTTGCATTATCACCTGGTATTCAAACGTGTATGTTGATGTCGATGAGGGATCTACAGCTATCCATGTCATGGATGTTGATGTTACACTGGTAATTTTTATTAAACTGTTATCAGGGCGGCCAAACGGATCATGGGCAAAAGCTATAGTTTCATTGCTGCCTGAACCTGTAAGGGTATAAGCAAACGTAGTTTGTCCTGAAGCGGTTGTTAAGTCTTTAAATTCGCCGGTTTTTGCAATATCATTAATGATCACCATTGAGAAATCATCACTCATTGTTGCAGTACTTGTTTGCCCGGCAACAATCTGAATACCTGTAGTTGATTTTACAACCCAAATACCACTTATAGGCGAAGTGCCAAGGGAACCGGTAGAGCCTGTTGCTCCTGTAGAGCCTGTGCTGCCTGTGGAGCCCGTTGCGCCTGTGCTGCCTGTAGCACCTGTTGTACCCGTGCTGCCGGTAGCGCCGCTACCCGGCGGATATTGCTGCACATAGCCTTTGTCGCCCGGCAAAATTGGCGGATCGAGTTTACACGACTGGATGAGGGAAAAAACAAAAAGAGTTGCGATAAGGGCAGGTATAATTTTTTTCATAACGTCACATCAATAGTTCAGTATAAAAATATAGAAAAATCTATAAAATGAAACGATAATTCATATTATAAATCATTCGGAATTAACCTAAACAACATTACCCGTTATCGTACAACGAAATACTACTGCGAAATAATTTTGTTTATCTCCCCCTCGTCATAAACCGGGTTTGCGCCCCGTTTGCTGGCCACAAATGCGCCTATTGCGCTTGCTTTTATGAGCACTTGCTGCATGGGCTGGCCGCCAAGTAAACCAGTAATAAACGTTGCCAGGAACGAATCACCCGCGCCTACGGTATCGGCAACCTGCACTTTAAAACCAGTGTGTTCATAAAACTGCTTATCGTGCCAAATAACAGCGCCTTTACCGCCACGGGTTACGCAGATGGTTTGGGTGCCATATTTTGCATGAAAAGCCGCTATCTTATCATGCAGCCCTCCATCGCTTTCTATTAATATATCCGCTTCCTCATCGTTCATTTTTACTACATCTGCATGTTTGGCCAGCGCTTCAATAGTGGGCTGTGTGTAATGCGGCGGCCGCAGGTTTACGTCAAATATCTTCAGCGCCGGGGTATTATTCAGCAAAGTCAATAGCGTGTGGCGTGTGGTTTCCCTCCGGCAGGCCAGGCTGCCGTATACAATGGCTGATGCAGAACGTGCTGCATCAACAAGCGGATCTTCCAGCTGAATGTTATCCCATGATACCGGTTGTGGGATTATGTAAGTCGCCTGATTGTTTTCGTCAAGCTGTACGGTTACTTCGCAGGTAGGTAAATTTTCATCGCGCTGCAGCAAATTTGAATACAAGCCGTTTTGTTTTAGAAAATCAACCAACCCATCGCCCGGGGCATCAGCGCCTACCCTGCTGGCAAAACCAACATCCATACGCTGCTGCACCAGATGACGGGCAACATTCATTGGTGCACCGCCGGCCTTTTTCTCTTCTCCGAAGGCATCCCATAAAACCTCGCCAAAGCATAATATTTTTTTCATAACAGGGTTAGCAATTTCACACCAGCAAAATACCTATATTTATTTGGGAAACACCCCGCATTATAATGAAAAAATCTGTTGTCATAGCATTATTGCTATCTATGTGCACCTTGCTGCATGCACAGGATAAACAAGCCATACTGAAACTAATGAACGACCAGCAAACTGCCTGGAACAAGGGTGATATCGACGCCTTTATGCAAGGTTACTGGAAATCGGACTCATTGGTTTTTGTGGGTAAAAACGCGCCTTTATATGGGTGGAAAAATACGATCGACCGCTATAAAAAGGCCTACCCGGATAAGGATGCGATGGGCCGGTTAACCTTCGGTATCATAAAACTGGATATACTCGACCACAATAATGCCTTTATGCTCGGCTCCTGGCACCTCGACAGGAAATCTGGCCCCGTTGGCGGATATTTTACGCTTTGGTTCAGAAAGATAAACGGCGAGTGGAAAATTGTTTGCGACCATACTTCCTGAGCGCTGTAAACAAGTGATTTGACAAAATCCGATATGTTTTTGTAGTTTTAGCAATTGCCTGTACAACAAGTAACCATAATGCAGCCACGCTTAACTATTATTATCCCCTGTTATAACGAAGAAAGAAATATCCCATCGGTACTGCCAGGCATATTGGATTTTTGTGCAGTTGAAGGCCATCAGCTGATTGTGGTAAACGATGGCAGCCGTGACAGCAGCTTAAAAATGCTGAAGAAGTATGAGAGCCACCCCAACTTTACATTAATACATCACAAAATTAACCGCGGTTATGGCGGCGCTATAAAATCGGGCATTGAGGCTTGCGATACGGAATTCCTGATCACGATGGATGCCGACGGGCAGCACCGGGTTGAGGATGTAAAAAATCTGTACAACGCAATAACCAATGGCGATGCAGATATGGTGATCGGCAGCCGCAGGGGTTCACGGTCGGCCAATATACTGCGCGGCCTGGGTAAGCGCATTATCCGTTTTACGGTGAAACGCCTGATGCCGCTGCCCGTGTACGATCTTAACTCCGGCATGAAGATCTATCGTGCTGATCTTGGCAAAAAATACGCTAAGATATGTCCCGACAGCATGGCCTACAGCGATGTGATCTGCCTGGCATTCATCAATAAATACCATAAGGTAATAGAAGAACCTATTGAGATACGCGAACGTGAAGCCGGCAAAAGTACCATCACCATAAAAACAGCCTTCCGCACCATTTACGAGGTGTTCAATATCATCATCCTGTTCAACCCTATACGCATTTTTATGCCCATAGCACTCGTGAGCATACTGGCGGGTATTGTGTGGGACATCCACATCTTTATGCGCGGAAACGGCGTTTCTGTGGGTTCAATGTTGGCTATTATCTTTGGGGTTATCACACTGTTTTTCGGCGCCATAGCCGAGCAGTTGTCGCAGATCAGGAAAAAGGATTTGTAGTTTGTTGACGGTTCATAGTTGATAGTTCATAGTTTATAATAGAACCGCTTTTTATGAAATAACCAAAGCCATGTCCCTTACCTTTACTGGCTTCAGTTTATAACTGAAGCTTAAAAGATAATGTCAGTTTAAAACTGACGTTATCCGGGATTTCAGCCATAGACTGAAACCAGTGTTAGTTTGCCATCTGAAACTTATTACCTACTTCGCTCTTATCTTACTTTTTGCCTCCGCAAGATTATTCTTCAGCAGTGTATTATCCGGATTAAACTTTAACCCTTCATCGCCGGCTTGAATTGCCCTATCCCATTGCCCGAGTTTGTTGTAGGCTGCGCAGATATTATTATACGCCAGGTCATAACCAGGCTTTAGCGCCAATGCTTTTTTACAGGCCTCTATACATTTGGCATATTGTCCTTCCCGGTAATATATCAAGCTCAGATCGATATACCCCGGCGCCGTTGGCGATTTAGCCAGTTTTTGGGCTTCCATATCCGCTTCACTGCTTTTGTTGCGGGCCATATTGCCGTAATTGGCGATATCCATATTATCGGGGAATAGCTGTTGCGATGCCTGCACCAATTGCTGCAAATCCGCCCAGTTGGTGGTACGTTGGTAAATATTCATCAGCAGCAGCCTTGTGCGCAGGTTGCCCGGTGATATCGTCATGGCCTTTTTAAGGCAATTTACCGCTTCGCCGAACCTGCCTTGGTCATTTAAAAACCTCCCGTAAAAATACCACGGGTCTGCGTCGTTTGCATTTGTGGCGATAGCGGTTTTGAACAGCTTTTCGGCCTTTGCAGTATCGTTTTCCGTTTGTTTCAGTATCGCAAGGTTCACATAAACCAGATCGTACCCGGGCATGGCAGCCTTTGCTTTAGTAAAGCTTGCCTCTGCGCCTTTCAGTTCGTTATTACTCATTTGCGCAACGCCGTAGTTCATCCACGCGCGGCCGTTGCCGGGGCTTTTAATGGTGGCATCGCGCCACAAACTTTCCTCGCTACACCAAACCGCATTACGCTGCCATGTGCCGTAGGCGTAACAGCAAAGCATCAGTACAAACACCGTTACAATGGCTGTGCGATACACCGGGAGATAACGATTGATGGCCAACCGCAATGCCCATACCACGCTTATCATCAACCCGATAAACGGGAAATACATCCTATGATCATTCAGTACTTCCGCCAGCGGCACAATGCTTGATGTTGGCAGCAATGCCAGGAAAAACCAGCAGATACCAAAACTTATCGGCCTCAGTTGCTGCTTTCTTGCCGTAATAAAGGCAATAACAAGCAACGCTAATACAAAAGCGCACCCGGCAAAAAAGCGGATATCCCAAACGCTGTTCAGTAACGTCCAATCGGTATCAATACTTAGCTTTACCGGGAGAAAGAACATGCAGAAATAGTGAAGAATAACAAAAGGCTGCGTAATAAGGTATTGCAGGGCTGAATGCCCGCCCGGTACCCAAGTTTTCGGAGTGAGTTTATCTGTGATCTTATAAATTACCGCACATGCCACAAATGCTGGGAGCGACCTCAAAATAACGCGACCTGTTTTGCTTAGATTGCTCCTTTTGAAAATATCGGTAAGGCTCAATCCTTCCTCAAAGAATAAGATATAAAAGAAAAGCAAGGGTGCAAACATTACGGCAGTCGGCTTTGCCAAGGCGCCAATCAACGCGCCTGCAAGGTAAAGCCCCGTCTTGCGGCAAAAGGGCGAATAGATATACAACAGGAAGGAAACGATCACAAAAACCGTCGATATCATGTCTGACCGGGCAATGATATAGTTCACCGTTTCGGCCATGGCGGGGTGCAGCAGGTACCAGGCGGAAGCGGCTATAGCAAAATAGGTATTATTAGGATCGGGCTTGGCGATGTCAAATATTTT
>JBQCIS010000139.1:0-6875 GCA_051953515.1 Mucilaginibacter sp.
CTGACTGGTTTATCTTCCGATTGGTTGGAAATACGCTCACAGGGCTTTGAAAGTGAAGCCGAAGTAGAGACAACAGGACGACAACCCGGGTATGGTCCCGATGATATCTTTGTTGAAAATAAGCCCTTTTCATTAAGACAAATAGTTGACTTAATAGAATTTGGCGACATTGAATTGACACCAGATTTTCAACGTAATTTTATTTGGGATCGCACACGTCAAAGTAAATTGATAGAATCTATATTACTTGGCTTGCCGTTACCTTCAATTTATTTAAGCCAATATGAGGATGGACGTTTAACCGTTGTTGACGGATTACAACGTTTATCTACGATTCACGCTTTCCTTAATGATGAGTTACGATTATTCAATCTTGAATATCTGACAGAGTGTAATAATAAAACGTATGGCGAGTTGCAATCTGTCCTGCCACAGTTACGCATTCGTCGATTTTCTCAAACGCAGATCATGTGTTTTGTGATTGATTACCGGTCCCCGAGCAAACTTAAGTTTGATCTGTTTAAACGTTTAAATACAGGGGGTAAACCGCTCAACAATCAGGAGATTAGAAATTGCTTGTCACGCCCCACTTTGCAAAGGATTCTTAAAGAAATGGTCCAATTACCAAGCTTTGCCGCCGCGACAGATAACAGTGTTAAAGATGCACGTATGGATGCAAGAGAGGCGGCTTTACGCTTTATCTATTTTTCAGAACAATATAGTTTTGCTGCGCCAGTGGGGATTTATAATGGCGATATGGAAGGCACTTTGGATGATTTTATTGATAATTTAAATGACAGAACAGAGGAAAGTCTCAATAAGTTTGTTTCACTTTATGAAAAAGGTTTACGCAATGCTTATCATTTATTTGGCCGATATTGTTTCCGTAAAGTACTTCCGGATACTTTATATGAACGTCGCACGCAGGTAAATAAGTTATTAATGTTGACTTTTTCTGTGTTATTAAGCAGATATGATACAACGTATATTCAAGAATCATTTCATCAGAATGCTCTTGTTGAACCGCTCTCCGAGCTTATCGATAATGACGAAGATCTTTTTCGAGCAATTACATGGAGTACAAACTCAAAATGGAATATCGAAACCGGGTTTTTAGCTTTTCAATCATTTTTATTTGAACGTCTTGGTCATGGAATCACCTTCGTACAAACTCCATAATTTTAAATGTTTTACTGACGCTGAAATCGAGCTTAATAAGATAACGTTACTGACAGGCAGTAACGGAACTGGAAAAAGCAGTCTTATTCAAGCGCTTTTATTAGTACGAATAGCTTTGGAAAAAGCAGGCTCAGGAATATTTGAACACGATGACTTTGATAACCAATGGGTTAAAGTATTAGTGCCCTTGAATGATTTATACGAACTTAAATTAGGTTCGGTTTATCAGTTATTTAACTTGGAGAAAGAAGCAGATAACTTTTTGATTGAGCTTGCTGACGAAAAATTTCGTTTTTCATTGGCACCGGAAAGCGCCGGCAATGATGTAGTCGAAGCCTATTATCCTGTGAGTATACCAAACGGAAAAGAGCCTTTTTGGCGCCAATCAACATTCAATTACTTACATACCGAACGCATAGGACCCAGGCTGGATCTGGATGCTCATCATACTGATTTTATCCATTGTGGTTATCGTGGAGAATTAACGGGACAAGTGCTATACCGCTTCGGCTTGACCCACAAGATTGTTGACCAACGAGCTCATAACGCTGTTAAAAGCCAGAATCTACAACAACATGTTGATGTTTGGCTAGCAGATATATGTCCTGGAACCCGTGGCGTAGTTGTAGAACAATTCGGCGTTGCACGTTTTCAAATCCGTTTAAGATCTAGTGGGACCAAACAAGAGATACTTGCTCCCAATATTGGGTTTGGTATCAGTTACGCATTGCCAATAATTGTTCAAGGTTTAATATCAAAGCCGGAAAGCGTATTAATCGTTGAGAACCCAGAAGCCCACCTTCATCCCAAAGGTCAGTCTAGTATTGGTTATTTTTTAGGATTGGTAGCAGCAGCAGGTGTAAAGGTTATCATAGAGACACATTCCGAACATGTGGTCAATGGTGTGCGACGGGCTGCCTTAAGTGGTATAGGTCTACGCCCCGAAGAGATGAATATTTATTTCTTTAAGTTCGGAGAACAGGGTCATGAATATGATAAAATCGTTCACGATGAGCATGGCGAAATGAGCGATTTTCCAGTTGATTTTTTTGACCAGGCTAATCAAGATTTGGCCACAATTATGTCACTGAGAAATAAATAGCAATGGGTAACTTGCTGACCAGAAATAGTTGCTTTGTTTGGACAGATAAGATTATTGATCGGAGCCAGGCAATAAATGACCTCAATGACACTTTGAAATCTGCGCGAGCCGAGGGTGACAAAATATTTCGGACACCGAATTTTCATGAGACCGGTTGGAACTGTTTGTTTGAAGATCTTTGGACAACAGGTAATTTTCCCTCATTCAAAGCGCTTTATCCCTGGATCAAACCTACTAGTTATCAAACACTAATCCAGATTTTTCCTTTATTAGGCAAGCCGACTCCTGAGGGCGCAGCCGGCTGGACATCTTTCAATGCCGAATTACCATCCCCAAAATCCATGATAGGATTTCATCAGGACCCCTGCCCTGATCCACTTGTTTATAACGAACCGACCTGGAAAGCTTTTCACGGCCAATATGTAAAGACATTATCTTACGCAGAACGAAGCAAACAATTCAAGTATTTTAAAAAATTCTTCATACCGGACCTAACTCAAACAGCTGCACAGATCAATGATGACATTGATAGAGGACGATATAAAAAAGTATTCGAACGCATTGACAATCCCCCGCTTAACGCAGGTGTACCTGCACACGAACAACAAATTCATGTTCATTTCACTAAAGTTAGCAAAAAAAAGATTGCGTTAAATATTGATGGCACCTGGAAACACCCTGACGACAAATACGCTATGTCCGTAAAAGTAAAAGAAATTCTTTCTGCCTGGGGCTTTCTTTTGCCTGACGATCATTATTGATAGATATGCTCAGTTTTTATTTATTTAATAGCCTGAAGCAATCTTAACTTTTCAGGTTGTCTATTTCGTTTTCTAGAAATCGATTTCAAGTAGCTATTAAGTTCGACCAAATATAGCAATATGATATTTGTATAAATAATCGTGATATTTGTAATTAACCGATTAGTGCCTAAGCATTTATCATTATTTATTATGAATACTTCAGAACTGGCAGATATTGAATCCCTGCTTCCCAAGATGGAGGCATTTATGCGAACTTTATACCATGTCACGCTGGATTTTGAGATCAAACCCGCCAAAAAACATATTGCCACCTGTATCGATTACAATGATCTGATACAATTACGCCCGGAGTTCACGAAAGAATTGTTGGCTTCCGTGACGAGGTTCGTCTATTCCAGAGCTAAGAGTAAACAGATCGTTGATTCGTTATCAGGCCAGCATGAATTAGAAGATGCCTACAATTTACTAACTCAGCAGGCCAAGGATAAATTTAGACCTTATAGCGTTCAGGGCCAGTTTTCCGAATTATTGCTTTTCAATTTGTTGCAATACCATTTTCGGGCGATTCCTTTGATCCGAAAAATGAAGATAACGACCAACGTACAGTTAGAACGCAATGGTGCCGATGCGATCCATATCGGCCTGATGAATGATAAATACGTGTTGTATCTGGGCGAGGCTAAAACCTATACCTCAGGCTTCAAAAATGCATTGAAATCCGCTTTGGATAGTGTATATGACACCTTTAGTAATCATCGAAACGAAATCAACTTGTATAAATACGAAGATTTCCTGGAACCAGAGTTACAGGATGTTGCTACTAAGTACATCAACAATGAACCGCTGGCATTGGAAGTGCACATGGTTTGTATCGTGACTTTTTGTGTTGGAGATATTACCGTAGGCAAAGATCGGGAAGCCACCATAGAAAAATTTATTCAGGCGTTAAAGGATGAGATCGCCACGATCAAAGAAAGTGATTACCCCGATATCCCGGAGTCGATCTTCGGGCGTATCAGCTACATCTTTATGCCGGTCGATAACCTTCGGACGCTTTTAGATGATTTTAAAACCAAACTAGGCGTCTGATGAATCCGAATGAAAAGGAATTACTGGAACAGCTTTTCCATAATAATTTAGTGCGAACTGCTGTCAAATTTGGTTTGTTAGTAACGGATACAGCGGTATTAACTGATGAACAGGCAACCCAACTGCTGAATATTGCGGAATATTATTCTACGCAACCTGCCGACGAAGCCAAGATCAAAAGTTTTTTGATCTGCGCCTTGCTTTGGGAAAACCAGGCGGCTCATTGGGATGGCTTGCGGCCATTTATCACAAGGATCATGATCCGTATCGGCTTAACGTCCTCAGCAAAAATGATCAGTTGGAATGACGAATCAAACACTTTCAATTCCTTTGGATCCTATTTAGAGGAGTTATATGCTACGATGAAGTTGACCGCTCACGAAGTCACTTGCGGCACCAGTATTTTAACTTTAAGTTCTTTTCAGAAAAGAATGTGGGACGCGATCGATCAGTATGATCGTGTAGGTATATCGGCGCCGACCTCAGCTGGCAAATCCTTTATTTTGGTGAACAAGGCAATCGATACCCTGCTTAAAGAAGACGGTGTGATCGTTTTTATTGTCCCAACGATCAGCTTAATCAACCAGGTCAGCAATGACCTGCGCGCCAAGATAAAGGAGTTAAAGGCCTGGAATATTAGCGTATATCAAACTGTTAATAACCTTTCGCTTTTTAAAAGCGAAAAAACGATTTATGTACTCACCCAGGAGCGGGCACTTAATGCCTTGAATAACCAGGACGAGGTTTTTGACCGGGTGAAAATGCTGATTATCGATGAGGTGCAGAATATTGAAAAAATCACAAGCGAGGACGAGGAACGTGCAAAGACCCTGTTTGATGTCATCCAGGAATTTAAAAACGATAAGCAGGTTGAAAAGATTCTGCTCAGCGGTCCCCGGCTTAAAAACATTGGGTCCTTTACCAAAGAATGGTTTGGCGATGAAGGCCAAAGCGTAAGTGAAGATATCCCGTCTGTATTAAATATTTCTTTCTCCATCAAAAAAATAAAGTATAACCGGGAGAATGAGTTGCTGTTAACGCAGCACCTGCCGCTCGGTATCACTAACGCTATCAAAATACTGGATAACTTCCAGCTAAAGGCAAAAATATTAGGTAAGAAAGAGTACGGTGATGATGCCAACAACTTCATTTACCAATTGATCGCCAGTGATAAGGAAGCGGGAAATATTGTTTTTGCCGGCAGGACGAAGCAAGCGAATGAAACCGCTCTGGCATTGGCAACCCGGTTGCCTGCCGATGAAAGAGATCGTTCTTCTTTACAGGAATTTATTGCGGATACGGTACATCCGCTGTATAGTTTAATTCCTGCCATTAGTAAAGGCGTCGCGTTTCATCACAGCAAGGTGCCGCAACATTTGCGTAACCTGGTGGAAAAAGCGTTCTCCAGGCGGGAATTACATACGGTGGTTTCCACCACCACGCTAATGCAGGGCATCAACTTGCCGGCTAAAAATATCATCATCAGGAACCCGTCACTGGCCCAAAGCGAAAACCTGACAGGCTATGAGTTCACGAACCTGAAAGGACGTGCTGGCCGGTTAATGAAAGACCTGGTCGGCCGCGCGATCATTATCGATGAGGAAGAATGCAATGATGCAGATATTGGTATTACTACGGCGGAAGAAAAGAACTTGAAACTGGGTTATGGCGAACGTTTTCAGCAGCACCGCGACAATATCCAGGAAACGCTCTTACAAGGTACGGAGGTCAAATCCAGTGATCTGCTCAATGGCGATATCATCGTATATATCCGGAACATGGCGCTTAAATATGGTGATGACGGACTCCGCCGCATCCACGAAGTAGGCGTCCATATCACCAAAGAAGTTTATCAGCAACTATTGCAAACTGTCAATAACTTATCCATTCCCAATCATATATGTTTTGGCAACTTTTACTGGGACCCGTTGACCTTGGATGTGATTTTTCGTTCGATGGAAAAAGGAGGTTGGCCAGAAATTCCTGCAACCATTTATGGTTCAGCTAACCAATTGGCGGAACTTATTACCCATGTTAACCAATTCGCGCCCTTCAGTGTGGAAAAATACTTAAAGATCAATCCCTCCGAGGACTGGGGAGCTAAAAAAATCATTTCACTCTGCATTTTTGCCCAAAACTGGGGCTCCGGCTCTCCTTTGAAAGAGGTCATCAATCCCGATACCTGGCCAATCAAAGATAGTGACGACATCGACGAACGTATTAATGATGTGCATACCAAAGTAATGTTTGGTATTCCTAAGCTACTCCGGCCGGTTTTTCAAATTTTTGACTATTTAAACGATACCAAAACCGCGTCTGTACTCAGTTTTATCGAAAGCGGTTCCACCGATACCCGTGTCCGTACCTTGATCGAACTGGGTGTGCCACGCGAAACAGCCATTGCCTTAGTCAACCAGGAAGGAGCAATTAATTTCTTAAACAGCGAGGGCACCGTCATCCCAACTGCGTTGGAGAGGTTTATTGATAGCTCCCGTAATAACCCACAGCTAAGTCATTGGCATAAATTTCTAATCGAGGAAATTTAATTTAACGCTGCATAATGTTATTATGCAATTATTTTTTATCTTTGCATAATAACATTATGCAAAAGCTCAATCAAGTTAGTTTTATTTTTTCAGGCTATACGTTTAGGGACTCATTGGAGCACCGTGACAATGGGCTGTTACACGTTATCCAGCCAAAAAATGTGAGATCGGTTAATGATGCGCCGCGTATCGACG
>JBQCIS010000140.1:0-4439 GCA_051953515.1 Mucilaginibacter sp.
AGGTCGAGCATACCGAAAAGCACACGCCTGTGCACCGGTTTTAAGCCGTCACGCACATCGGGTAATGCCCTGGATACGATAACCGACATTGAATAATCGATGTATGCTGATCGCATTTGCTCGTCAATGTTAATGGGGATAATTTTGTCTTCGTTAGGTTGATTTCCGTTTCCTGTCTCTTCGGCCATTTTTAGTTTTTATGTAGAAATATCTTCTAAGTAAGATGTATAAAAAATGTCGTTTTAAAGCGACCTGCGAAGTTACGAAATTATAGCTTTCCGGCACATTTTTTTACCAACATTGTGACTAAAAATGGCGTTTTTTAACTACCGAAACACACATAAATGTGAATAACTTACTAAGTGCCAGCTTTGTAGTTTATTTAACCTTCGTCCAGTAATCTACAGTGGTTGCGCCGTTAGGCAAAATGCCGGTTAAAATAAGCGTATCATGACTAACGGCATAATGATAATGGACAGTTATATTGATTAGTTTTGAGGGAAAGCCAGACCATGTTTCGGTTTCAAAACAGGTATCGTTCACCAGTTTATAAGTACCGGTCTCGTATTTTTGAGGCAGGGAGTCTTTTTCGGTAAAAAAGGCAACAAAATCAGTATCGGTATACTTGCGCTGTAATACCAGGTCTGCCGTTGCTTCTTCTTTTTTGCCGTTAAGGATATCGCCTGCATATTGCCACGTTCCTTTCAGGGTTTTTATTCGTTTGGGCTGATAGAAAGACGATAAAATAAATACCGCCAATATTAATGCTATACCTGAAAATTTACGCATAAACATTATACCCAGTTGATGCCTTTTTTTAATAACGACAGTGTTTTTTCTTCCTCGCTGCCTGGCTGCGGCTGGAAATTGTATAACCATTTGGCAGTTGGCGGCAGGCTCATTAATATGGATTCGATACGACCGTTGGTCTCCAATCCGAACTTGGTGCCGGCATCATAAACCAGGTTAAATTCTGCGTATCGGCTCCGGCGTTGGTATTGCCATTGCTGGTGCCCGTCGGTAAAAGGTTTATTTCGGTTACGATTGATCAGTTCTATATAAGTTGGTATGAACGAACGGCCAAGTGCTTTCGAAAATTCAAATATCGTTTCCCAGCTTAAATCGTCTTTAGCGGTCAACCTGTCGTAAAAAACGCCTCCGATTCCACGTGTTTCATTTCTGTGTTTGATAAAAAAGTAATCGTCGGCCCAATGTTTAAAACGGTTGTAGAAATCGTGGTAGAATTTGTCGCACACATCCTTCAGGCTCTGGTGAAAAAAACGGGCATCGTCCTCAATAATGTAATGCGGCGTAAGATCTATCCCGCCGCCAAACCAACGTACTGGTTTCTGATCGCCCTTCATGGATGAAGGCATCTCAAAATACCGGATATTCATGTGGATGATAGGTACCATCGGATGATTGGGATGGATCACGATAGAAACGCCTGTCGCAAAAAAATCGTCTTGTTCTACCCCAAGTGCCCTTTTTACCGAATCTGGTAATTCGCCATATACGGCAGAGAAATTTACACCACCTTTTTCGAGGATATTCCCATCTTGGATAACACGCGTACGACCGCCGCCGCCGCCTTCCCGCTCCCATTTTTCTTCTTCGAACTTTGCTGTTCCGTCAACCTGCTCCAGTGCGGCGCATATTTCGTCCTGTATCTGCTGATAATCAGCTGCCACCTGCTCTTTGGTGAGTGGTTTAGTAATCGTTTCCATCATCGAAGTATCCGTTTAACACGCATCAAAAATAGTAATAAGTGTTAAGAAGCAAGAATCAAGAGACAAGAATCAGAAAAGGGCTCCAATTACTCATCATGAAATGGTTTTCCTGGCTCTTTGCTTCCTGGCTCTTGGTTCTAAAACTACTCTTCTAAATAATTCAAATCCTTGGTAAATGTTTCTTTTAACTGACTTAATGATAACATGGCTATCAGCGTTAAAATACCCATCATAATGTAACCGGCAGTAAGCCAACCATATTTTAAACTAAAGAAAGTAAATGCCGAGTTAATGGGAATAAGCGAAGCGCGCACAAAGTTCGGAACCGTAGTTGTAACCGTAGCCCTTAAGTTGGTACCGAATTGTTCTGCCGGGATGGTGACAAATATCGGCCAGTAACCTACGCCAAAGCCCATAAACAGGCACACCCACGTAAACTGATCAGGCGTTATGCCCCTTGCCGATAGAAAAACCACTACACTCAATGCAGAAATAATAAGGAATACAAACACTGTTAACCTGCGCGAACGGGTAAATTGTGATAATAAACCCGATGCCAGCCCACCAATGGATATACCGAGGTAAGTGTAAAATACACCATCGCCGGCGCTCAATGGGTGCGTTGCGCCAAGGTGTTTACCAAACTCAGGTGCCAGCGTTACCAATATGCCTACTACAAACCAGTTAGCAGCGCCAATAAGTATGCAAAACAAGTATTTTTTAAAACGTGCCCAATTTGTGAACAACTTTAAAAAGTTACCTTTTGAGATGGTTGAATGGTTCTCGATATTTTTAAACATCCCCGATTCAAACGTACCAACACGAAGAATCAGTAGTAAAATACCTAAAGCACCGCCTACAAAATAAGCAATGTGCCAATCCCAATGTTTGGCTACAAAATTAGCTGCGGCTGCACCAAACAAGCCAATAACAGATATGAGCATAGTGCCATAGCCGCGTTTTTCGCGTTTCATGGTTTCGGCAACCAAAGTTACACCCGCACCCAGTTCGCCTGCCAGGCCAATACCGGCAATAAAACGCACTATAATGTAAGCATCAACAGATGTTACCCAGCCATTAAGAAAATTGGCTATTGAATACATTAATATCGAGCCGAACAATACTTTTATCCTACCCAGTTTATCACCCATTATACCCCATAACAAGCCACCTAACAACAAGCCAAACATTTGCCAGTTGATAATAGAAACACCTACCGCTTTCACTTCTGCGGCTTTTACACCAATGCCTGTTAAACTGGGTACACGCACTATAGAGAAAACCAGCAGATCATATATATCAACAAAGTAGCCTAAGGACGCAACAATTACCAGAAAGGCAATATGGCGTGTGGGAACATTTAAATTGGGGGTTGAAGCAGTAGTAGTGGTGCTCATAAATAGTTTAAAAGTTGACAGGGACTAAAGTAGCAAAATTATTCCCCCATAAAAAAACCCCTGTCGGTGCAGGGGTCCTTCTCTTCTCAAATTCAGAATTTTAGATTATGCCTTTTTTACGTTAACCGCTTGTAATCCTTTTCTGCCTTCTTCCACCTCGTAAGTAACCGCGTCATTATCCTTCAGCGCGTTTACGCCTCCCTGTACATCTTTAAAGTGTACAAAAAGATCTTTGCCTTCTTCGGTAATAATAAAACCGTAGCCTTTTTGTGTGTTAAACCATTTAACTTTTCCAGTTTTCATAATAATAATAAGTATAAATAATTGATAAAAGATGCTCGTTAAGCCAAACTGAATATAAATTGGTTTTTAATAATCAGGGCGGAACACGGAAATATCTCTTATTCAAATATATAAAATAATTAAAACCAAATAAAATTATTTATTATGCCGGATATGTAAAATGAAAATAAGGTAATTAATGCATTAGGCGTTATTATTTAGAAGATTGTTGTTTTAATGGAGGGATCAGAATCCTTAAATAAGCTAAAAAAACAGACATGAAAACTTCAGAGGTCTTTTACGGCGCCCTTATGCGGTACGCAGCCTGCTCACTCCTTGCAATGACGCTGTTTCTCAACTCATGTTATCTCACCTTAACGGTTGTTCGCTAATTTTATATCTCAGCATAAGGAGTTTTTGCATCCATTACCTCTCAACAATCTCTCCTATCTGTTGTTAAATAATGCAAAAAGGCTTTATGATAGCCAGTTTAATATATGAAGCGACACACCTATGATACCGGTATAATAGGCAATTGTGGATTTATTGCCCATATCAGTAAAAATACCAATGTTGAGTGGCTCTGCTGGCCCCGATTTGATAGCACATTTATCTTCGGCGGTATGCTGGATAAGCATAAAGGGGGCGAGTTTTCCATTCTTCCGGAGGGAAAATTTTCCTCTCACCAATATTACCTGGAGAATACCAATGTACTGATTACCGATATTACACTGGACGATAAAACCAAATACAGGATAACCGATTTCGCGCCAAGGTTCCACTCCTTTCAGCGTTATTACAAACCCTTAATGCTGATACGCAAAATAGAGGCCATTGATGGTTCACCGCGTGTAAAAGTAAAATGCGAGCCCGTATCAGAATATGGCAAAGTAAAGTTGCACGTTAATCGCGGCAGCAACCATATTCAGTATTTAGGGGGCGAAGAAAATATGCGGCTTACCACTAATATACCTGTCAGTTACGTTTTTGATGAGCAGGCGTTTGTATTAAATGAGCCGAAGTATCTTGT
>JBQCIS010000141.1:0-2539 GCA_051953515.1 Mucilaginibacter sp.
AAATCCATTGATTATTGTAATAGTAATTAAGACCTTGAATGTCGATAAGATGAGGGTTTCCGCCAAGCTCGCTGCAACATCTTCCTTCAAGCATATCTGTCACCTGGAACTGATATTCGTTAACCTCCGCCGCCCGCAATAATTGATCGGGCTGTATGTCAGCAGGCGGAACGACGTTCATCAATGGTTCGGTCGTTAATACCAACAAATTATTGTCAAGGTCCTTCATGGCCCTGATACCGGAAATACTTGCTTTCACCAATTCATACTTCACTTTCCATCCCACATCCCGCCGGTATGGCACAGTGCCTGCCTGATCTCCTCCAAGCCAAGAAATAAAGCTAATTTCATTGATGGGTACCACAATAATAGGACTTGTGGTATCCACCTGCCGGAAGGTTCTTACAAAAGACCGGCAAAGGTCAGTAAAACGAGTTTCAAAATCAGTATCCAAAGGCGAGAGCCCATGGGGAAATCCGAAGTGACACAAATCCCATATTTGCTGTATACCATGTTCAAGCCCGATACGCTTCATTTTTATAAATTCATTCCAGTCATATTCATACGCCGCAGATTCTATGCGGCTCCATCGTATGCCTTCTCTCACCGTTTTGATGTTAAAGATTTTCAGCAGATCATAATCATCATTCACACGATGCAAATGTCCGGTAATTTCTGCCATATCAACCCTCTCACCGTGAGCATTCAGCATATCTGCGCATTCATATCCTGCCATCCAAAAAGATTCAAAGGGATTACTATTCTGTTTTATAAAATGGGACAGATGGAATTGCTGATTATTCCGCATGTGCGTTTTTTTCGTTTTTTTAAATCCATTTAAATGCCAAAACAAATTTTTGACTGGATAAAAGAACATGGCTTGTTTTTGGTAGTAGTCGTTCTTGCAACTAAGGATTGGTAATTGTGTGATTTGCTCACTTTAATGAATAATGCCTTGAAAAATGAAACTGTTTCCTTTTCTGCTCTGAAAAGTGAAAAGGAGCCCCTTCGGATTTTGGAAGTTATCGGCAATGCTTCCTTCGGTGGAATGGAAAAATACATTGCCCACTTTTTATCCAGCCTTTCTCCAAACGAATTTCAGGTGGTGTGCATCTGCCCTTATGAAAGCGAATTTACCGCATTACTGCGCGATCGCGGGTATAGGGTATATATTACTCCCATAAGTGATGATCCCGTTTGGCGATCAATACAATTTACTGCGGAACTTGTTGAGCTACACCATATTGATGTACTGCACGCCCACATGCCTAAAGCACACACGCTGGCGGCTCTTGCAGGATTAATTGCTCAGAGGCCAGTAGTGTCATCGGTGCATGGGATGCATTTTTCATCATACGAACTTGGTGTCACCCGTCTTACCGGGTCCCATTTGATTACGAATTGTATGGAGGCTTACGGGCAGGTAATTGCGTTAGGTATCCCCTATCAAAAAGTGTCTCTTATTCACAATGGCGTTAATACCGGTGTGTTTACGCCTGAGGGCGACAAACATGCGTTAAAAACGAAGATAGGCCTCACCGCTGATACACTTTTAGTGGGCTATTCCGGTCGTGTTGGCTACGAAAAGGGCCCCGATACATTTATACGAATCGCTCATTTCATTCATCAGGCAATGCCCAACGTACACTTTGCTATAGCCGGCCAAGGCGATATGATGGAAGAGGTAAAGGCGATGTGTAACCAGTCCGAACTGAACGACCATGTTCATTTTCTTGGTTGGGTAGATAACATGCCAGCTTTTTATCGCAGCCTTGACCTGTTAATATACCCTTCCCGAAGCGACGGAAGTTCTCTTGCCTTGCTTGAAGCGATGGCATGCGGTTGCCCGGCAGTAGCTATGGATGTTGGCGGCATCAGGGATGTGGTCAGAAACCGGCAGACGGGTTTATTGGCCTCGCCAGTGCGGTGGGAAGATTCAGCGGTGATGGCAAAGGATCTGTTGGAGAATAATTACCGCCGTAAGGCGATGGGAACGGCTGCGCAGCAAATTGCTGCCAGGGAATTTAAGCTGGCCGATAAGATGAGAGAAACAGCCAATGTTTTAAAGACTGTGGCGGCAGGAAGAACAATGAAAAACAATTCTGGTAAAATAGATATTGACCGGTTAGGCGCCGAACAATCGAACCTCAGTAGAGAAGCCATCTGATCCTCATAATAGCTTCTACCGATAATTTTTGCGTTATGTCAAAGCAGACCTACAGAAAAGTGGCTTTCTTTATCGTAGCTCATGCCGACGATTGGCAATTGTTCATGCAGCCGGCGGCTTATCAGCATATCGTTAATGAACATTGCAAAACGGTTTTTATCATTCTCACCGCGGGAGATGCAGGCAAAACCAAGAAATATTGGCAAGCCAGGGAAGAAGGTATGAAGAATTCGATTCGATTTTGCCTGAGGCCAGAGGCTGATATTATCCAGTCAGACTGCTACCCCATTATTAATAGCCACAAGATATATAGGTGGACCTGTCATAACACTATCGCCTATTTTATGCGCCTGCCAGATGGCGGGTTGCAGG
>JBQCIS010000142.1:0-4240 GCA_051953515.1 Mucilaginibacter sp.
ATAACCACCACAATAAAAATATATGGTTGCGAATGCGCATTGGGTTTAATGTGTTTTTTTCGCAATGGGCCTTGGTGCCCTAATGTGGTATGGTTGGTAAAAAACACGCCGGTGTATACTATTATAAATATGGGATATGAAAATAACCACCCGATCAGATATTTTTCAAATGCAGAAGCGGGCAACGTAATGGCAGAAATAGCCTGGCTCCTGATGCCATAATCACTGAATACTGTACTTGTAAATATAGTACCCGACATCAGCATGAGCATCACAAAGCACGCTGTTTGCAAACCCGGATCCGGCGGACCAGGGATGATAAAGAACAGAAAGGAACCGCCCAGCAATATCACCCCGACCAGTACCGCTATCGACATCAGATAAGTGCGTATATGTTCGGCCGTGTGTTTAACAAAGAGCATCCCGAACCGCCGCGGATTGAAGAAATTATTCATGGCGGCCTCCTTCATTTATCACATCAAGCAATTGTTTGTCACCGCTGGTTACGGCATTAAAAAACAGTTCCAGATCGAGTTTGCTGAATTTGTTTTGGGTGTTTTTGAGGATGGCGTATTTGCCGCGCATAGTATCTTCTTCGTACAGCACCGGCAAACCGGCAGTATCTTCGTACAAACCGAAAACCAGCTTTTCGCTCAGTTCATCAACCGGGCTTTCCACTACAATGTGCTGATTGTCCAAAATTAAAACCGTATCAATCAGGCTGTCGAGATCGCGTACCTGATGAGTGGAGATCAGCACGCAGCGATCCTCGTTCAATACGGATGCGATGAGTTTACGAAACTGCACTTTCGAGGGGATATCCAAGCCGTTGGTCGGCTCATCCATGATCAGCACCCCTGTATTGGCAGCCAAACCAAACGCAATCATGGCCTTCTTCTGCTGCCCGTATGACATTTTATCCATCACGGCTGCCGGATCAACGTCAAGCGTTTTTAAATATGCATAATAATCTGTTATGCTGAATTTAGGATAGAAAGCCGCTGTGCTTTTCAGAAATTGCGCTGACGTTAACGAGGGCACATATATTTCTTCCGCCAAAAAAAAGAGATCTTCCAATACTGCTACCGAACGTTTGGCAGCATTAAGGCCGTTTATCAGGCACCGGCCTTTTTTGGGGAATGCCAGCCCGGCTATACTTTTCAACAGGGTTGACTTACCCGCGCCGTTCTTTCCCAGCAAGCCATAAATATGGCCGGGACGCAGGCTAAGGTTAAGTCCCGTAAATATGGGCCGCCCCTTCTTGTATGCAAAATCCAGTTCCTGAATTTGAATCATATTAGTGTATTAGTATAATAGTACACTACAAATGTAGATAGTATTTTGAATATTCCAAATATTTTTTTTGTGACAATAAAAAATCGTCCGGATACAAAAACAATTCATGTGTATATTTGATTTTTGCAAATATTATGAACATTAAAACCACCACCCTCGAAGAGTTTTACCGGCAAGCCGAAACATTCAGCGGCAAAAGCCTGCATGAACTGCTACCGCCAGGCATCAACCAAGAGGTGGGGCATTTTAATGTATTCAACATTGCGCATACGCTCGATCAATATAAAAAGAAGGCTGTGATGCCCTATAACCGCCGTGCTTACTATAAAATAAGCCTCATCCGCGGCCGCAATACCGCCGAATATGCTGATAAGGTGATTGATATAGAAAAGAACGCCTTACTATTTGCCACGCCAAAAATCCCCTACCACTGGCTGCCAAAAGACCCTGACCAGAACGGCTTTTTCTGCGTGTTTACCGACGAATTTATGGTGCAATCCAAAACAGGCGTTATACTGGATGAGTTGCCTATTTTTAAGTCAGGCGGTTATCCCGTTTTTGAGTTAACGGATGAGGAGGCGAACGAGATTGAACCGATATTCAGAAAAATGAACCGCGAGTTATCGTCTGACTATGCTTATAAGTACGACCTGCTGCGCAACTATGTGATCGAGCTGATACATTATGGACAAAAGCTGCAGCCGGCAACCATATTGCATCCAACCCATAATGCTGCAACGCGCGCAACATCGCTGTTTATTGAGCTTTTGGAGCGGCAGTTCCCTATCGAATCAACCCGGCAGCGGCTTAAGCTGCGTACCGCCAAAGCGTATGCCGATCGTCTTGCTGTTCATGTAAATCACCTTAATAAAGTATTAAAAGAGAGTACCGGCAAAACCACTACCGAGCTAATAGGCAACCGTATTGTACAGGAAGCCAAAATACTG
This sequence comes from Mucilaginibacter sp., assembly GCA_051953515.1. Lineage (GTDB taxonomy): Bacteria > Bacteroidota > Bacteroidia > Sphingobacteriales > Sphingobacteriaceae > Mucilaginibacter. Next base: position 2,244 of record JBQCIS010000142.1, read on the forward strand.
CTCCGACAAACCGACTGGAGCGTATCCGAAATAGCCTATAGCCTGGGTTTTGAAGAAGTGGCGCATTTCTCCAATTTCTTCAAAAAGCAATCGGGCCAGGCGCCGCTTAGTTTCCGTGTTTAGTCGTTGCGTGAATTTTGCAACTATTGGATTGATGATTGCAACGCGATCATCACAATATTGGCTGATCTTTGTTGCATAATAATTTAAAAAACAGAAACATTATGAGCAACAAAATAGCATTAGTTACCGGCGGCAGCCGCGGACTTGGCAAAAACATGGCCATCAACATCGCAAAAAAAGGCATCGATATAGTACTTACCTATCACAGCAATAAGGAAGAAGCCGACAATGTGGTGAAAGAAATAGAAGCACTTGGCCAAAAAGCGCTTGCATTACAGCTGGATGCTGGCAATGTGAGTTCATTTGATAACTTTATCACTGCTGTAACCGCACATCTGCAGGAAAAAACAGGCAGCCCAAATTTCGATTTTCTTATTAATAATGCAGGTACAGCCTTATATACACCATTTGCCGAAACAACCGAAGAGCAATTCGACGCTGCTATGAACATACATTTTAAAGGCGTGTTCTTCCTTACTCAAAAGGCATTACCTTATATCAATAACGGCGGCCGCATTATCAATATATCATCCGGATTGGCGCGTTTTTCGTTCCCGGGGAGTTCGGCTTACGCTTCAATGAAAGGCGCTATCGAGGTATTGACCCGCTACCTGGCAAAAGAATTAGGCCCGCGCGGCATAGCTGCCAACGTAGTTGCGCCGGGCGCTATCGAAACCGATTTCGGCGGCGGACGTGTACGCGACAATAAAGAGATCAATGCCAATGTTGCCGGCGCAACGGCTTTAGGCCGCGCAGGCGTACCTGACGATATCGGCGGCGTAGTTGCCTTCCTGCTTACTGAAGAAGCAAGATGGATCAACGCACAACGCATTGAGGCATCTGGTGGTATGATGATCTAAGCATTTTAACCACAGAGAACGCAGAAATTTACACAGAGGGTACAGAGATTTTTTATAAAATACGATGTCATTTCGATGAGCAAAGCGCGGGGCATGAGCGGGTCGCGAAGAGAAATCTTATGAAAGCGGTATTCGCATGCATGGTGCAGAAGATTTCTCCTCACCCAAACGCTCTTAGCCATCCACGTTCGTCGAAATGACATCGTTTTTTATCATACTAAAAAAATCTCCGTATTCTCTGTGTCTTTACTCTCTGCGCCCTCTGCGGTTAAAATCATTATTTTAAAAAAAGATAAAAAACTCTTTTATTTTTAAAGATTAGTTGTACCTTTGTATTGCAAATGGGAGTATTTTCAAAAACATGCGAATATGCTATACGGGCGGTCTTTTTCATCGCCCATAAAACCGTTGATGGCGGGCGTGTGGGCATAAAGGAAATTTCTACAGGTATTGATTCGCCGGAGCACTTTCTGGCGAAGATATTACAGGATTTGAGCCGCAAGGGCATCGTTCAGTCGGTAAAGGGGCCTAACGGCGGTTTTTACCTGGATAGCAGCGCTTTAAAACGCCCGATAAAAGATATAGTAGAGGCTATTGACGGTAACGGATTGTTCACCGGCTGTGCGTTGGGATTAAAACAGTGCTCGGAAGTGAACCCCTGCCCGCTGCATACCCAGTTTAAACTGATCAGGACGGAGATAAATGACCTGTTACAGTCGACCGAGATCGGCAATTTCAACGAGGAATTGAAATTGGGTATCAACTCGCTAAAGAAATAAAAAAATTTTACCCTATAAAAGATATAAAGGTATTAATATATTCTATGAAAGATATCAGCGATATAAAAGACATACAGGTTTTCGTGGATAACTTCTACGCAAAAGTGCAGGTGGATGCCCTCATCGGTCCAATTTTCATGACGGTGATCAGCGATTGGCAACCGCACCTCAATAAAATGTACGCTTTCTGGAATGCGGTACTTTTTGGCGAGACCGGCTACAAAGGCAACCCGTT
>JBQCIS010000143.1:0-9021 GCA_051953515.1 Mucilaginibacter sp.
GGCTTTAAGCTGCTTTATTTTGTTTACCGTTTTTTCGGCTAATGCCCAGCATCGCTCAAGCGACGCCCTTACTTACGGCGGCGGCGGCAATGGCGACCCTGATCCGAATGCATGGGGTTTGTCATTAAGTGGCGGATACGAATCGCTTACCGGAGATGCGGGCAGTGGTTTTAAAGGGGCGCCGGTATTCAGTTTAAGCTTAACCCGAAGCTGGAACAATTTTACTTTTAATGGCACAGCAGGCTACGCCTCGCATAAACCCAAAGTGGATACTTCTTTTATTTTTGTTAACAGCACACAAGTTGGCTATGTAAAGTTGAGCAACTTTAATACATTACAGCTTTATGTGGGTGCAGCCTATAATATCCCCGTTGCCGATGCGGCCAATTTTTACATAGGCGCTAATGTTGGAGCATATAATAATTCGCTTTCTTATACTTCTGCTTCAGTGCTTAGCCCTACCGTTACATCGGATAAATTCAGTGGCACACAGTTATTTTTCGCCCCTAAATTAGGGCTTAACTTTGTGATCAGTCCGCATTTAACTTTCGCAATTGAAGGCAAATACAATATTATATCCAGTTCATCTGCCAAAACCTCGGCTCAGGCAGATTCTACCTATACTTATAGTATAGGCTCTTTTAAATCCTATTCTGTTACGGGTGCTTTAAACTTTCTTTTTTGATGCCTGCCTTCCCGAAGCACGAAACGGTACAGTGTGAACGTTGCAAAGCTCCGTTCGAATGCAAGGCCAACTCGTTTACTAAATGCCAGTGCAATACGGTACAGCTTACATTAAACGAAACGCAATACATCAGCGAGCAATACGATGGATGCCTATGCGCTAAGTGTTTGCAGGAGTTAAAGGAAGAATATATGCGCTCAATTGCGTAATATTAATTCGCTATTTGTTGGTGACAACCCCAACAAAGGGCATGGGCAAATGTAACCCCGGAAATAGCCCTCAAAACCAATGTGGCATTTCCGCTGTTCAAATAATAAAAAGGAGGTTATTATGCCCTGGCATAACGGCGATTATCCGCCATCATATAAAAATCAGCCCAAAAAGATAAGGGATAAAGCTACAGAGATAGCAAACCGTGTACTGGAAACCACCGGAAACGAGGGTGAAGCTATTGCTACAGGCCTTAAACAGGCCCGCGAATATTTCGCTAAAGAAAAGAAAAAATAGCAATGCCCTCAACCGTTATCAACCGCCTGGATTACGCGCCGCTAACGCAAACGCTAACCGTTTATTACCAGTCGGGGCAGGTCTATAGCTACAAGCAGGTACCCGAAACGGTTTATAAAGAACTAAAAGCATCGCGTGTAAAAGGGCGGTACCTGCGCTTTTTCATTAAGGACAAATACCCTTTTGAGAAGTTGTAGTTGTTGATGAAATGTAGGCAACAAAACTGCCCGGTGGAGACACCGGGCAGTGGAGAGTATGGGTGAGTAAATATTACGCCTCTCTTTGTTGGTGTTGTCACCATGGTATTCAGAAGATTAAAAAAAGAGTGTCATGGTGAGCTTGTCGAACCATAGTGCGTAGGGCATTTACCCACGTCCTTCTACAAGCTCAGGATGACAGCCGCACCCCACCACGCTTTGTTGGTGTTATCATCAACAAAGGGCGAGGATAAATATCCTTTTGAGAAGTTGTAGCTGTTGATGAAATGAGGTAACAAAACTGCCCGGTGAGGACACCGGGCAGTGGGCCGGGAAAGTACATTACTTCTCTTCGGTCGGTGTTTTGTCAGCTGGTTTTACAACGGTACTTTCATTTTCTCTTTGCAGCTTTTTCAGCATTTCATTACCTATCAGCGCATCAATCAGGCCACCGCCGTTATTGCCGTCTTTACCGTTCACCAATATTTCAGGTACCAGTTTTATACCATGGGCCGCTAAGGCTTCGGCTACACGAACAATTGCGTATTGCTCGGTACCCATGGCTTCGGTTTTCTGTTTGGTAACTTCGGCTTCAGACAAACCGATTGCTTTGATCTTGGCAGCTTCGGCAGTACCGTTGAGTTCAGTAGCGTTAGCATCAGCTTTGGCGTTAACTACTTTGGCTTCGGCATCGGCTTTAGCTATTGTAATCCTTCCCTCGGCATCAGCTGTAGCGTTAATGGTTTTGGCTTCGGCCTCACCTTTGGAGGCGGCAACTTTAGAAGCAGCCATCTGCGTATTGATTTCTACCTGGCGGGTCGATTTCACTACCTCCGGCTGCATATCGGCACCGGCTTTGGCGCTTTCAAATTCCTTACGCTCTATCTGCGCATGGCGCTGTATTTCATAAGTCACCTTTTCCTGTTCGGCTATCTTACGGTCGGTCAGCGTTTTCATCAGCGCAGCAGGCGGCACAATGTCACCTATCAGGGTATCCACACCCACTACATTATAATCATCGAGCACTTTGCTGATATGCGATTTGGCATCGTCCTGCCTTTGGATACGGTTGTTCAGGAACTCGATAACGTCGCTCCTTTGTGCCGAGTTACGGAAATAGTTGGCGATGGTTGGCTCCAGTACCTGCGAAACCAGGTTCTTCATATTACCAAACCTTGCAATCACCTTTGGCGCTTCGTTACGAGGTATGTGAATGATCTGTGACACGTCGAGGTTAAAGGTAAAACCGTCTGCCGAACGTACGGTAATGGTACACAGGTTTTTATCCAGTTCATGCGCTTCGGTACGGCTATCAGCCCAGTTGAGCACGATGTTGGTGGTAGGTACTACCTCAACAGCATGGGTATAAATATTCACTGGGTGCTTACCGGGATCGAGCGGCTGATCCCACACACCCTTTTCGCCACGCTTTACAATATTACCGTGCTTAAAGGTATCGCCGCTGGTATCCTTCCCTTCCGGACCAACAAACGAGTTCACCACGCCCACATAACCGATCGGGATGTATACCATATCTACCTGTTCAACCAATACGAACCACGGGTTCAGGTAGTAAGTACCGGCAAGTATCACGTCTTCCTGCAAGCCTTTCATACCGCCTGCGTTAATGAAGGCAATTGGATCCTGATAGTTTTTGTGCCCGGCGACAGAAACGCCTGCTATCTCGCCTTTTTCCAGCGGTTCACCATCCAGCGTGGTCACAATACCTACCTTGTTTTCATGTACCTGCGTTACCGGCACGGTAATTATATCGAACAGGAAAGTATTGATACGATAACTACCGGGTGTAAGAAATGCAGCCTGCGGACCTTTCTGACCGCGGTTATTCAGAAATGCGGCCGCGTCCTGAAATTTATCGCAATCCACCGGTTTACCCAGCACACGGCCGGTATCCATTGAACCACCATCTTTAGCCTTTACCAACCCCAGTTTACCCTGTTCGATAATAGTAAATGGCTGCATAATAATGTTGTACTGCCATGGCCACATGCCCCAGTACAAACCCGGCGCCAGCGCTTTGGCCTGCATACCGGCTTCACCGTTTATGGCGATGATACGACCATCGGGCAGGCGTTTATCGCCCGTAAGGGCATACTTTTTTATCACCAGGCCAATGCCATCGTCGGGAACGATGACCATACCGAAAAATACGCGTAAAACAAATTTGTACGCAACAAGTGCCACTACAATGGGAATAACCCACCATAGGGAGATCAATAAATTATTCATACTTTTTTTGATTTTTTACCGGAACCCTTCAGGTGCGGGCCCTCACAATAACTTACAGCATTTATTTGTAGTACCTTGGCTGTATAGCGCATATAGGATGACAAGACTTAGGGTTTGTTACAGTTTAAATTAAATATTCCTCTAAAATGCCTCGTCGAGGGCTTTTTTGCAAGAAAGCTAAGCAAGAAATATTCAACAATTGGGGAAATTGCTAACAAGATTCTGAACCATGATTCGGTGGATTAAAAGATTTACTTGATGTTAACGTAGAGACGCAAAATTTTGCGTATCTATATTTTAAGCCAGATAGTTCTGTATCAGGCGGTTTTTAACAAATAAGCCATTAATAGCACCCCCGCTATAAACACAAAGGCCACCATGCCATACAATAAGACCGACGAATGTTTGTAATACCCTTCATTAAGCTGTTTTGTTGTTTGATGATAACGGGCCAGCGATAATAGCAAACTCAATGCTCCTGCAGCTACCAATATAATTCCAATCGGACCGGAATAACCATATTGCGGTATTTGCACTTTATTACCAAGTGCCAGGCTTAGCTGGCGCACAAATAATGAAAATTTAACCACTACAAAGCCAAATGCCATTACGCCAACACCTGTACGCACCCATGCCAGCAGGGTACGCTCATTGGCCAGATAATCACTGGCGCTGCCTTTTGATGAATTTTCTTTCATAGACAAATATTACTAAGTTCAGGGTGCATGTTACAAATTCTGCACCAAATACAGCTTTAACACTAAAAGCTCAACAAAGTCCCCGGCGGCACTTCATAAGGTTCTTTCCCTTGCTCAAATATCCTCGAATTAAAACTGCCTTCCGTAGTGATCTTCTCACCCATTACCCTTATCCAGCTACCTTCGCGTAAGCCGACAACCGGGGTGGCGTTTTGTGTATGATATTCTTTAATACGCGTTTCGCGCGTTTCGCCATTATGTTTTGAATTTGGATCGGGATCGAGATAATGCGGATTGAGGTTGAACGGTACCAGCCCCATTGTGCTGAAACTCGGCGGATAAACTATCGGCATATCGTTGGTGGTTTGCATGGTTACACCGCCAATATTGCTGCCGGCACTTGTACCAAGATAAGGAGTGCCTTTTTCTACCGCATCTTTCAATACCTGCATCAAACCTTGCTCGTGTAGCTCCTTAACCAGCAGAAAAGTGTTACCGCCACCCGTGAAAAACCCTTTAGCGTTCTGAATTGCCGCTGCCGGATCTGTAAACGTATGTAAGCCTCGCACGCTAATGCCCATAGGCGCAAAGGCCTCAGCCACCTTGTCGGTATAATCGTGATGCGATATGCCGCCAGGGCGCGCATAAGGAATGAAGATGATTTCGCTCACCCCGCTAAACAATTCGACGATATACGGTTTCAGGTAAGCGAGGTATTCTTCCCCGAACATAGAAGATGTGCTGGCCAGCAGAATATTTTTCATGAACGAAAATAGTGATTTTGTATAGCGTTAATAATTTCTGTTAGCAAATGAATTCCGATAAGGGTGATATAAAAAAGTAACAGCCGCGCATAAATAGATATTACACCGTTACATGAGACAGTGTAGCATTTGTAGCAGGTGTAGCTGTGTAGCATACGCTACAACGCTACACCTAAATACATTAAGCAAGTTCAAAAATGCTATTTGCAGCTTACTACCGGGGTTTTACCATAATTGCCCAATCTTTCAAAATTTCCTTCAAATTTCCTACCTTCACAGCCCGAAACTGTTACCGAACATGAAATTATTAGAAGGAAAAGTAGCGCTCATCACCGGCGCATCAAAAGGCATAGGCCGCAAGATAGCTGAAAAATTTGCCGAGCACGGCGCAAACGTGGCGTTCACCTATTTATCGTCGGTTGAAAAAGGCCAGGCGCTGGAGCAGGAACTGCAAAGCTTTGGTACCAAAGTAAAAGGCTACCGTTCTGACGCTTCGAAATTCGACGAAGCCGACAAGCTGATCAATGACATTGTAGCCGATTTCGGTAATCTGAATATTGTGGTTAACAACGCCGGCATTACCAAAGACGGCCTGCTGATGCGCATGACCGAAGATCAATGGGATGAAGTGATTGACGTGAACCTGAAATCCATCTTCAACGTAACCAAAGCGGCCTCAAAAGTGATGATGAAGAACCGCCAGGGCGTATTTATTAACATGAGTTCGGTAGTTGGCGTGAAGGGTAATCCCGGTCAGGCTAATTATGCCGCTTCAAAAGCCGGCATTATCGGTTTCACTAAATCGGTAGCAAAAGAGCTGGGCTCGCGCAACATCCGCGCTAACGTGGTAGCGCCGGGCTTCATCAAAACCGAAATGACTGAAGTGCTCGATCCTAAAGTGGTTGAAGGCTGGGCAGCAGATATCCCGCTGAAACGCCCGGGCGAAACCGAAGACGTAGCAAACGCCTGCGTTTTCCTTGCATCAGACATGGGATCATATATCAGCGGACAGGTATTGCCTGTTGATGGCGGAATGTTGTAGTAACCTACTATTGTCATGCTGAACGCAGTGAAGCATCTTTGGAATATTGCCCGCGGATGGACAGTTCAAGGTTTCTTCGCGATGCTCAGAATGACATGATCGATAGATACCATCCAATACAATAAAAAACAGCATATTTGGTTTACCGGATATGCTGTTTTTATTTGCTGTAACATGGGGCGCAATTTCAGGGTGGTGGTCGTTGGGCTGCCTTGCGCTTGGGCTATTGTATGCCTGGCTCCTGTACAGGCAGCCGGTAAATCTTACTAAAGCATTTCGTTACGGTCTTTTCGCTCTTCGCGCGCTGGCAGTTTTTATTATTGCGCTGCTGCTGCTTGCTCCGCTTATTAAAACGGTTAGTTACAAGCCCGAAAAACCGCTGGTTTTGATCTTGCAGGATAATTCGCAGTCGGTAAAGTTATTCCAGCCAAAATCTCCCAAATCATTATCTCTCAGAGAAGATTTAGATGGGATGGCAAAGTCGCTCGGCGATAACTATGAGATCCACACCTTCAATTTCGACGGCACATTGCATGATGGTCTGTCCGACACCTACAATGGCCGCCAAACCAACATTTCAGCTGCGCTTAAGCAACTGAACAACCGTTATGTAAACCAAAACATAGGCGCTGTAGTACTCGCTACCGATGGCCTGTACAACCAGGGCAGCGACCCGCAATACGAAGCGCGCGATCTTAAAACTACCTTCTATACTGTCGCCCTCGGCGATACTACCCCAAAACGCGATCTGCTCATTGCCAATGTAAACTATAACAAAACCGCTTTCCTTGGTAATGATTTTGAGATAGAAGTTTTGGCCGAAGCCTACCAGAGCAAGGGCGAAAACATGCACTTAAGCATTGATGAAGACGGCAGGCAGGTAGCCTCGCAAAATATTTCGGTCGCATCAGATGCTTTTCAGAAGCTGGTGCCGGTTAAACTCAGTGCTGATAAAAAAGGCATCCGCAAGTTTACTATCAGCATCACTCCTGTAAAAAATGAGCTTTCCGCAGAGAATAATACCGAAACTATTTATGTAGAAGTGCTGGATGCCAAACAAAAGATATTGCTTGTTTACAATAGCCCACACCCGGATATCAGCGTGATCAAACAGGGCATAGAGAGCAACCGAAACTATGATGTAAAAACGGTGCTTCTTTCCGACCTCGGCAATATCAAACCCAACGATTATAGCCTGGCTATCCTGCACCAGGTATCGGCAGGCACTTCTGAGATTTTGCAAAATATAGTCACCAAAACCAAATTGCCGTTATGGTACATGCTGGGCAGCCAGAGCAATTTGCCCGATTTTAACCAGCAGCAGAAAACGGTGCACATTGCTGCCACCCGGCAGGACATGCAGGAGGTATTTGCCCAGCCATCGCCGGATTTTTCGGCCTTTATTTTATCTGATTCGGCAAAGCAGAAGATAGCGGGCTTCCCACCACTGCTGGCACCTTATGGCAGCTATGGAACATCGCCGCAAAGCCAGATTTTGCTGAAACAGAAAATCGGGAATGTTGCCACCAGTTACCCGCTGTTGTCGTTCAGCGATGAAGGCGGTCGCCGCACAGGCGTGTTCACCGGCGAGGGCGTATGGAAATGGGCCTTAGCTGAATATAAGGCCGGCGGCAACCACCATGCTATTGAAGAGCTGCTGAGCCAAAGCGTGCAATACCTTACCGCCAATGCCAACAAACAACAGTTTAGGGTTTACCCGGCTAAAAATGTGTTCGACGAAGGTGAGAACGTGATCCTGAACGCCGAACTCTATAACGATGCGCTGGAACTAACTAATACCCCGGATGTAAAAATAGAGCTGAAAGGCCAAACGGAAAAAAACTACAGCTTTCTGTTCAGTCGTAACGGGCAAAGCTACCAACTGGATGCAGGCAGTCTGCCGGTTGACGAGTATAGCTACACTGCCACCACCAAACTGGGCAACCGCCAATATACCGCAAACGGACAGCTTACCGTAAAAGCGCTTAACCTGGAAACCCGGCAAAGTGCGGCTAATCACAAGCTATTAAACGCCATCGCCAAACAATCCGGCGGACAAATGCTGATGCCATCACAAACAGGGCAATTGGTTGATCTCATTAAAAAGAATGACAATATAAAAACTGTGGTGTATGAAGACAAGCATTACGCCGACATCATCAGTTTAAAATGGGTTTTCGGGCTGATATTGTTGCTTTTGAGCATTGAATGGTTTTTGAGGAAAAGAGAGGGTGTCTGAACTCGAATTTGAAGAATTAAAGGAATTTGCAGAATCCAAATCAAACTATCACTCCCGTCATACCGAACTTTTTTCGGCGCCTCATCAAGCAGACGGGTCGTAGTATGGCGTATACCTGCATGTGGGATGCTGAAACAAGTTCAGCATGACGGAATTACTTTAAAGTTACCCTCTTTCAGCGTAGCGGTGAGAGAGGGTCGAACAGCGAAGCGCATTCGGGGTGAGTCGACCGGGTCGCGTGCATAACGAGGCGATGCGTTAGGAATAGCAGCGCCCTTCGACCATGTTCAGGGTGACACGTCTGCAGGCGTATGAGCGAATAGCCCGGCCAGCCAGGGAAACGCCCTATGTTAGAGGTTAGTTGATCGGTGATCAGGAGATTAGGTAATGTTTATCGGAACAATCTTGATTTGAATGCCGGTCACCATTTCATTATTCGATATTGGATATTCAATATTCATTATTCCACCTCCTGCTTCCTGACTCTTGCCTCCTGATGCTAAACTTTTGTATCATTTCTATAACTTTCTTAAAAAAAATTGGCGTTTAAGGCGTTGGGGGATAAAATTATTTTAGCTTTGCGCTACAAAATGAAAAACGACAATGAGTGTTCTGGTAAATAAAAATTCCAAGGTTATT
>JBQCIS010000144.1:0-2992 GCA_051953515.1 Mucilaginibacter sp.
ATCACTTTTCCCTGTACCCCGGCATCCCGCATAGCTGCAGGGTACCTGATGTTTTTGGCCAGGTAATGGTAAAACGCATCGATACCCCCCGGGAACTGAGGAACCTTCTCCACAGCAATAAACACAGGGCTTTTCTCATTGTCGTCAATGTCTTTTTTTTCCGGCGTTGCAGGCTCCGGCCCGGCTATCTCTTTAGTAGTGGCCTTTCCTGCTGATGCAGTAATAACGTCAGGAATGCTGGTACGCTTTGCAGTATTATCCGGCTGGTCGTTTGGTTTAGGACTAACATCCATAACCATTGTGCTGCTATCTGGCACAGCAGACGGTACGCTGGCTGGCGTCTCTAATACCTGTTCAACTTTTCTATTTACAAATCCAACCGTTTTGCTGTTATATACCGTGGCCGACGATAATACCAGCATCAGCATAAACAGCGGGGCTGATAATCCGTATTTTATCAGTGCAGCCCTTTTGGAATGGTTTTTCTGCAGCATAAGGATACGCTGTTTTAGCAGGCTGTGGTTAAAGAACGGATTAACCAGCTTATGAGCGGGCGCATTAAAGGTCTGGCTTACCAGCAGCAGGGCATAATCGCTTTTATTGGTGCCGAATTTTACGGCCTGCCTGTCGGCAATGTACTCATGGATGTGCTTTATTGTAAAGCGGTAAAGATACACGATCGGATTAAACCAGTTTACAATCATAACAGCTTCCATCAGCAACACGTCGGCGCTATGCCACTGCCTGGCGTGCACATGCTCATGGGCGGCAATAATATCGTTGTCCTGGTGTTCTGCGTTTAAGCGGACTTTTTTAAAGAACGAAAACGGGGTTTGGGGGGGCTGGTTTATTATCTTTCGCAATATTACCATTTGCCAAACAAACCGACCGGTCAAAAAAAGCATCCCCAGCAGGTACAGGGCGGCTAATATGTCGCCAAATGTTACTTGTGTGTTTTGTATGATCGGTTTAAAGCGATAAATAACCAGCGGACTGCTGTAAATGGTGAGTTGAACCTCTTTGGTAATAAATAAGTTCCTTACCCAGTTTGATTGTATCATCGGGATAAAGAAAGATAAAATGGAGGCAAGAATAAGGTAAATCCTGTTAAGTTGAAAAAAGGTTTCTTTTCGCAGCAGCAAAAAATAAAACCCATAAAACAAAAGCAGGTAAATATTTACCAGCAATAAATAATGCCACCAGGTCATACTTATTTTTCTTTGAGTTTCTCAATCAGTTTCATTATTTCATCAGCTTCTTTAAGATCGATTTTCTCCTTCTTTACAAAGTAAGAAAACATCCGCTTCACCGAGTTGTCAAAGTAACCGTGCATTAATTTGTCGGTCGCAAAATTTTGATACTGGTCTTTGCTGATGACCGGATGATATTCGTGGCTTTTGCCGAACGCCTTGTGTCCGACAAATCCCTTGTTTTCAAGAATCCGGATAATAGTAGATACAGTATTGTAAGCAGGTTTAGGTTCAGGCAGCACATCCAGAACATCTTTTACAAATCCCTTCTTCAAATGCCACAGCACCTGCATAATTTGTTCTTCGGCTCGCGTTAATTCTTTGATTTCCATGTTTTTTTTGTTTTGTCCCGTTTTTACGGCCGGCAGGCACCGGCCCATTTCTTGAGTATCAGCTAATATTTTTCAGTAAATAAAGATAAATAATATTATAATATTATTATTTTATTTTAATTGGCTCGCAAAAGCTAAAGTTAAAACTACGGCATTAGTTTTGCAAGTGTTTTGAAAAATATATTCTCATCTTGCGTCTGCAAATAACTCAGTAAATGAATATAACTTTCCACGGCGCTGCCAGAAACGTAACCGGCAGCAAACATTTGTTAAGATTAAATGACGGAACAGGCATTTTGCTTGATTGCGGGATGTTCCAGGGCCTGGGTGAACATACCGAAGATATGAACGAACACTTCGGTTTTAACCCGGGAAAAGTGGACTATATGATATTATCTCACGCGCATATCGACCATTGCGGCTTGGTTCCGCGTTTGGCGACCGAGGGTTTTAACGGTCCGATATTCTGTACTGCGGCCACAATGGACCTTGCCCGTATACTTTTAATGGATTCGGCCAGGATACAGGAGCAGGATACCGAATACAGTAACAAGCACCGCGAACGTAAAGGACTGCCTTTACTCAAGCCGCTTTATACCGAAGAACAGGCTATGGAATCGCTGCGGCTTTTTAAAATAGTATACTATAATGAAGAATACGAAATAAAGCCGGGCGTAAAATTTACCTTCAGCGATGCAGGCCACCTGGTAGGCAGTGCCGCAGTACACTTATGGATAAATGAAGATGGCAAAGAAACGGCCATAACTTTTAGCGGCGATGTGGGCCGCTATGGCGATACGTTATTGAAAAACCCGCAGCCGTTCCGGCAGGCCGACTATATTCTGCTGGAATCGACATACGGCGATTCGCTGCACAAGGATGTGGGCGCTATAGAGGACGCCTTATTAGAGGAAATTAAACATACCTGCGAAATAAAGAAAGGAAAGCTGATCATCCCTGCCTTTAGCGTTGGCCGCACTCAGGAACTTTTATATGCGCTTAACGCACTGGAGCTAAAAGACGTTTTGCCCGACTTTAAATATTATGTGGATAGCCCGCTGTCAGAAAAGGCCACCCAGGTTCTACTGGATCATCCCGAAGTGTACAATAAAGATGTAACCGATGTTTTGAAGGTGGATGCCAACCCCTTCGGGTTTAAAGGAATGAGCTTTATACAATCAACGGAAGAATCGAAGGCGCTGAACGACAACCCTGAACCATGCGTGATTATCTCATCATCGGGCATGGCCGAGGCCGGGAGGGTAAAACACCATATAAAAAATAACATCAATAACCAGAAAAACACCATTTTGATGGTAGGCTATTGCGAACCCAACTCGCTTGGCGGACACTTGCTGCATGGCGATCCGGACGTTTATATTTTTGGCGAGCGTTATGAGGTAAAAGCCG
>JBQCIS010000145.1:0-7576 GCA_051953515.1 Mucilaginibacter sp.
GTTATTAAAAAACAAATACCTTATCAAAATCATTTGCTTTTATCATAGAAATCAGCATGACAACCTTTTTTAATCGCGTCCTCACAAACACCGGATAGTTTAACATCATGACTGTTGCCAGGGAACTTTAGGGCATTTTAAAATTAAATGTTGGCAACACGGGCAGGCAGCACTTCTACCGCGGCCAGTGCAGAAAAACCACGCAGGATGAGCTTCTTATTGTTATCCGGAGTAACGTTGCACGACATAAAGCGGTGATCTTTTACTAAAGATAAGAAATGTGTGATATCGTCAACCAACTGCCAATCAGACGGAATATACAGTTTAATTTCACCGAAGGCCTGGGTAATATCTATTGCCGCAGGTGATGTAAGACCTGCAAAAGAAAGATCAAGCTCGATACCGCCGAATATCAGTGTGATTTCGCCCCCTTTGAAGTTCTTCGACTGGATGATTCTTTTAAAGCCGCCGAAAACAGAGGTGTTATAGATATAATCGGCCTCGTTGGCGGTTTGTTGCGATGCGAAATTTTCCATGACCTGAATCTTTATATAACAAATTTAGACTCAGCAAACCGCCACATAAAGCAAAACTTTGCAGAGTGCCGGATTTATCGGCGAACGCGGTATTTCTTACGGTCAATTAACCGGCAACCAACCTGTTCCACTCCGCATGGCGTTTTAGATACGACTGTATATATGGGCAATACGGCATTATCTTAAAACCAGCCGCTTCCAGGTGTTTAAACGTTTTTTCAACCAGTGCGCCTGCAATACCCCTCCCTTGCAAAGCCTGCGGCACTTCGGTATGGATGAGATAATAAACACCATCCCGCTTCAGGTAATTAATAAAGGCTACCGCGCCATCAATACCCACTTCAAAACGGCTATCATCTTCATTGTTGATCAACGGACTGCTATCCAATATCATAATGCCTAGTTATTATGTTCAAGCAATAAAGTGCAAATTACTACTTATCAAATTAAATAGCGGTAATAAGATATTTATTTTGCTACAGGCTCGATAAAAAGCTGTTTGATGAGCGGGTATTCGGATTTAACGTTTTTTGTTATTCGCTCAATAGTATCAGTAATCTGGTGGGTGGTAAGGTCGTCCTTAAAAACGGTGTTCAACTGCAAAAATATATCCTCAGGCGAGCGATAGATGGAGAAGTGTTTTTTCACCTTCACCACATTTTCATCCCATTCAACCAGGGCAATGATTTTTTTGACCCTTTTGGGGTGTATAGTTTCGCCCATGAGCAGGCTTTTGCTTTCGCGGATAAGAAAACCGGAAATAACAATAAGGATAATGCCAATAACCATGGATGCAATGCCATCATAATAAGCATCATGCATCAGGCGACCGATGTAGATACCGAAAAAGGCAATAGTAAGACCAATGAGGTCGCCAATATCCCCTAACAATACAATAATGGTAGATGGGTCTTTTGTATGGATAAGCGCCTTCCAGAAACTGATCTTTCCCCGCTGTTCATTGAACACCTTAAGTGCCGACAGCATAGAAATTAAATTGAAAATGAACGCAATGAGCAATATGGCGTAATTCCAGTTGGGGTTGCCCGCAAAAAAGGGTTGGTGCAGCCGGTTAAAACCTTGCCATACCGATATGCATCCGCCTAAAATAAAAATGACCAGCGACACAATAAACGACCAGAAATACAGCTCGCGCCCATAGCCAAATGGATGATCGATATCGGCCTTACGCTTGCTTACCTTAACGCCCCATATCAGCATCACCTGGCTTATAGCGTCAATAACGGAATGGATACCCTCTGAGATCATCGAGGCGCTGCCGGTAAACGCCGCCGCAATAAACTTTGCCGATGCAATAGAAACATCCGTAGCTAAAGATATGTAAAGAAATACTCTCGGTTTTATCTGTCGTGGCGCCGGCATATCAAAAATATAACCCAACTCCTTGTAAGATTGTTTAAGCGTAATCATGATCGTAACAGGATTTTAACAGAAGTACGCTAACTTGCAACCTCCAATGGCAAAATTCTCTTACATACTGGGCATCGATATCGGCACCGGCAGCACAAAGGCCGTGGCAGTGAGCCTGCAAGGCAAAGTGCTGAATATAGCGCAACACTATTATCCGGTAAAAACGCCCCAACCCGGCTATAGCGAGCAGGACCCGGAAGTGATACTCGCGGCTTTTTTAAGCTGCATTACCGATTCTGTAAACGCTGTAGGGCAGCCGCAAGCCGTGAGCCTGAGCAGCGCTATGCATAGCGTTATCCCCATTGACAAAAGTGGTAAGGCATTAGCCGACATGATGACCTGGGCCGATGCACGCAGTGAGGACATTGCCGAAAAATTACGGCAAACAGATTTGGGCAAGCAGATCTACCGTACATCCGGCACACCTATACATGCCATGGCGCCCCTGTGCAAGATCATGTGGCTGCGCGATAATGAGCGTGCGCTTTTTGACAAGGCCTACAAATTCATATCGATCAAGGAATATATCTGGCATCATCTGTTTGGCGATTTCCAGATCGACTACTCAATTGCCTGCGCAACCGGGCTATTTGATATTGAACGACTGACATGGAACAATACTGCCTGCAAACTGGCGGATATTACTACGGAAAAGCTATCTGCACCGGTTAGCACGACTTATAAAAGGAATGATATCAGATCTTACGTAGCATCACAACTCGGTTTGAATGCGAACGTTCCGTTTATCATCGGCTCCAGCGATGGCTGCTGCGCCAACCTGGGCAGTTACCTTGAACCGGGTACGGCTTCGTTAACCATTGGCACAAGCGGCGCGGTGCGCATTACCAGCAAGCAACCTGTTGTGAATGACGAGGCAATGATCTTCAATTACCTGATTGATGAAAACTCGTTCGCCTGCGGCGGCGCCATTAATAATGGTGGCATCGTACTGAACTGGCTGCTGCAAAACTTTATGGATGTAAAACGCCCCGGTCATGACGATTATGAGGAGCTGTTTAAACGAATAGATTCTATAACTCCGGCAAGCGAAGGGCTGGTATTTCTCCCTTACATCTACGGCGAACGTGCGCCGCTGTGGGATACTAAAGCCTGCGGCGTATTCTTCAACATAAAACCACAGCACACCCGCGAACATTTTCTGCGCGCCGGGCTGGAAGGCATTTGTTTTGCGTTAAACCATGTGCTTACAACACTTGAGGCAGCTTCCGGGCCGATCGATAAAGTTCATATCAGCGGCGGCTTTATCACATCAGCCATTTGGACACAGATGCTGGCCGATATTACCGGCAAAGAATTAGTGATGATGCAGGAAGGCGATGCCTCGGCTATCGGGGCGGTGCTATTGGCGTTGAGAGCATTGAATATCGACGAGTTTGCTGCACCGGAATATGATAAGCAGAAAAATATTGTTCCTCGTATAGAAAATCATGAGGTTTATGATAATAGTTTCAGGTTATTTAAAAGGCTGTATCATGATTTGAAGGATACGATGCATTGGGTGCATGGGCATAACTAATTAAGCACTGTTAGTAACTAAAAAAGCCCGCTTGATTTAAGCGGGCTTTTCTGTTTTCCAGCAAGGATTCGAACCTCGACTAGCAGAGTCAGAGTCTGATGTGCTACCGTTACACCACTGGAAAATGTAAACCGAGGCGCAAATATCTAAAATCGCGGCAACTTTTAAAAATTATATGTAAAAAAGTGCTCGCCAATTATTACCGGTAGCCTATTAAATGACCCAAAATCAACAAAAGCACTGAAAATAAATCACATACATCATTTATTCAGCAATTGTTCTTTTGATGGCAATGCCGGGAACGGGGCATGCGGCTCGGTCTGGTACCAGTAGGATACTGAGGCAATGTCTGATTTCTGTGCCAGATATAATCCCCATGTTTTCCAGCCAAGGTCCTGGATGGTTACTTTCAGGTCGGTTTTAAACCTGATCGGTTCCATAATATGCCAGCGATACATACCGAAACGGCGGTATTTGTGAGCCGAGTCCGGTTCCAGTATCTGGTGGACGCCCGAAAACGGCGTGGTGTATAAGGTTGGTTTTCCATTCGTTTCAAATCCATACGAGCCGAGGAAATAGTCCTCTGTACCTGTGGTGTTTATGGTTGGAAACGCCTTATCGCCATCCATATAAAACTTCATTTCGCCCTCGCCCCACCAGCCTGCATTGGTAATGCCCCAGGCAATGTAAGTGCCTACATACTGGCCCTGTCCTTTTGCCTCAAGCAGGGTATGGATAGAAGTTGTATTTGGGTTTGAGCGGCGGAACTGCGCATGGAAGTAGGCCATATCCTTTGGTATCCGCGTAAGCGTATAGTCGATGGAGTAATAGAGCGAATTATCGTGGGTTTCGAGGTTTTGGAGGGTGATCTTACATTTTTTTCGGAAAGGCATCAGCCAGTAACTATTAAAACCGCTGCCGGGGTTCACCGCCAGGGGCAGGGAGCTGATGTGTGCGTAAGAACCAAATCCCTGTCCGAAGAAATCGCCTACCGGGCATTCAACCGATGGTGTTTTCTCATCGTCCCAGTAAATTCGTAATATCAGCAGCCTCCAGTTACCGCCGGGTGTCATCCAGATGTGCTGGATAGCGCCGGGGCCGTTGATCTCGGCCAGGGTGAATGTTTGTCCGGGTTTTACCAGGATGTAAGGGTTTATCTTCCATCCGCGCCCCAATTCGCGCGCACTGCCAGCTGAATTGGCATGATTGGGATAAATGGTATCACTTAGTTTGGCTGCGCCGCCCTGCCCTTTTCCGCCAGTAAAATTTTCCGGACTGACAGAGCGCGATTCGGCATTTGAAAGTGTGGGCAAATTGCCTAAACCTAAGCCCAGTCCGTTAAATGGTTGCGGTACTTGCTGTGCATGTGCTGCAATGGCAAACAATGCGCATGCTGCAAACAGAAATAGCTTTTTCATGATCAGTTAACCTCCAGTTCGTCTTTTGTTGGGAATTTTGGAAAAGGGTTATGCGGTTCGGTCTGGTACCAGAACGATACGGTTGAAATATCTGAATGCTGCTGCAGATACCTGCCGCCGCTGCGCCAGCCAAGATCCTGAATAGTAACCTTCAGGTTCTTTTCAAAGCGGATCGGGTCTTGTATATGCCAGCGGTACAGTCCGAAACGTTCCTGCGTAACGTACAGTCCATCCGGTTTTATTACCTGCGCCAATCCTGAATATGGTGTGGTGAAGGTATCATATTGGTGACTTACAGGATCCTCAAAATCATAAGAGCCTAAAAAGTAATCCTCCGTACCGGTTCCGTTAATTGTTGGGAACTTAGTATCGCCATCCATATAAAATTTAATCTCGCCTTCGCCCCACCAGCCATTATTGGTAACACCAATTGCCATGTAGGTACCCACATACTGACCCTTGCCGCTTACATTATCCAGCAAGGTATGAATAGCGCCCTGCGTAGGGTTTGAGCGGCGGAACTGCGCATGGAAATAGGCGGCGTCCTTCGGTACTTCTGCTTCGGTATAATCAATCTGGTAGAAAAGAAAAATATTGTCTTTATTGAGGTTCTCCACCGTCATGCGGCAATGCTTGCGGAACGGCATCGGCCAGTAGCTGTTGAAGGCGCTGCCTGGGTTTACGGTAACCGGCAGCGAGTTAATGGGCGCATACTTGCCCCATCCCATACAGAAGAAATCACCCAGGGGCACTTCTACGGATGGCTCGGTTTCGTTGTCCCAATAAATTCGCAGCACTAAGAATCGCCAGTTCCCGGTTGGCGTCATCCAGATGTGCTGGATAGCACCGGATGTGCTCAGGTCGGCAATGGTGAGCGTTTCGCCGCCTTTTATTACGGCGCACGGGTTAACTTTCCAGCCTTGCCCCAACTCACGTGCAGCACCCTGTGAAATGCCGGTTGTTGCCATTCCTCCTTTGCCTTTTTCGCCGGTAGGGTTTTCGGCGCTTAGCGAACGCGTTTTGGCATCAGACAGCATGAAGACATTGCTGAGGTTAGGATTTAACCCATTATTTACCTGCGCAAAGGCTGCAGGGGCGATCAATAAAAACAACGCGACCGCAAATAAGATAACGTTCCTTTTGTTATTCATAATTACAAGATAAATGACGATGGTTCAATTGGCGCACCATACGAGACGATGCTTTGTATATACAAATAAAGCGTAAAACGATTTATGCATTTGAGATTAATTGGCGTATTCTGGTGATATATTGTCATTTGCAGAATTTTCCCATCACGTCATGGCGAGGAACGAAGCCATCTCTGAATTACCACGGTCAACACAACGGAATTTCTTTAAATGGCGTCATTTAACAAACTTTTCCCTGTTTGATTTGCACGCGCAAGGATGGCTTCGTTCCTCGCCATGACGGTTTCGGCTATTAATGACAAGCCATTTTCATCCCCGTCACCCCGATATTTATCTCGCTGATATGCCAGCGGCCAAGATTGGCAACATACAGCTTATCGAAATTCTTTCCGCCAAAGGCGATGTTTGTGGGGTTGGATAAGGTATGCGCTTCCCAGTCATCTACCAAAACACTGATCTCCTGCTTTGGGGTAATCTTGTAAATGGCGTTCGGTGTGTAGCAGGCTACATACAGGTTTTCATCATCATCAAAAGCCAAACCATCCGGACAGGTTTGCACCATCGTGGCGAACACCTCGCTTTTACCTGCGGTGCCGTCGGCATTGATCGGTACACGCTCCACGCCCGGCAGCCAGGTGCTGGCGATGTAGAGGTAATCCTCATTTTTTGACAACGCAATGCCATTAGCAAAACTGAACGGACCATTATGCCAGATATGCCCGCTGCCGTCCGGCTCAAAACGCATAATTTTGCCAATCACCTTGCGGAAAGCGCCGCTTTCGGAAACATAGGCCCTGCCCTGCTTGTCAAACACCACCGAATTGGGGATATTAAACCGCTCGCCATCTGCGCCATCGGCAAATAGCTCGAGTTGGTAGGTGACCATATCCAGTTTCCATACGCAATGGTTACCCGAATCGCATACCGCCAGCCAGCTACAGTCTGGCGAGAAGGCAACACCCTGCACAAAGCCGCCGGTATTGTTCACTTCTCTGATCTCGCTGCCGTCGGGTGATATTCGGTAGATCTGCCCCGCTTCGCCGCCGCACCATACCGAGCCATCAGGGTGTACGCATACGCATTCGGAATGATCAACGCCTGTGGCGAAGATGTTTACATTGTTGATTGATAGTGCCATATTAGCCCCCTCTAAATCTCCCCCTGAAGGGGGAGACTTTTTTGTTTTTGGTTTATAATTTCAAATCATGTCATTGCGAGCGTGTTGCGGTTTGGGGTGTGCTGCGAAGCAACCTCGTCGCTTTGTTATGCACGGCAGGAGGTTGCTTCGTCGCCACTGCGCTTTTCCTCTGCGCTCCTCGCAATGACATATGGGTTAATCATTTCAAATCATGTCATTGCGAGCGGCCTGCGGGTTGGTTGTGCTGCGAAGCAACCTCGTCGCTTTACTACATGCGAGGAGTTTGCTTCGTCGCCCCCTGCACTTTTTACCCTACGCTCCTCGCAATGACACGCGGTTTGTAGTTTCGTTATCCTTTCGGCTTA
>JBQCIS010000146.1:0-2645 GCA_051953515.1 Mucilaginibacter sp.
CTCAACGTCCAGGCCATCCTCATTGTAAATAGCGCCTTCGTATTCGCAAATACCAACAACCAATGCGCCAAATTCGGCAAGGAATTTTGCAGAGTGATAACCTACGTTACCCAAACCCTGAACAATAACCCTTTTGCCAGGGATACCGGTTGTAAGTCCCAGTTTAGCCATATCTTCGGCAACGCTTACGCACTCGCGGGTAGCAATGGCAACACCTTTACCGGTAGCTTCCCTCCTGCCCGCAATACCATGTAAAGCGATAGGCTTTCCGGTAACACACCCCATGGCATCCAGCTGCCCCGGGTTCATGGCTGCGTAAGTATCCGCAATCCAGCTCATTTCACGCTCTCCTGAACCGTAATCGGGTGCAGGTACGTCAATGCTTGGGCCAATGAAATTCTTTTTTACCAGTTCTACGGTATAGCGGCGTGTAATATTCTCTAATTCGTTTACTGTATAGTTTTTCGGATTAACCTTTATCCCGCCTTTTGCACCGCCGAACGGTACGTTTACAATTGCGCATTTATAGGTCATCAGCGCGGCCAGTGCCATTACTTCATCCTCATTCACCATTTCACTATAGCGAATACCGCCTTTTGTTGGCGACTGGTGATGTGAATGCTCTACGCGCCATGCATCAATTACCTCGAAGCCGTTACCCTTACGCATAGGGAAACGAAAGCGGTAAACGCTGTTACATGATTTGATCTGATCGAGCAGACCTGCATCGTGTTTTGTAAATTTTGCAGCATGATCAAAAAACTGGCATACGTCGGCAAAAAAGTGGGTATCTGGCATGCCGACAGAGTTATTGGTAGTCATAATTGGAGGTATAAAATTATAATATCGTTAAAATGATGCGCAAAATTGCGGCATTTTTTATCAATATTGCAAATTAATTAATTGTTAGTGTATGCAAAACACATTCAAAACGCCCAATCAAAACAAGGTTTAAATAATTTAAAGTGGGTTTTTGAACTAATTGATTTTTTCGATTTTTTTTAATCGCCTGTCAATTGAGAACAAAAATATGGCTAATCCTGCAAAAATGATACAGATAACTGATATAACCACATAAATTTTACCTGAGCTACGGAGCGCATCAGCCATTTCGGTTCCGCCATTGTTTTGGGCAAAAGCTGCGATGGCGTTTATCATTAACAATACCAATATAAGGAGTTTCTTCATGTTCAGTCTGTAATATGATTTTTGTATTCAATTAAACGGATACGGTAGCGTACGGTTGCTATCCAAAGTGCTATAAAAGACCATCCCAGCATTGCAGGGTAAAAGGCTATCCTCATCCTGTTGTCAAGGTCGTATTTACCAAAAGCAGGGTTGCCGCCGCTGCCGGGATGTAATGAATCTGTAAGCCGTGGCAGGATAAATATCAGTACGATCATGATCGGGAACGCGAAGATGTTGTAAACGGCCGATATCTTGGCGCGTTTCTGCTCTTCGTCGATCGAACCGCGCAACACAAGGTATGCACAATATAATAGAAACACAATGGCGGCGCTGTTTTGCTTAGGGTCGCTGCTCCAGAACTGGCCCCAGGTAAATTTGGCCCAAAGCATGCCGGTTAAAAAACCCAGGATATAAAATACAAGCCCGGTATTTACACATTCTACAGCAGCCAGGTCATGTTGATCTTTGCCCGTAGCGAGATATTTTATACTGAAAAACACCGATATGCTGAACACAGTAAGCATTCCCATCCACATGGGCACATGGAAGTACAGGTTGCGTATGGTTTCGTGTAATATAGGCAGTGCAGGAACCGGATATAAAAGCCCCGTGATAAGTGATGAAAGTACCAATAATACGGCAACAACCTTCCACCATGTTTGATAAATAAATTTCATATTGATTTGACCGCCAAAGTTAACATTTTTCGAATATCGGATTTCGAATTTTCGATTTCGAATTTTTAAATATATTTATAATAAGGCCTTTGATTTTTAAATCAGTTATCCGCATCAGGCACAACAGGCGCATCAGGCACATAATCTACAGGCAACAGATCCGATAATTTCGATTTCGACCAAGTACCTTCATACAGCGGCGCGCTGTTGCCAAAAACAACACCATTACTATCGAACACATAAGGTTTCGTTATCGATACCACACTGGTTTGATAGTTGGGCATATCCAGCGGACGGTACAAGTCTTTAAAATCGGTTTGCTCGCGCTTTTTGTTATAAACAATGTACAGGCAAAACCCCTTAAAATCAACTGCATAAACGCCTTGTTGATCAGTTCGCTGTACGATCTGTTCGGCAGGTATCGGTTTACGGTCGAGATCTTCATGGTAGTATTTCGACATGTTTTCCATCTGTATCCAGTAATTTATGGAATCGCGGTGCATACCGTCATTAAATTTCCTTATTTTTTGCTGGATGATCTTTTCCGCCGCACGGTTAGGATTAAGCATACGTGTGTACTTCATCATAACAAACCCTTCTGAATCAAGCTTATTTTTGTAAAGCGCGCGGTAAAAATGCATCGAAGAGCCATAGTAAGCCTCCCTACGTCTTTTATGCCATTCTTCCACCTGCTTTCTGCTGCCTTTCAGTTCCTGAAAAAGGCGTTCCCCTTCGTATGAAATGATCCCGGAGAGTTTATCAGACGTGAATGATTTTACC
>JBQCIS010000147.1:0-27148 GCA_051953515.1 Mucilaginibacter sp.
CAGCGGGTGGTTGATCAGCAACATCTCCACAATACCTTTACGCGCCTCGATCACTTCCGGCGAAGTAATGTTTTGCACTTCCATACCGTCCATTACCGTGGTACGGCATGAAGCTACCAGTTTTGGCATCGGGCGCGGGTCTTTTTCAGATCCTTTGCTCACCTTTACCAGGCAGGTGCGGCATTTACCACCGCTGCCATCCAGTTTTGAGTAATAGCACATTGCCGGCGGCACAATATCGCCCCCGATCTGCCTTGCGGCATTGAGGATGGTGGTGCCCGGCTCTACTTCAACGGGTATTCCGTCAATCGTTACTTTCATTTTTAGCCTCTCCTAAATCCTCTCCTGAAGGAGAAGACTTTTAAGATCTTTTTTATTTTATATCGTTAGTCCTTGCGAGCGATGAGTTTGCTTCGTCGTACCTCCTCGCAACGACATTTTTTATTAGCTGTTCGCTACTTCCGGTTTTGGTAATGGATCGGCGTAATGTGCCAGTCCATAGTTCCTGGTTTGTGCTTCGGCGCCGTGTGTTACGTGCCACTCGAACTCATCCCTGAAATGGCGTATCGCGCTGGCTACCGGCCATGCGGCTGCATCGCCCAGCGGGCATATCGTGTTGCCTTCAATCTTCTTCGATACATCAACCAGCAGGTCCATATCGCTTGACCGGCCATGACCATGCTCTAAACGGTGCAGTACTTTTTCCATCCATCCTGTTCCTTCGCGGCATGGCGAACATTGTCCGCAGCTTTCATGGTGATAGAAACGGGTGAAGTTCCAGGTATTGCGTACAATACATTGATCCTCGTCAAAAGCAATAAAACCGCCGGAACCCATCATGGTGCCGCTAACGAAACCGCCTTCGGCCAGTGATTCATAGCTCATCAGGCGCGGATCGCCGTTGATGGTCTTCATGAACAGGTTAGCAGGCAGGATAGGCACCGATGAACCACCGGCAACTACCGCTTTAAGGCGCTTGCCGTTGGCTATACCGCCGCAATATTCGTCGCTGTATAAAAATTCTTCAACCGGCAGTCCCAGTTCTATCTCGTAAACGCCTGGTTTTTTTACATTACCACCGGCAGAGATCAGTTTGGTACCTGTGCTGCGGCCTATACCTATTTTAGCATATTCTTCGCCGCCATCGTTGATGATAGGCACTACTGCCGCTATCGATTCCACATTATTTACCACTGTAGGGCAGCCATACAAACCAGCTATAGCCGGGAATGGCGGCTTAATGCGCGGATTACCGCGTTTACCTTCCAATGATTCCAAAAGCGCAGTTTCTTCACCGCAGATATACGCACCACCGCCTGGTTGTACATACAGCTCCAGATCGTAACCTGTGCCTAAAATATTTTTTCCTAAGTAGCCTGCGCTTTTTGCTTCCGCGATGGCTTTTTCCAGAATGCGTATCTGCGGCATCATTTCGCCGCGCAGGTAGATATAAGATACATTGGCACCCAGTGCAAAGCTCGAAACGATCATCCCCTCAATCAGTAAATGAGGGATATAGGTCATCAAAAAGCGGTCTTTAAAAGTACCCGGCTCTGATTCGTCGCCGTTGCAAACCAGGTAACGCGGAACGCCTTCCGGCTTAGCCAAAAAGCTCCACTTCATCCCGGTAGGGAAACCTGCGCCACCGCGGCCGCGCAAGCCCGATTTCTTTACCTCTTCAACTATAGCCTCGGGGGTAAGCGTTTTCAGCGCCTTTTCAACAGAGCGATAGCCGCCATGCTGGCGGTAAACATCAAAAGTATTGATGCCAGGTACGTTTATATTTTCTAACAGTAACTTTCGACCCATGGCTTTTAAAATATTCTCCTGGTGATCTTATAATAATTTATGTGCCTGATAATGCAGGTTGCAAATGCAACAGACATCAGTGGTAAAAGAATAACCGGGTATGTTTTCAACCCATCAGTAGCATAGACCGAGATAACGACCAACACAAATAATGCATCTATCAATATCAGGTTTGTCCTGCTCATTTATTGTTATCAGTTATTTCCTTTTGCCCTAAGTTCTGCTATCAGCTTATCTACCGATTGCTCGGTTAAATTTTCGTAAAAAGTATATTCAGGGCCAATCTGCAACACCGGGCCAAAGCCGCAGGCCGCCAAACACTCAACCCCGCGCCAGCTGAACATACCGTCAGGCGTAACTTCGCCTTCCTTAACACCCAGCTTTTGCTCAATGTAATCCATTATTTTTTCAGCGCCTACCAGGCAGCATGGGCCTGTGCGGCACACTTCCAGTGCATATTTACCCTGCGGTTTCAGGAAATACATGGTGTAGAACGATGCTACCTCATACACTTCGATGTGCTGAATCTTGAGGTAATCGGCCACCTTATCCATTGCCGACGGGCTTACCCAGCCAAACTCGGCCTGTACCAGATGCAGAATAGGCAATAAGGCCGATTTCTGTTTTCCGGCAGGATAGCGGGAAACAATTTCATCAAACTTTTTCAGCAGCCCGGCAGAAAATGTTACCGGAGCTTGGGTATCTTCAACTTTAAGCATCTAATTCTCCGGCTATAATGTTTAAACTACTCATGTTAATGATCGCGTCAGAAAGCAGCATGCCGCGGCTCATTGGCGCGTACATCTGGTAATTGATAAAGCTTGGCCTGCGGAAATGCAAGCGGTACGGTGCGCGTCCGCCATCATTTACCAGGTAAAAACCAAGTTCGCCATTGGCGCCTTCTACCGAGTGGTAAACTTCGGTTACCGGCGTATCAATTTCGCCCATTACTATCTTAAAGTGATAGATAAGCGCTTCCATATTATTGTAAACTTCTTCTTTCGGAGGCAGGTAGAATTCAGGCACGTCTGCGTGGAAAATGTCTGTTGGTTCTTTTTCCAGTTTCACCAATGCCTGTTCTATCAGGCGAAGGCTTTGCCACATTTCCTCGTTACGCACCAGGAAACGAGAGTAAACATCGCCGTTTTCGCCAACCGGCACTTCAAATTCAAAATCTTCGTATGATGAATATGGGTTCATCGCCCTTACATCATAATCAACGCCTGTTGCACGCAGTAAAGGGCCGCTCCAGCTATAGTTCAACGCATCTTCAGGAGTTACACAGGCAACACCTTTAGTACGATCGACAAAGATGCGGTTACGGTTGAACAATCTTTCAAACTCCTTTAATGTCACCGGAAAATTCTTCAGGAATTTGCGCAGCTTATCAAAGGCGATGGTGTTGAAGTTACGTTCGAAACCACCTATACGACCGATATTGGTGGTAAGACGGGAACCGCAAACTTCTTCATAAATTTCATATATCGCCTCACGGTGTTCCATCATGTAAAGGAAACCTGTGAACGCGCCGGTATCCACACCCAACACACCATTACAGATGATATGGTCTGATATACGGGCAAGTTCCATCACAATTACGCGAAGGTAATCAACACGCTTTGGCGTTTCGATGCCCAGCAGTTTCTCAACCGTCATGTGCCAGCCCATGTTGTTGATGGGCGACGAGCAGTAATTTAAACGGTCGGTAAGCGGGGTGATCTGGTAAAATGGCCTGTGCTCGGCAATTTTTTCAAAAGCACGGTGGATATAACCGATGGTAGATACGCCGCTGATGATGCGTTCGCCGTCTAACTGCAATACGTTTTGGAATACGCCGTGGGTAGCAGGGTGCGTCGGGCCCAGGTTAAGGGTCGACGGGACGGTTTGCGGATCATTATCGGTATATACGGGATGATTTTGCATTTTCTATCTTCCGAAAAAATAATCTTTTTTATCAACACGATTAGGGTCTTCCAGCGGAAATTCTCTGCGCATCGGGAAGGCCGTCATATCATCAACATTCAAAATCCTGCGCAGGTCAGGGTGCCCGTCGAATATTACGCCAAAGAGGTCGTAAGTTTCGCGTTCCATCCAGTTGGCGCCGTTCCAGATGTTTGTAGCTGTTGGGATATGGTCATCGCCATCAGGTAAAAACACCTTTATACGTATGCGTACATTATTCGCCAGGCTGTGCAGGTGATAAATAACGCCTATCGGTTTTTCTGTTTCAGGATAATGGATAGCGGTAATATCAGTAAGGTAGATGAACTGCAATACTGTATCGTTCTTCAAAAATTCAAGCAGCGAATTGATCTGATCGCGGTCTGTTTCGATAGTCAATAAGCCAAACGGCTCGCCGGTTGAGGTTACACTGAACTTTTCGCTGATCTTACTTAACAGCTCTTCGTTAGTTATCTTGGCCATT
Source organism: Mucilaginibacter sp. (assembly GCA_051953515.1). Taxonomy (GTDB): domain Bacteria; phylum Bacteroidota; class Bacteroidia; order Sphingobacteriales; family Sphingobacteriaceae; genus Mucilaginibacter. The sequence goes on from JBQCIS010000147.1 coordinate 4,235, forward strand.
ACTGAATTCCGTATGAAGCTAATAATTTTTGGTACTGCGGCGAATTTCTACGGCGCAGCGATTCGGTTTTAACCAGTTCCTGTATGTGCATAAAGCCATCAATGATCGCTTCAGGACGCGGAGGACAACCTGGAACATAAACGTCAACCGGGATAATCTCGTCGATACCCTGCAAAACAGAGTAAGTATCAAATATACCGCCGCTTGAGGCACATGCACCAACAGCCATTACCCAGCGTGGCTCGGCCATCTGCAGGTAAACCTGGCGCAAAACCGGACCCATTTTTTTGGCTATGGTACCCATAACCATTAATAAGTCTGCCTGGCGGGGTGAAAAACTCAAACGCTCAGCTCCAAACCTCGACAAGTCGTAATGCGATGCCATAGTTGCCATAAATTCGATACCGCAGCATGATGTGGCGAAAGGCAATGGCCATAAAGAGTTGGCACGTGCCAGGCCAATTGCTTTGTCAAGTGAGGTGGCAAAGAACCCGGAACCTTCAACGCCCGGAGGAGCTTCAACTAAATGTATATCACTCATGGATTAATCAATACAAATACTCTTCCAAAGATGAAAAAGTATGCAAATTTATAATAAATAACCTATGTATTTAGTACACTATGCAGGCAGTATAAATATTTAGAATTATTCTAAACAAATTAACTTTGCTATGTGTTTCAATACGCCAAAAAGATGTAACAATTGTTGTGAGTAAATAATATCTCTTTAGCGGAGCGATCAAAAGGGCTTAATCCCAGTCCAGCGCCTTCTTTTTTATTACGTAGATAAAGCCCAGCAATAATGTAGCCATGAAAATGAACATTTCTATCATGCCCTGGCTGCCTAAAGCTTTAAAGTTTACTGCCCATGGGTACATAAATATTACTTCCACATCAAACAATACAAACAGTATGGCTACGAGGAAATATTTGATGGAAATAGGCGTGCGCGCATTACCGATAACTTCGATACCCGATTCAAACGGGGTTAATTTGTCTTTAGTTTTGCGTTTAGGCCCTAATTTGTGCGTTGCGAACATGGTAGTAACCACAAACCCTGCTGCAAATACCATTTGCATAATAATGGGTAAATAGTTTACCGGTAAACTCTGTGTTTCCATGGTGCAAATATACTAATGAGTTAAAAATAAAAAAGCCCTGTTTCCAGGGCTTTTCATTTTATATTATTTTTTTCCTTTTCGCTTCATGAAATCCTGCGCTGCTGCGTCTGTCGGATCAATTGCCAAGGCTTTGCTGTAAGCATCCTGTGCTTTGGCATCGTCTTTTGCTACATATTCATAATACCTGCCTATGTAGTCGTAAGCTTCAACCAGGTTCCTTTTCGAACGGGCATCAGTAGGCATACCTTTTTCTATTGTGAGATCAACAAAGCTCTGATAGTATGGTAATGCCAGGCCTTTGATATTGTTACGATCAGGCTCTTCGAAATCTTTAACACGTGCACGGTATAATGAAACCGCAGCAACCGGCCTGGTAGCTTTTTGCTGTACTTTGCTAAGCGCAGAGTCGGCTTTTACCAACACGGCACTATCCGGTTTCTTAGGGTCATAGCCAAAGTAATATGCGGTTGCTTCCCTAAACAGGTCATTTAATGATGCATGGTTAGGATCTTTTGCTATGTAAAGTGCGTAAGCATCGCCAGCTTCTTTATACTTTCCTTTTACATATAATGTTTTCGCAATGGTATCCAGCACGTCGGCTTCTGTGGTATCCATGTCATAAGCTTTTCTTAAGTTACCCATACCTACGGAGTCTTGCCCTGTAGACATTTGTAAACGGCCCAGATACAAATAATCTTTAGCGATAACGCGTTTCGGATCAGCTTTGGTCATCCAGGTATTCATAGCGGTTAAGCCTGCCTGGTAATCTTTATTCTCATAAGCTGCATAGCCCAAATAACGATATACCCTTAAGTTACTGTTTGCTGAGGTTGAAAGTTGTTTTGCAACTGTTTCCAGTTCCTGGTATTTACCTGCGGTGATCAGGAAGTCGGCATAACGCATTTCTGATTCTACCGAACGGTCGGTAAGGCTCAGGAACTTCTGGTATTCAGTGATCGCCTCATTGTCTTTTTCCAGCGCCACTTTCGGATCGTTACGAGCCCAGCGCGCGTCGGTTTCAGCCCACTCGCGGTAAGCCGGACCATAGTTAGGATCAATCTCTATCGCTTTTTTGAAGTTAGAGATCGCATCGTCAAAGTTATTGGCATTTTTTAGCGTAACACCTTGTGCAACAATTGGAGCAGGCCATTTTGGTGCAAGCGCCTGGGCGTTGCCATAGTAAGTGTATGCATCTGTACCGTTTAATAAGGCACTGCTTGCATTACCTAAAGTAAGCTCCAGTTCAGCATCATTTTTACTGATGGCTTCACCTTTTTTCAATACCTCAAGTGCAGCCTGCGCATCAGCAGTTGCCGGAGCAGCGCCGTTTGCCGTGAGCAAATAACTTTTACCTATATATACGTATGGTTTTGTATCTTTTCTTGGTGCCAGGGATATAGCCTGGTTAAAATTATTTACTGCGGTTGTGTTATCCTTATCAAGGTGTGCTACAGCGCCTAAACCAACGTAGTTTAATGATGATTTAGGGTTAACAGCAATACCTTTGTTAAACCACATCTTAGCTGAATCGGCTTCATCTTCCTTAAGATAAGTCCAGCCCAGGTAAAAATAATTTTCGTCTTTGCTTGCTTCAGTAACCGTAAGGTTTTTGAGCATACTTTTAGCTTTCTGATACTGTTCTGCATCGATAGCCTTTTTGGCGTCTTCAAGGCTCTGAGCCGATACGGCTGAACCCAAGCATACCAGGCTTAGTGCTGCAACGGCTATTTTACTATTTATTCTCATTTTAAGTTAATATGTATGTGTTAATTAAATTTCCTCTTTATGCTTATTTGGCGTTCGGGTAAATTATTGGGTAATATGCCCGACTCCAAAATAATCTGCTGACCCTTGTCACTGATCATATACATTTCAAGCCCGCTTGCCAATCCCATTCTTCCGGTGCAATTCACAACAAATAAACTGCGCCGTAAAGGATATTGTTTTAGGTATAACGTTGATTGATTGGGTTTAAAGTACTGATTGCCATATTTCGTATCGCTTTCATCTTTAATAGCCATTACTTTAACGTTCTTTACCGCATCGGCATAATCGTTATCCGGATCGTAGAGCCAGGTATAACTGGTTACCCCTATCGCATTCGGATGTGTGCTTACATATTGTATTACTTCTTTATTTGTTTTGAGCGCAAAAACATTATTTGGTTTAAATTGACTAACACCACACAATGTTCTAAAGTATCTGATCAGGCTTGACCCAGTATTATCAAAAACGATGTTTTTGGCGCTTTTAGTTTCACCTTTTAATATTTTTTTAATTTGTCCGACAGAAATTAGCGTATCATTTGACGCTTTGTTTACAATCAGGGTGACTGCATCAATCGCAAAACAGCTCACTTCGGGAGTTAAATTTCTTGTCTTTAACACTTTCATCTCGTTCGAGTCGAGATCTCGCGAAAGCATTACCATGCGTACGCTGTCATTCAGCAGAAGTTGTACCGCATCGTTTTCATCTTTATACATAATGGTCGGCTTTGCTTTTTGGTTCAAGGCCGTAAAAATGTATGCCTCCTGTTCAACTATGGGCTGAAAGGATTCATCTGCGGCAAATTTTGCCACACCTGCGTGCCATTTATCGTTCGGAAGATTAACCTTGGGCTTTTGCTTACAGGCTTGTATCAGAACGAAAGGCAAAAAACAAAATAATATCTTATGGCTCTTCATCTTTTTTGAATAATGTTAAAAGCCTCAATAAAGCATAAGCAATAAATACGCCCCCAATAGTGTAACATTGCCAGGCAGCGAGGTTGATGTTGGCATGGTCAAATATTATAAACAGGCCTATACCGCTGAATACGACAAAGCGTAAAACAAGCAAAAACCGCCTTGCGAGCGATTTTTGCTTATTGTTAAATTCTGATTGCATTTTTTAACCGTTACTGGTCGTCAGATGACAATGTAAAGCTGATTGGAACAGTATACATTACACGCACCGGTTTACCATTTTGGATACCTGGTTTCCAGTGTGGTGAAGCTTTAAGTACCCTTACTGCTTCATCGCCCAAACTTTCATCAGGTGCGCGGAGCACTTTGATGTCGGTAAGGCTGCCATCCCTTTCAACAACGAACTGTACGAATACCTTACCCTGTACGTTGTTTTCTTTGTCAACAGCAGGGTAACGGATATTTTTACCCAAATAAGCGCCGAAATCGCCAGGGAACGTTGGTTCCTTTTCAACAGCGGTGAATATCTGGTTAGGGTCCGCTTCAGTTACCTTATCGCCGTTACCAACAGGTCCGTCGATATTGATATCCGCATTAGGGTCGCCCTTTTGCTTGTTCTGACCGGGGTCAGCAGTTTGCAACTCTTTTACGGTTGGCGGGTTTTCGTGTACCTCCACATCCGGTTTTACAACCGGCGGCGGGAACTTCACCTGGTCAACCTTCGGTTTCGGAGGTTCAGGAGGTGGCGGAGGTGGTTTCTTAATATTGTCAACCGGAGGCGGAGGCAATAGCTTAATCTCCGTTAACTTCACCTTTACAGGTGCTTTAGGAATGAATCCTTCAATGGCGTTTACAATCGTATTTATAGAAAGTACAAATATGAAAAATGCTGCACCAATTCCCAGCGCTATCAATGTACTGCGCGGGTTTGTTCGGCGTAATTCATAAGCGCCATACTCTTTGTTACGGCCTTTGAAAATAACGTCGATCCATTCCTTTTTTAATATGTCTATTTTTGATCCTAACATTTTATAAGGAATTTAATTGTTAATATAATCCATCACGTTTAAGCAATCCAAGCTCAACCGGCGTTATATCAACTATTGCACGCTGTTGTATGTTGGTAATGTTCAATTCGTCCATTACGGTAACAACGTTTTTATAGGTGCTTTTATCGCTTGGTTTTACTATTACGATCATGCCCTGGCCACCATGGCTCGCTTTTATTGCCGCGTCCTGGTCAACTAATGTTTTTCTCAAATCATTTTTGCCATAGCCAATAATTTTGGGTGCGGTTTTACCCGGTATACCTACAAACCACTCCAGTTTGTCGTTCTGACCGAGCAACAGCGTCATGGTTTTACTTTCGGCAACAGCTAACTGCTGATGTACCTTTTCGTCTTTATCCGGCATGATCAGCTCCTGTGATTTTGGCTTGCTGAGGGTAGTGGTAAGGATGAAGAAGGTGATCAGTAAGAATGCAAGGTCCACCATGGCTGTTAAATCCACACGGACGTTCTTTTTCTTCTGGCCGCCTTTTTTACCCTTTTTACCCCCGCCGGAGGTATCTAATTCTGCCATTTCTTATTTATTTTTTAATGCGGTTATTAAATTAAACCTGTCAACATGCTGTTTCTGTAGTGAAGATATCACTTCTGATACAGCCGGATATTTCTCGTTGCCATCGCCTTTTATACCTATCTTCAAGTCCTTATTATGCAGGTATTTCACTGCTAAACGAGCCGAGTGGATCCAGTCATACAACTCATTATTGTCTGTTGTATCAACCGGAACGCCTGGCGCCGGATAACTGTCCCTTTCTTTTGTTGGCAATTCAAGGAACTGACGAAGCTGCGCCATAGGCACACCTACATATTCAGTGTTCTTAAAGGTTTTGATCTCGTCAGGAGTAAAGCCTATTTTATATTTATCGGCCATGATCTCCAGTGTTTTCTGTCTAACGTCGTCGCCTTCGGTATTGAAAAACACTTTGCCCTGCGCGATCAAAATCGTTGAAAAGTCAACCTCCGGAACAGCAGTAATTGATGTTGACGGCGGAATATCTGCTTTTACCGGGTCGGCCGTTTTAGGCTTTGCCGATAATATGAAGAAGGTAAGCAGCAGGAATGCTACGTCGCACATGGCGGTCATATCAATTGCTGTGCTTTTCCTTGCAATTTTTACTCTGGGCATAAATTACTTTATTTAATGCGTCAATTATTCAGTCTCATCCATTATCCATACAACGCTATGGCTGTACAGACCAACAAATGATACTATTGATTAGGCTCTGTGCTTGTGCGAAGCAGAGAAAGTTTGCACAATGCTGAAGCCGGTTTCGTCAATAGCATAAGTTAAGCCGTCGATCTTTGAAGTAAAGACGTTGTACATGATAATTGAAAGCGCAGAAGTACCGATACCACCAGCAGTGTTTACAAGTGCTTCAGAGATAGCGTTTGACAGCTCTGCAGTATTTGTACCACCACCGTTACCAGCTAACTCGTGGAACGCCTTGATCATACCGATAACTGTACCCAACAAACCGGTTAATGTACCGATAGCAACCAGGGTAGCAATAATGGTTAAGTTTTGCTCAAGCATTGGCATTTCCAAAGCAGTTGCTTCTTCAATATCTTTCTGGATAGCAAGTGTTTTTTGGTCGATGTCCATGGTAGTTTCAGTTTCCATTTCGCGGTATTTTTTCAAACCGGCTTTGATAACGTTAGCTACAGAACCTTTTTGCTTGTCGCATTCTGCTTCAGCACCAGCGATGTTGCCAGAATTCAAAGCACCCTGTACTTTACGTACGAAAGTTTCCATGCTTGCAGAACCGGTTGCTTTACCGATAACCATGAAGCGCTCAATTGAGAACACGATTACCATTAACAGGTAACCCATTACAACAGGTACCAGGTAACCACCTTTGTGGATGATACCGAAAATGTCAGTTGCAGCTCCCTTTTCAACATCACCGCCCGCATAGTGGCTTGGATCTCCGAAAATAAATACGAATAATGAGATAGATACAACAAAGCAAAGTGGAATTGCTAATGCTGCGAAAATGCTCGAGGTTGAACCAGAGCCTTCTTTTTTAACAGGAGCGGTTGGTTTTGATGGTGCGTTTGCCATTACTTTTAAATTTAGTTTTTAGTCAGTGTTATATAATTTGTTAATTAAATGCTTTTTTAAAATAAGGAATAACAAATTTAGAATTTTAGTGAAATAAAAAAATCCCTTTTGTTATTACTTTTTTGTTTTTATAACGTTAAGTTGTCCCTACATTTTGGGGTGAATAGATAACGTATATCCACCGAAAAATTGTCTCACGTGAAAACTATTTTTTGCAATGAAACCCATTTTTTTATTAAATACAAAAAATAATTTTTAAAAACTCTGTAACTAACCTGTTATAGATGGTGAAAAATAAGCTGTCGTCACATTCCCTACCCAAGATAACTTACAAGGCTTCAATTGGTTAAGCTCAATTGCATCTTTGATGCAATTGCAAGATTAGCATTTTTTTCGGAAAATAAATAATAATTAAAAAAAGTTTTTCGTGTATAATTTACACTATAAGAAAGGTAGTCTTTTTAGCCGCCTGCTTTTTTGGCTTTGTACCCTGCAGCAACCAACAGCGCGAGTATTTTATCACGAAAATCGCCCTGTATCAGTATTTCTCCGTCTTTTACCGTCCCTCCTACTCCGCATTTCGACTTCAACATTTTACCCAACGCTTCCAGGTCATCATCAGTCCCGATAAAACAATTAATACGGCTTACCATTTTACCTCCGCCTTTGCGGTCGAGATATATCTTCAGGTTTTGCTGTTGCGGCGGCAGTGTTTCGGCGGCGCCGGTATGTTCTTCCTGGTACTGAAAACCCGGATCTGTTGAGTAAACAACGCCGGTATAATTGTTATTTTTTTTAGACATTATATAAAACGCAAAATATAAGGCACAAAGTATGTGCCTTTACAAATCTATATAATATTGGAATAATATTTCCCGGATAAAGTGGTATATAAAAATAATGTATTGTAGAGATGCAAAATTTTGCGTCTCACGGGCGTCTTTACCCTTATTTTTTATATGACTGGCCCGCAATTATCCTTAAAGAAGCCGGAACTACTTTAACTTCTACTGTTGCACCGGCTATGCGTGGTTCGCCATCCAGATGCATAGGGCCCTCATGGGCACGGTTAATAATAATGTTTTTGCCTTTTATAATTTCGAGGTATTTTGAGCCAGTGGCTGTTTTGGTAAACATGCGCACGCCCAGTTCGGGAAAGCGCCACAGGGGAAACGGCTTTATAATGCAAACATCCAGCAGTCCATCCTGTACCGAAGCCTCAGGCGATACATGCGCGTTGTTGCCATATTGCGATGAATTGGCAATACTGAGCATAAACGCCTCACGCTCGTAGAGTTTTCCATCGATATTCAACTGGTATTTATCGGCCTTATAGTTCATCACTTCCCTGAATGACGATTTAACATAGGTAAAAAAGCCGCGTTTGCCATCGCGGGAAAACACTTCGGCAATATGCGCGTCAAAACCCATACCCGCCATATTAAAGAACCATTTGCCATCAGCCTGCCCGGCATCAATAGCCTCTACGTGCCAGTGGTTAATATTTTGTATGGCTTTTTCCGGATCCATCGGCACACCGAGGAAACGCGACAGGCCATTGCCTGATCCATAAGGTAAAACACCCAATACCGTATTGCTGCCCACAATACCGGATGCTACTTCGTTTACGGTACCGTCGCCGCCAACAGCTATTACAATATCCACTTTGCCAATATTTTCGGCTGCAATGTTTCGGGCATGATGGGCGCCGTCGGTATAGCTAATAGAGTAGTCGAAAATGCTTTGATCAAGATTTTTTGCGATGAGCCCGGGCACATTGTCTTTTTTTTTACCGCCGGCAATAGGGTTTATTATAAATAAAGCTTTCCTTTTCAACTACATATCATTTGGGAGGGCAAAAGTAAATGTATTTTCGGCTTTGTGAAAATTGTTTTATTTTTGCAACCCAACGGTGGACTGATTTAATGCCCCAACACCGATAGCTATCGGAAGGGCCGGATTGCAACCACGTAAAAAAGTGCTAAAACCATGCTTCTTTTTACCTCAATCCAGTTAAAATCCTTTCATTTGCTTTATTTGATTTAACAGTATTTTAAGAGATATGCCATATTTATTCACTTCAGAATCGGTATCGGAGGGACATCCGGATAAGGTAGCCGATCAGATATCAGACGCGCTGATAGACCAGTTTTTAGCTTTCGATGCTGAATCGAAAGTAGCGTGCGAAACCCTTGTAACAACCGGACAGGTGGTACTGGCAGGCGAAGTAAAGTCAAAAGCTTATTTAGATGTACAGAAAATTGCCCGCGAAGTGATCAATAAGATCGGCTATACCAAGGGCGAATATATGTTTGACGGCAGCTCATGCGGGGTACTTTCGGCTATTCATGAGCAATCGCCTGATATTAACCAGGGGGTTGACCGTTCTTCGAAAGAGGAACAAGGAGCCGGCGACCAGGGTATGATGTTCGGTTACGCCACCAGCGAAACTGATAACTATATGCCACTGGCACTTGACCTTGCCCATGCTTTACTGATAGAGCTGGCAGCCATCCGTCGCGAAAATAAAGAGATCACTTACCTGCGTCCGGATGCAAAATCGCAGGTTACGCTGGAGTATGACGATAACAATGTACCAATCCGCATTGACGCCATCGTGATTTCAACCCAGCACGACGATTTTGCTGATGAAGCATTTATGCTGGTGAAGATAAGTGAAGATATAAAAGAGATACTGATACCACGTGTAAAAGCGAAGTATCCGAACTATGCGCATTTCTTTAACGACCAGATCAAGTATCACATTAACCCTACCGGCAAGTTTGTTATCGGCGGCCCGCACGGCGATACCGGGTTGACCGGACGTAAGATTATTGTGGATACCTATGGTGGCAAAGGTGCACACGGCGGTGGCGCTTTTTCGGGTAAAGACCCATCAAAGGTTGACCGCTCGGCGGCTTATGCTACCCGCCATATTGCCAAAAATCTGGTGGCGGCAGGCGTTTGCAGCGAGGTACTGGTACAGGTATCATACGCTATCGGCGTTGCACAGCCAATGGGTATTTATGTAAACACCTATGGCACCGCAAAAGTAGGGTTGCAAGACGGCGAGATTGCCAAAAGGGTAGAAGCGATATTTAACATGACGCCTTACGCCATTGAAACCCGCCTTAAACTGCGTAACCCTATCTACAGCGAAACTGCAGCTTACGGCCACTTTGGCAAACCAAACGAAACTGTAACTAAAACCTTCACCAGCCACGATGGCAAAACCATCACCAGGGAAGTGGAACTGTTTACCTGGGAAAAACTGGATTACGTAGATAAGGTAAAGAAAGCGTTTGGATTATAGACAGCCCCCTCTAAATCTCCCCCCGGTAGGGGAGACTTATTAGATAATATTGAACATCGAATGTCCAATATCGAATTTTGAAGTTTTCATATTCGATATTGGGCATTTGTTTTTTATTCTATGCCTTTCATTATTCGATATTCAGCATTTGATATTGTTTATTCAAAAAAGTCTCCCCTACCGGGCGAGATTTAGAGGGGGCTTCCCTATCTTTACCTTATGCACCATCCTACCGAAAATCCCTGGCAGATAACCGGCGAACAGCCTGTATATGATAATAAATGGATAAACGTTACCGAATACCAGGTGATTAACCCGTCGGGGAATCCGGGTATTTATGGCAAGGTGCATTTTAAGAACAGGGCGATAGGCGTTGTTCCGCTGGATGCTGAGTTAAATACTTACCTGGTAGGGCAATTTCGATTTGTATTGAATGCATACAGCTGGGAGATGCCGGAAGGCGGTGGACCATTGGATGAAGAGCCGCTTGAAGCAGCTAAACGCGAATTATTGGAAGAAACCGGCCTCAAAGCAGGCGAATGGACGGAGTTATTGCAAATGCACCTGTCTAACTCGGTAAGCGACGAGTTGAGCATTATTTACCTGGCGCGGGATTTAAAACAATTTGAACCGGAACCTGAGGATACCGAACAACTCATCATACATAAAGTGCCCTTCGAGGAGGTTTATCGCATGGTTTGCAATGGCGAGATCACCGATTCAATGACCGTGGCTGCTATTCTGAAAGTGAAATTACTGCTGCTGGAAGGCCGGATCGGCTGATCGGCTAACCATCAGCAATATTTATAAATTTATACAACCCAATGTAAACCTGCATGTTGCAAAGTGTAGCATTTGTAGCAGGTGTAGCTGTGTATCATACGCTACAACGCTACACCTTGTAATTATACAATTCATTAACGATTAGGCGGTTAACTCAAAAACGGCTACAAATTACCGCTTAGAATAATTAGTCGTAAAACCATTAAAATTTTATAATTTAGCCGACTTTTTGGTAATTATGCGTAAAATAACCGGCTATATACTCACTCCTATTGTTGCACTTCTGTATTTTTTTATACTGATTGTATTTCAGCCATTGCAATGGTTTACCTATAAGGTATTTGGCTACTCGGCACATAAAAAAACAGTTGATATTCTTAATCTTTGCCTGGTAAGCACCCTGTACGTGGGTGGGGATACCGTGAGTTTTACCAATAAACAGCAATTACCAACCGGCCGCCCGATCATATTTCTGGCCAATCACCAAAGTATGTTTGATATTCCGCCGCTTATCTGGTTCCTGCGTAAATACCATGCAAAGTTTATCTCCAAGATCGAGCTTACACACGGCATTCCCTCCATATCCTTCAACCTGAAATATGGCGGCGCCGCTAATATCGACCGTAAAGATCCGCGCCAGTCTATCATGGAAATTGCCAAACTGGGCAGTAATATGAAGGAAAAAAACTGGTCGACCGTTATTTTCCCAGAAGGCACCCGTTCAAAAGATGGCCGGATGAAACCATTCCAGTCGGCGGGCGTAGCCACTATCCTAAAGAAATGCCCCAATGCGCTGCTGGTACCCATAGCCATAAAAAATTCGTGGAAAATAGTACAGTATGGTTACTATCCGATAAATACCTTCACCCGCATGACGGTTGAGGTACTTGAACCCATAGAACCTGAGAAAAGGCCGGTAGATGAGTTAGTGAAGGAAGCGGAGGATAGAATAAAGGCCGTGGTTGAGGGATAAGGGTTTAACAGTACGGAAAAGCGCGCAGTAATGCTGAGCCACCCGAAGCGTGACAACCCACTTGTGCATTCACGAAACGCTACATACAATCCACCACTCACTAGCTCCTACACATTCTTACCGTCAATGATCTTGAAGAAGTCATCCCGATAAGTGTCGCCAACGGGGATGATCTTGTCGCCTATCCAAATGCGGCTGCGCTCGATGCTGTCGATCTTATTGAGCGATACAATGTAGGATTTATGCACGCGTACAAAATGCCTTTCGGGTAAGGCATCTTCCATCTTTTTCATGTTTTGCAGGGTGATGATGCGCTCCTGCGGGGTAAATATGGAGATATAGTCTTTCAACCCTTCAATAAACAGGATATCGCGCAGGTACACCTTTTGTATCTTATGCTCGCTTTTTACGAAGATAAAATCAGTCATTAAATCGCTTTGCGGTTGTTGCTGAGGTTGTACCGGCTCAGTTACAGCCGGCGCATTGGCAGAAGGCCTTATTATGGACTGCGCTTTTTGCACGGCTTTAAAGAAACGGTCGAACGCGATAGGTTTTAGCAGGTAGTCTACCACGTCAAGCTCATAGCCTTCCAGCGCGTATTGCGGATAGGCCGTGGTTAGGATCATTTTGGCTTTGCCATTGGATATTTTCAGGAACTGTATGCCGGTAAGTTCAGGCATCTGTACATCAAGAAAAACCAGGTCGACGCCGCCTTCCTGCACCATGGTTAATGCCTCGATGGGATTGGTTGTTGATTTCACCAAGGTCAAAAAAGGCACTTTTGAGATGTAATCCTCAATAATATGCAGCGCCAAAGGCTCATCGTCAACAACAAGGCATCTGATCATGACGGTAAAACTAAGGATTATTCAGCATATTGAAAATAGACTGTCTTTATTGGTCAAATAATCAGTTTAGTTTATAGTACCAACGACAGCTCGCAAGTATAGGATTGCTCGTCTTCGGTAATATCAAGATTGTATTTTCCGGGATAAAGCAAGTCGAGACGACGCTTTACATTATTAAGGCCAATGCCGCCGAGGGTGTCGCGGTTATTGTTATGCTTTTTATTGCGGATATAAAAATGCAGGTGTTCCGTATCAACATCAATAAATAAACTGATAGGTGAAAGCGGGTCGTTGGCGATACCATGTTTAAAAGCATTTTCAATAAATGCGATCAGTAATAATGGAACAATCTGTTGGTGCTCTACCTTGCCATTTACCTTAAAATCTATATATGATTTTTTGCCAAAGCGTATTTTTTGCAAATCGATGTAATTATGTAAATATTGCAGCTCTTTTGATAGTGCAACTTTGTTGTCATTACACTCATAAAGCATGTAACGCATAATTTCTGAAAGCTTCAATATGGCTTCTGGCGTAGTTTCCGAACGCTGGTAGGCCAACGAATAGATGCTGTTAAGCGAGTTAAACAGGAAATGCGGATTGATCTGCGACTTCAGGAACGATAATTCGGCACTTAAACGCTGGTTTTCCAGGTCGCGCTGTATACGCTCATTGGTAAACCAGTCAATGGCAAATTTCAACGCAATGCTAAAAAATATAAATACAAGGCTAACCAAAACGGTATTCCAGAAATATGGCCAGAAACCTATTACATGCCCGTATTCGCGTGCCAGTACTTCCTTTTTAAATATAAGGCCGATACTGTACTTCATTACGCCATAACCTACTATGGCAATAGCCACACTGATAATATAAAGCGAGTAGCGTTTCTTATTAAAAAAAACGGGAATGAGCAGCAGGAAATTTAGATAGAACAGGCTGATATTGATAGCCGGGTATAGCAGAAATACAATGAACAAAGACTTTACGCTCATTTTCATATCCTCGGTACCGAGGTACATAAAAAATGAGATAAGGCTTAACCAAAAGAACACATGCCAGAATATCTGCCAGCTTTTTTTCATCAGGGTAATTTATTCTTTTTAACAGTGATGAAGCTATCATGGGCCATATTATTTATTTCATTTTTGCAAGCGTTGGCACATGATGGTTTCATGTTATCAAATGTAATAGTTTGCTATACTTAACATACATTAATTAGATATAGGCAGATGAAATTTCGATGAACGGGCATTTTAAGCCGACAAACGGATACCCGGGCTAAAATAAGCGTTCGTCTATAAATACCAACACTTGGTCTAAATCTTTTTAACACGTTAAACCTTTACCACAAATTTGAATCGTCAAATCACTCACAATGAAAAAACTGATCACTAATTCAAACCCCTTTATCCTGTTGCTTGCGCCGGTAATGTTTGCCCTTATTATGGGCGTAAGCTACCAATTTCAGCAAAAGAAATTCGAGCTGGCAGGCTGCCCTTCGGCAAAGCATGCTACATCGCTTTTTCTTAAAGGAATAAATATGGTTAAAACCGTTGTTTCTATCAGCAAAGAAAAAGCGTGGTAATAGATACAACAGGGCTGACCTTTAATTTTGGCAAACAAACGGTTGTCAAATCGCTGTCTTTACAGGTACCTGAAGGCAGCATTTATGGTTTTTTAGGCCCTAATGGTGCAGGTAAAACTACCACCATAAAGTTGCTCATGAACCTTTTGCAGGTTCAGGAAGGCAGCATCCACATTTTCGGTAAAGAGCTAAAAAGCAACCGTATCGAAATCCTCTCGCAAATAGGTTCGCTCATTGAGCAGCCTGCTATTTATGCACACCTTACCGGCAAAGAAAACCTGCTTAACCGGGCAATGCTATTACAAATACCCAAAAGCCGGGTTGATGAAATGCTTAGCCTGGTACATTTAACACAGGCAGCCAACAAAAAAGCCGGGCAATATTCGTTAGGCATGAAACAACGCCTGGGTATTGCACTGGCACTGCTATCAAACCCCAAACTGCTTATACTCGACGAACCCACCAATGGCCTCGATCCTAACGGTATTATCGAAGTACGCGAATTACTCATCAGGCTGGTAAAGGAACATGGCAAAACGGTATTTGTATCGAGCCATCTGCTGCTTGAGGTTGAACGAATGGCAACGCATGTGGGCATCATTAATTTCGGCGAACTGCTGTTCCAGGGGAGTATCAGCGAGCTGCAATCGCTTAGCAAACCGCTGATACAGATAGAAATAAACAACACTGCCGATGCCGCTAACTTCTTAAAGCGCAATAATTACGAAGTGAGCGATGCGGATAACGAATATATCTACGCGCCCTACTCCGGCAAACAGCAAATGGCCGAAATAAATGCATTACTGAACCGGGAGGGCTACATGGTTTACAGCATTAATAAGCAACAAAAAGACCTGGAAAAACTATTCCTGTCCATCACCCAAAGTAATTAAGCCATGAAAGGATTTATACTCTCGTTTTGGTCTGAATTTTATAAAACACGCAAAACAGCAGCTTTCTGGAGTGCTATAATATTACCGGTATTAATATGCGGGTTGATATTTTCCGGCTTTTTGGTAAATGCTGATAAAATAGCCAGCAACCACATATCCGGCATGATGCTTTGGCTGCAATTTGCGGGCGCAATACTGGGTATAATGGGTGTACTGCTTTTGCCCATCCTTATTGTATTTATAGCCTATTCGGTAAACAGCATAGAACATAAAGCTGACACCTGGAAAACGCTGTTTAGTTTACCCATATCTAAACTATCTGTCTACGCTGCTAAATACATGTACGCGTTTTTCCTGTTACTGATATGCCTTACGCTGTTTGCTGCGTTAACTTATGGCTTTGGCAACCTATTGGGGACGCTTAAACCTGCACTGAAATTTCATGACTACGCCGTAGGCCGATTGTTGACAGAGGTATATTTCAAGCTGTTCCTTTCATCATTAGGTATATTATCTATTCAATTCCTGCTCAGTCTGCTTTTCCGTGATTTCCTGAAACCAATGGGTATCGGTTTTGCCGCTACTATTGCCGGTGTCATCATGGTAAACCTGGGCTGGCAATACGCTTATTTATTTCCTTATTCGCACCCGATAACGGTTATAAAACTTCTGCCAAGTCATAGTCACATGGCATCGCCGACTTCCGGTGTTCAGATAGATATTTTCACCAAAGAGATATTTGTAAGCATGATAGTTGCCGCGGCAGTATTTGTAGGCGGTTATTTTATTGTGTTAAAGAAAAGTGTAAAATGACATCATGTAAAGACGCAAATTTTGCGTCTCTACTTTACGGGTTTTGGAAACACCGGCATGCTCTCATGCCCATCCGCATCTACCGACTGCACCGCAAACAGGTAATTATCTTTTGAATAATCGAGCGTAGCGGTATTACCCTTTACATAGAATTTCTTCTCCCAGTACGGGCTAATGGTTTCACGCATAAGTATGTAATAACCTTCTGGTGCTTTGCCTGTTTTGGGAGCATCCCATTTCAGCATGGTTTTATTGGTGAGGCCACTGGTTACTACACCTACATTTTGTGGTTCGGCTGATGCGGTAGCCAGGTTGGCCAATACAGAAAGGTTCATGCGGGCAACTTTCTGCACATAGTTAAAATCAACAAAATCGGGCAGATCGCCATAATTAATACCATTTTCGGTACGTACATCCTGGTGCTGGCGGGTAAAGTCTTCATTCATTTCCGTAAATCGGACCGCCGGGTAACCCTGTTGCAGGAAAGGGATATGATCGCCGCCACGAAGGTAGCGGTCGCGGCGATAAATTAGCCGCACATTCAGTTGATCTACATATCTTTCGCCTACTTCTTTTGTGTACCGCGCCAGCTCACGCGACGGGCTGTCATTTTCTCCTCCCAATGCAATCAAGCCTGCTATTTCCCGCGGATTATTCGCTGCCGCAGATGGCACACCCTCACTAAAAACACGCACGCTCTCGTTATCTTTCAAATCGGTTCCCATTCCATGTGTGTTGCCAACAATGTCGTTGTTCAGCATTGCATCCACATTCCAGTCTTCAGTTTTTGCACGTTTAGCCATGTTTACCGATCCATACAAACCTTGTTCTTCGCCAACTACTGCCATGAAAATTACAGTCGCGGGGAATGAGCGTTTGGCCATTATCCTTGCCAGTTCCATCGAAACAGCGGTGCCTGACGCATCATCATTGGCTCCCGGTTCAAAGTCATTGGCATTCATCGGGTCGGTTACGCGCGAATCGTAATGCCCTGAAACAATGTAAACCCTATTATCGTTCGGATCGGTGCCTTTTAGTATCGCCAGCACATTTTTCAAACGTACAGGCTTGTCTATACGCTCGCTTTTTGGTTGTGTGAAGGTATCAAACTGCACCGCCATACGTCCATGCGATTCCAACGCATACTTTTCAAATTCAGCCTTTATCCAGTTACGCGCCGCACCACTACCTTCGGTTTTGCTGGTGGTATCGCTTAAAGTATGCCGCGTTTTAAAGCTCACCAGCTTGCGGATGATCGCTTCGATGTTTTGCGAGGATACCTCATTCACCATTTGGCTGATATTGTCATCGCGTTTGATGATGGTTTGGGCTGAGGCGCCCAGCGTTACAAGTAAAAGAATAGCTAACAGAAGATTTTTTATACAAACGATATTGTAGAGACACAATACATTGCGTCTCTATAGAATATACAAATTCTCTAAATTATCTTTATTCAGAAGCCAATTATCTGGATTATCATAAATATATCCCCGTATATTCTGATATTCCTTTTCATCCCTTATTACTCGATCGTAATATCGAGGTTGCAAAGCAAAATCGATATTGTTTATTGTAGTATACTGTTTTATTGACGCCTTATAACCTCTAATTATTGAAGCCAGATTTTGACTTTGAGAGCCAAATTTATTTGGCTGCCAATCAGCCTTATTTGGCTTATTTAAGACCAATATACCATGAACATGATCCGGCATTATTACAAATTCATCTAATTCAACATAAGGATGATATTGTGGAATACTTAACCAATTATTATATGCGATCTCACCGATTTGTGACGCGTGTAGAGACGCAATACATTGCGTCTCCCGATTCAAGGTTTCAATAGGCCTTTCTACAACCTCGCCAAAATAAGGAATCCGATCTTTCGTACAGATCGTCACGAAATACAAACCGTGAGAACCATAATCCCAGCCGTTTAAACGGGCAGATGGCACTCGATATTTATTCTTGTATTTGTTTTCGTCCATAAAATTCTTCTAAGAGACGCAATGTATTGCGTCTCTACGTACACATATCATTCACCCGCTTCCTCCGGCACCATCACCCCATCAGCTTGTTTAAAATTGCTTTTTACAAAATGGCACCAGTCGCATTCTTTTTTGCCGCAGCCGGTGTTGAAATCGTGCGCCATGATCTTTGCATAAACTGATGTGATCTGGTTGGTTACGATCTCCATGTCTTCAGGGCTTATCACTACTTTTTCCTTGTGATAATTGTCATCCTTATCCGGCTCCACGAAATCAAAAACGGTATTCGCTACCTGCCAGTCATTAGTATGGTCGTTCTCGACCAGTAATTTGTAGAATACCGCCTGGCGCCAGTAATCGCCCCCGTTAGGTTGTTCATCATTGGGGCGTACAAATTTGTCTTTGGCATTTTTCACCTTACCCGTCTTGTAATCCACAACGGTTACCTGTTTGCCTTCAAACTCAATTTTGTCGAGGTTACCTTTTACCGGTACGCCTTGTATTTCTATATTTTTAATACTGCGTTCGGTGATGGCTATGGTGTTCCATTTGCCGATGTTCTGCTGGTAATATTCGGGCAGTATTTTTTCACCATAAGCCAGGCGCAGTTTAAAGTCCTCTTTTGTAAACGAATCGCGGTTGCGGTACATGTACCAGCGAAATTCGCCCATAAAATCATCAACCGGCGGGAATACATTGCTGTTGTCCTTCATCTTCCTGAACACACGGTTCAGCGCCCAGTGTACGGCCTGGCCGAACGTGGCCGACGGACTTTTACCAGACGGCACCCTGATCAGACACTGGAAATAGAAGCGCAGCGGACAATCCAGATAATTGCTCAGGTGTGTAACTGAAAGCGTATAGTTTTGCAGCAGCAGGTTGATATAATTTTTGTCCAGCAGTTCCACCTTCGGTTTATCTTCCGGGTTGAATTGTGTGGCGTAAAAATCGAACATCGCCTCTTCATCCACTTTCGGGTATTTTACCTGCAAATGGGTTTCGGCCAATATTTCGCCTACAAATTGCGAAGCTTCCTGATCCTTGCCATTCTTATCTTTCGATGCATACGAGATCATAAGGCATTGTTTGGCACGGGTAAGCGCCACATAAAATAAGCGACGCGATTCTTCCCGTTGTGCAATGTCGTCCACGCGGCTTTGTGTTAGTGTATCGGGATAAGTAAAACCCATATTACGGCCTTTACTATCCCACGTTTTTTTATCGCAACCGATAAAGAACACATATTCATACTCCAACCCTTTTGAGCCGTGGGCGGTCAAAAAATTGATACCCTTTTCGGAAAAGATGATTTGATTCAGCGAAAGACGGATACCGTTTTTCTGCATCAGGTCAATAGTGGCAATAAATTCAGCCAGTTTTAGCTCGGGCTTTTTGCGGTTTTCGTCCTTCAGGAAATCAAAAAAGCTGGTGAGCATCTGCATGTATACGCCTTTATCCCGCTGCTGCATAATATGCCGCAGGATACCCATTTTACCTATCACCTCCTGAAACAACTGCTGCAGTGTAACGCTTGCTGATTGGGTGAGCAGGTAATCGATATTGCTCACCACGAATTTCATTTCCACGTTCTGCGTATTATCGAAAAGTCCTGGTTGGGCCGGCGTGCGCATATCGCTGATATAGCGGCGCAATGATGTTTTAGGCTGATTGTTATTAGCCGTAGCATAGTTTTCTTTTGCTACCGCGATGCTGGCTTTGGCAATTTCTATAGGCGCTATGCTAAAGAAATCATAGTGCATGATCTCAAACAGCAACTCATCACCACTATAAGGCGAGTCCATCTCCATTGCCAGGTAACGCAAAATCGTGATGATCTTCTCGCCAAAAGGCTGGGTAAGGATATCAATCTTGCGTTTGGTGTTAACCGCTATTTTTTTATTGTCGAGGTATTGCAACAGGTCTTCCACCTGGCTGTGGTTGCGGTAAATTACGGCGATCTCCTCCGCAAGCGTACCTTTTTCAAGTAAGTGCATGATCTGCGCCGCAACATCCACCACTTCCTGACCGGGATTTTCATACTCGCGGATCAACGGCTCAACAGTCAGTTCATTAAAGCGCGGGTGCGATGCGCGCAGATCCTTATCCAGCGTAAGCTGACTGGTTAGCCGTTCGCGGTTATTGCCAATCAGCGCCTTTGAAATGTCGAGGATATGCTGATTAGAGCGATAATTATGCCTCAGCACTACGGTATAAAGCGTCTGCACATAATCATTGGCAAAATCCAGAATGTTTTTCATGTTGGCACCCTGGAACTTAAAGATGGACTGGTCGTCATCACCCACCACAAATACATTGGGCGTTTCCCAGTAGTTCAGTAAAAATTTAAGCAACTCGTTTTGCGATCCGCTCGTATCCTGAAACTCATCCACCAGAATATACTGGTAACGCTCCTGGTACTGACGCAGGATGCCCTCGTTTTCACGAAAAGCCTTTAGCACCCACATAATCATGTCGTCATAATCATACCAGCCCCGGCTTTTCATCTTGGCGTCGTAATTATCGTATTCCCGCACTGCAGCCAACAGCTTCTGCATTGATTCGTTTACCGCATCAATGTCTTTCTGTTTCAGGTCGCCTATTTTAATGCCCCTTGCAGCATTAGCGCGTTTGTAGATATATTCCTCGCGATTAGGCAGGTCTTCAATATATTCTTTTACCGCACTTTCTATTGTGCTGATGTTCCATCCCTCACTTTTCATGGTGGAGAACAGCCTTTGCAACCGGGGGGCATCAAAGTATATATCCCCGGTGAAGCGCTTTAGCAGGTGATCGTTTGGAAACTCATCCACCAACTCGCGGAACAGCATGGCCGAATCCAGTTCCGATATCGGCTCCAGGTTCAGCTTGCCGAAATACTCCAGGTTTTCCTGTATCACCTCATTGCAGAAAGCGTGGAAGGTGTAAATATTGATGCGATAAGCATCCGGCCCGATAAAATCGAACAAACGCTTGCGCATGGCAATGGCGCCGGCATCGGTATAGGTAAGGCAGAGTATTTCGCTGGGTTGGGCATCGGTATCGGTCAGTATCTTGCCGATACGGGCCGCCAGTATCTGCGTTTTACCCGTACCCGGCCCCGCCACCACCAAAACCGGACCATCCATTTTATTAACGGCTTTTAATTGCTCCGGGTTAAGATTGGCTAAAGCCTGCTGGAATTTTTCGTTGTATTTATTAAATGTAGGTTGCATAGATTTAGGTAAAGATAGCTAAAAATAATAGTAAGAATTAGGTATTCGCTTTGCAAAATTGAATATTGCATTGCTAAAATTATTATTTGTAAATTTGATATATGACAACGGTAGACACATTAAGAGATAGCTTAATTGACAAATTACTGGCTATATCAAACGAAGAATATTTGACAGCCTTAAACCAGTTGGTAGAAAAAAGTAATATGAGCAATGAACCTGTTAAACTTACCGAACAACAGATCGAGTTGCTTAAATTAAGTGATGATGATATTCAAACGGGTCGGTTAATTTCTCACGACGAATTATATAAGAATACGTTGGCGTGGTTAAAAGAAAAGTAATCTGGACTAAAACCGCCGAGACTCAATTACGAGAAATATTAAGTTATTGGAAAAGAAGAAATGGCTCTGCTGTTTATTCTGAAAAGATACTTACGAATACACACTCAAGAATCAAAGTAATTTTAAAATACCCTGAATCGTATAAAGTCACCATCTATCCCGAAACAAGAATTTCGGCGATGGGCCATTTTAGCATTCTTTACAAATTCACGAAAGATCAACTGATAATAACCGCTTTCTGGGATAATAGGCAAGATTCTGAAAGACTGCTTGACATTCTTAAGAAGCAATAGCACCCTTCACCACTGCCAGCATCTGGTGATATTCATAAGTATTAATCCCACCTGCCGGGTCATCAGCAATAAAAGCCTTTACCTCGTCTTCGCTATCAGCTTCAATTATGCCCAACCGTAAGTCCCGACGGGGTCAAGCACCGGCCCAAAAGCTATTACTGTGCCTTTATTCATCAGGTCTTTCCAATAAACTACATGCTGCTGCATAATGGCGCGTTCTTCGGGCGTCATATCTTTTGAAAAGTTGGGCGGCAAGGGACAAGTTTAAGTGCGAAATACATAATTGATATCGTTTAATCCACCTCTGCGTGGGCGAGCTTTACAATGTCTTTAACTTCCAGTATTTGTGTGGGATAGCCAATAATTGCGGCGTTGATCATAGCCTGTCCAAGTTCCGCAAGGGTACTCACTGCATTGGGGAAAACCCGGCGTACAATAGGGTATAACCACGAAATATATTTATATGCCGAGACGGTGTTTTTCAATCCCGGCGTTGGATGCATGTATCCCGGGCGAAAATTATACTCCTGCTCGAACGGCAATTCCGCCAGTTCATTTTCTGTGCGGCCTTTTACCCTGGCCCACATAGAGCGGCCTTGTTCAGTGCTATCCGTTCCGGCGCCCGAAACATAGCAGAAAGTCATGTGGTTATCCAGTTTCAGCAGCGTTTTGGCAAAGTTAAGTGTAAGGTCGTAAGTAACCCTTGTGTATTTATCCTCCTTCATGCCAACGGATGAAACACCGAGGCAAAAAAAGCAGGCATTATAGCCATACAAGTGACCTTCAATGGGCGAAAGGTCAAAAAAATTTTCATGTATGATCTCTACCAGTTTAGAGTGCTCTACGCCGCAGGGTTTGCGGTTCAATACCAGCACCTGCTCCACCAAAGGGTGGTTTAAACACTCGTACAGCACGCCTTCGCCTACCATTCC
>JBQCIS010000148.1:0-14597 GCA_051953515.1 Mucilaginibacter sp.
ATTGTATTTTATGGAGTTATTAATAAGGTTGAAAAACAGGTTATACAACAAAAATTTATTGATCTTCACCAACGTCCAATCCTCGCTAACCGAAATTGTGCAGGTAATATTCTTATCCTGCAGCCGGATGGATATTTCGTCATAAACTTCCTGCAACAAAGCGCCAATGCTTACGCTGTCTTCACGCAGGAACTGGTCGTTTTCTATTTGCGAAATAAGCAACAGGGTTTTGGTGATGCTTTTCAGGCGGTACAGTATCTTTTGCAGTTCCAACAATCGCAGCTTTATTTCATCAGAAACATCTTCCGATTCAAACATGTTCTCGATTTTGGATTGCAGTATGGATATTGGCGTCATCAGCTCGTGCGATGCGTTTGAAATAAATTCGCGTTCCTTTTGAAAAGTACTTTCAATGGTGCGGATCATTTTATGGATACTGATGTCGAGGTACTGGAAGTCTTCTGTAGAAGTTTCCACCTTTTTGTAGGTGCCAAAGTTCGGGAACTTTTGACCGATAAGCTTTGTTTTGATGATGAGCCCCAACGGCCGCAATACATACTCTGAATATAGCTGGTCGGCCACTATGGTAAGGATAATCATGCCTACCAATATCACAAAAGCCACGCTTTGCAGCGGAGCCGAGCGCTCGTTCACCGTATCCTGGCTAATGCCTATTTCAAGCAGGTAGTTCTTTTTTGCAACCGGGAAATTATAGCTTAATATGCGGTACTGAATAGTATCGCCTTCTATTTTACGCGGCTCGGTGCGTATAGTATCAAAATGGTCGCTGATGGTATCCTCTTCAAGGTTATAATACTCCTCTTTCAGCGGCGAATAGGCGGCATAAACATAATTCTTAACGCCGGAAGTTTTAATGATCCGTAACAGCTCGTTTTTCTGCTTCCGCAGCTTACTATCAGTAAAGTTCTGGTTAATGTTACGTATCAGTACCGGCAGCAACAAAACAAACAAGGTTACAATTACCAGTTTTGATATGGTATTGAACAGCGTGAGTTTTGTTTTGAGTTTCAAATATCTAAGCGTTAATTCTAACCTTGTAGCCTAAGCCACGAACGGTTTCAAGCCAATCGGCCGGGGCATAAGCATTTAATTTTTTGCGGATATTTTTAATGTGGGCATCAATGTAGTTCGAGTCGTAATCATCGTTTACAATACTGCCCCAAATATGCTCACTCAGTTGGTTGCGCGTTACCGTACGGTTTTTATGCAGGATAAGGTACGCCACCAGGTCGAACTCCTTTTTGGTAATTCCGGCCACTATCTCGCTGCCAAAGGCAATGGTACGCTCGGTAAGGTTCACCAAAAAATCGCCAAGCTGTATCACATTGTTCTTTAATCCGTATTTACGACGGGTGATGGCCTGCATTCGGCTTTGCAATTCCAGCAACGAAAACGGCTTGGCCAGGTAATCGTCGGCGCCCATATCCAGGCCCTTTATGCGGTCGTTTATTTCGGCACGGGCGGTAAGGATGATATAAGCGGCATCCGGGTTGTTCTTTTTCGCTTCCTTCAGCAGGTCAAGGCCGTCATAATCAGGTAAACCGAGATCAATCAGAATAAAATCGTACAAATTCACCGCCACTCTTTCAGATGCGGTGGCGCCGTTAAAGCAAACATCGCAGATGTAGTTATAGTTGGTCAGGAAAATTTCCAGTTCATGGGCAAGCGCCTTTTCATCCTCTATAATTAAAACATTCATTGCCTAATAAAACACATAAAAAAACGTCAGGTAATAAAAAGATTCGTGATGGTTCTTAAGTAGTCCCTCCACATTCACCGGGATGGAATACTTATATGCGAACTCAAAGGTATAATGCGGCCGGTTATAAGCAACAGGGATCTTTATACTGTAATTAAGCATATTGAACTTGCTGTTATCACTTGCAAAATGCGGCGCACTGGGGTCATCTACAAATATGTTATCCACATCAAACCGATATGCATGATTCGTAGCATAACGCTGTACAAAGTTCTGCGTACCCAATATGGTACTTACCGTGGGGTCAATCGACAGGTAATCCTTATCATCAAAAATGCTGAATTTGCTTTCGAAATGCTTGGTGGCATTTAAGGTTAAAAAAATGTCGTCCTCATTACCAAAAAGGTAATCCGTTATCGCATTGAACTTAACAAATTTCAGGTCGAGGCTATTTTTCCAGTTGAAATCGTTTGACGATGCGGATTTGATCACCTGCGCGGCATCACGGTTAAAAAAGAAATGCGTGTAGCTGAAGGTACCGGTAAAATTTTTAGTGTAGTGGTAAAGATAGCCGCCGCCCAGGTCTATCTCATCAAACATGGGGTTATAGCCTAAAACTTTCAGTCCGTAAGTGTACAAAAAGAAGCCGTTTTTGGTATTATAGATCGCATCAGCCGAAACATACGGATATTTGATTGGCCCGGTGCGCCCAAAAAACTGCACATCGCTGCCATAAGAGACGCCTGCAGATACTGATGCCTTTTTCACAATGGTATCGGTGGTATCGGGCCTTGATCCCAATTCCGGGCCGAATGCTGAAAGGCATACGTTTGCCGGTGCCGCGTAAAGGGCATTGCATGAAAGTAAAACTGTGAGCAGGCAAAAATACTTCATTAAATTGTTCAATTGTGCGTTAACCATTAGCCCCCTCCGTTCCTCCTTGGTATTTCCGGCGGTCTTTCGAGGCCCTCAGGCCTGCGCTCCCGCTTAGGTTTCGGTTTTTGCGCTGAAGCATCCGTTGCATCTTCCACCTTTTCGGGTTTGGGCTGCCGTTTTGCCCTGGCTATTTCTTTTATTTTTTTCTTCTCATCGGCCTGATGTTTTTTAGAGGTCGTATCAGGCAGGATGGTGTAAACTATCGGCAAACTTAGCTTGTACCTGCTAAAAATGCTGCGTTTTTCCTTCACCAGCGCGAATGATAAAACGGGCATAAAAGCCAATAAAATGACAATATACGCAAACCGCTTAATCATTGAGAAAAGGGAAAGACTTAAAATATGTTAAATATAACATTGCTCAAAAATAATATAAGCACGCCTATTACCATGTATTTACATTAAATATTAACAGGCGTGCCAAAGCACACGTTAAAACTTAACGCACGCATGGTTCTCCGCAGGAAATTTAAGGGTGATAATGTCCGGACTTCAAAGGCAGGTTTAACTTATGCCTTTTGAAGCGTACACACGGTTATGGTCGTCAATAATCACACATGATATCTGGTTAAGCTGGTTCACCAGGTACAAGCTTGCATTAACGCCCATTGCTA
Organism: Mucilaginibacter sp.; assembly: GCA_051953515.1. Taxonomy (GTDB): domain Bacteria; phylum Bacteroidota; class Bacteroidia; order Sphingobacteriales; family Sphingobacteriaceae; genus Mucilaginibacter. Next base: position 3,270 of record JBQCIS010000148.1, read on the forward strand.
TTACCGGGCCGGTTAAAGCGCCCGATAGTTCGGCGGTTGGGCTGATAACACTAACACTGATGATCCCGCTCACCGGGAAACCATTTTTAGCGTTGATAGGTTGCTTTTTGTTAGCAGTTATCTGCTTATTGGCATCAACAACTGTTGAGATGCACATATTACTAATAGGGGTATTGGCGTAAGGATGATCTTGTTGCTGCGGGTCGGCAGTAGCAATGGTCCATGGCTCATGGTCAGGCTGTGCACCCCAGGTAAGCAGGTTACCCCCGGCATTAATCACGCCGCTGCTAACGCCTGCAAGTTGCAGTACATATTTGGCCCTGTCGGCAGCGTAATCCTTGCTCATAGCGGCAAGGCTGATACGCATGTTTTTCTCTTTCAGGAAAACGGTAACATTTACCGCGTCGAGGACAACGTTTTTGTAGTTATTATGATTTGAATGATTTTCTGCGCGGCTATCAGTATTATAAGAAATATCAAAAGCGCCATGGGTAAGTTCTGATATTTGTAATGCACGCTCGATCAGCCTGAATATTTCGGCATCAACCTTTACCGGCTTTATACCTGCATTGCGGTTAATTTCGTTTATCTGGCTGCTGTCTGTAAGGCCGCTTAACAGCTTCTCTACCCGGTTTATCTCAGCTATTGCGCCGTTTATCTGTTCACCCGCATGTATCGCATCATTAGCAACAACACTGATCTCAAATTGGGTCCCCATCAGCCAGGCATCATACCTGAAGATATTAGAATCGCTTTTTAAGGTTTTAACTGCCAGCATAGATATTCTCCATTATTTTTTCAAATAAACCGCTAACCATTGGCATACTTATGCCAATGTGATACCCGAAAGTAGACCCTCTTTATGAAATTGAGATGAAAACCACCGTTTAGGTTAAATATTTGCAAAATATGACAATGGGGAGGAGAAGGCGAAAGGTTAAAGCTGAAAGGTTAAAGGGATTTTAATTTACGAAGTTTTAGGAAATCAAGCAGGCGATCCGTGTTCAGGAACTTCGTAAGTTTCTTATCAGCCCAGGGTGAAAAACCAGATTTACGAAGTCTTGAAGACTTCGTAAATCAATGTAATATTGTTATTCTTAAGCTACGCTGCCTTCTTTCAGTTTTTCGGCATTTTCGGCGAATTGCAGGGCTTCCATAATCTCGAGGATGTCGCCGTTCATTACGCCGGTGAGGTTGTAGATGGTAAGGCCGATACGGTGTTCGGTTAAACGGCCCTGCGGATAGTTATAGGTACGCACTTTGGCAGAACGGTCGCCGGTTGAAACCATGGTTTTACGCTTTTTGGACGTTTCTTCCAGGTGCTTTTGCAGCTCCATTTCGTAAACCCTTGAGCGTAGTACCTGTAAGGCCTTATCGTAATTCTTTAATTGCGACTTCTGATCCTGGCACTGTGCCACTATGCCCGTAGGGATGTGGGTAAGCCGCACGGCCGAATAAGTGGTGTTTACCGACTGTCCGCCAGGCCCCGAAGCACAGAACAAATCTTTTCGTATATCACTTACCTGCAGGTCAATATCAAACTCATCCACTTCCGGCAGCACTACTACCGATGCAGCAGAAGTATGTACACGGCCCTGGGTTTCGGTATCAGGCACGCGCTGCACACGGTGAACGCCCGATTCGTATTTCAGCGTACCGTAAGCATCTTCGGCCAATACGTTAAACACAATTTCCTTATAACCGCCTGATGTACCTTCGGTATAGTCCACCAGTTCAGTACGCCAGCCGCGTTTTTCGCAAAAACGCATGTACATACGGTAAAGGTCGCCGGCAAACAGCGCGGCTTCGTCACCACCGGTACCGCCGCGTATCTCCACAATAGCATTTTTGGAGTCTTCCGGGTCTTTCGGTATCAGCATCACACGGATCTCTTCTTCCTTCTCGTCGCGCTGCACCAATAGTTCATCCAGTTCGCTCTTAGCCATTTCGCGGAACTCTTCGTCCTTTTCGGTGGCTAAAATTTCTTTATTGCTATCGATATTGCTTAAAATGTTACGATATATTTTATACTCGTCAACAATCTTAGCAAGGTCTTTATATTCTTTGTTCAGTTGTGCAAAGCGTTTCATATCAGCCATGGCATCAGGGCTGCTCAATTCATTTTCAACGTCTTTCCAGCGTTGATGTATCGCTTCTAATTTATCTAACATAACTTTATCTGAGTGTTCCGCACAACCACCAAAGGCCGTGCAAAAAGTGTACAAAAGTACGAAAATTCAGGGGATTTTTATTTCACCGAATTGTAAGGTTACAGAAGCCTAAACTGAAAGACTAAAGCTGACGGTATCTTTCGCTATTCCGTTTTTCCGAAGAATTTCAACTGCACATCATTCCCATCAAATTCGGCATAGGAGCAATAATTTATCCACTCGCCAAGATTAATATAACGGGTATCCTGCCCTACCTTTATGTCCAGCGGCAAATGGCGGTGGCCGAATATCATATAATCATAATGCGTGGCTTGCAGCACCTCATTGCAATAGGTAACCAGCCACTCCTGCTCGCCGGGTTTGCCGCCTTCGCGCTTGGCATTGGTTATACGGCTGTTCCTCGACCAGTAATTGGCTATCCCGATGCCTAAATTGGGGTGAATACGCGCGAACAGCCATTGGCAGATCTTGCTGCGGAATATCTTCTTCAGCATTTTATACATCTTATCCCCCGGGCCTAAACCATCCCCATGATGCAGGAACAATTTTTTTCCGCCGCGTTCTATTACCAGTTCGTTGGTGATAATGGTGGCGTTCAGTTCTTTTACAAAGTAATCGAACATCCACATGTCATGATTGCCTTTAAAGAAGTAGAGCTTTATCCCCGAATCGCTTAACTCGGCCAATTTGCCCAACAGGCGGATGTAGCCTTTGGGTACTACAGTAGCATATTCAAACCAAAAGTCGAATATATCGCCCATCAGGAATATTTCGGAGGCATCGGCCTTGATCGTATCCAGCCATTGTACCAGCTTTTTTTCGCGCTCGCACGTAAAGTCGTAATTCCCTGCGCCAAGGTGCACGTCGGAAGCAAAATAGAGTTTATTGCGGGTTGGCATAAGGGTAAAAGTACAGTTTAAAAGCTACGGCCTATAATTAACAGGAAAAACAAAATAAACCCGATAAAAATAAACAGAGGCGCTTGTATACTTCTGGGGTAATAATCGTTGTCAGGAAAATATTTTTTGAAGAAAAAGCGGGTCAGAACAAAACCGCATATAATATTCATCGCAATCGAAGCCAGGTTTAAATAAAGCATATTCAAATCCATCGTTGTAGCCGGTTTACTCATATCAATATGTAAAACCGTTGCAATCTCATTTTCTACCAGGTAGGTAGCAAAGGCCGATACCATAATAAACGCGATAACCTGGTATACGGCCGACTTAAAGCCAACAACCCATAAATTTATCACTAATAATATTGCTGCGAACAAAGGTGAAAATACCGAAAACCAAAATATCGCCTTTTTTGAGTATATCTCGACGTAATCTTCCTCATTGTGAGAAAGGTTGTCATTTTCATCAAATTCCATGCGGCAAATATACGTTTATGCACATGTTTACAGTATTAACATTATCAAAGCATTTTTATAATAATACTTACGCCCGAAAAGCTATTATTGTAAAAATTCTTTGCACCCATAACAACTCTTAGGCCCTCTGAAGCGTTACCCCTATATATGAGAAGCATACTGCTGGCTATAGCCGTGCTATTTACACTGTCGTTTACCGCAAAAGCGCAAAATAATTGGGAACTCCGTCGCGATGAAGAAGGTATCAAAATATACTCCAGAAGATCAAACGATGGCAAATTAATAGAGCTGCGCCTGCTTACACAATACAATGCGACGCCGCAGCAACTCATTAATACCCTGCTGGATATAGATGATTATGCCAGCTGGATATACGGCAACAAGCGGGCAGGCATTGTGAGGAAGGTAAACGACCACGACATTATTTACTTTACCGAGGCACACCTGCCCTGGCCCATACAAGACCGCGACCTGGTAACCGAAATTAAAGTTTTCCCGGCTACACAAACCGAACCGTTGACCATACAGGCCAAAAGTATACAAGGCATTCTTCCGCCCAAACCGCATTATATACGTGTGCCCTACTCACTTGCCGTATGGCACGTTATGCCTGCAGGCAACGATAAGATCAATGTAGATTATACCTTCAGCATCGATCCGGGCGGCAGTATTCCCGGCTGGCTGGTAAACATGACCATTGCCAGCGGGCCATACAAGTCCTTTTTAAAACTTCGCGATATTCTAAAAACAGCAAAGCGAACCGAGATTTAAGGGGATTTACAAAACGAAGGACTGATGCAGATTTTGCATAGGTTAATTCGTGCCACTGGTGGTTTGAGCACTCTCCGCAGGCGTCTTTCATACAGGTAACGTTCAAATACTTTACGACCATATCGTTCGTTTATCTTAAATTAACACGGATCAATTAAATTTAATTGCCCTAATTACCCTAAAATGAAGCATACCTGTTGCCTTTGCGCATTTGCTTTTTTACTTTGCGGCGTTACGCATGCACAGCAAATGAACATCAAGACACTACCCTATCCGAAAACCAAAAAGGTTGATACCGTAAATACTTATTTCGACACGCAGGTGCCTGATCCGTACCGCTGGCTGGAAGACGACCGCGCCGCGGATACTAAAGAATGGGTAAAGGCCGAGAACGCCGTTACAGAAAACTACCTCGCACAGATTCCTTACCGCGAAACCATTCGCAAGGAACTGGAAACGTTATGGAATTATGAAAAATATAGCGCGCCTTTTAAAGAAGGCCAATACCTGTATTTTTATAAGAACGACGGTTTGCAAAGCCAGTCCGTTTTATACCGTCAACAGGGCGACAGCAAGCCGGAAGTATTTCTCGACCCGAATAAATTCTCGGCAGACGGCACCACATCAATGCAGGGCATTGATTTCACAAAAGACGGCAGTATGGCAGCCTACCAGATCTCTGAAGGAGGCTCTGACTGGCGCAAGGTGATTGTGATTAATACCGCCGATAAAAAAATAATTGGCGATACACTTACAGACATCAAGTTCAGCGGCATAGCATGGCATGGAAACGATGGCTTTTATTACAGCAGTTACGATAAGCCTAAAGAAGGCAGCCAGCTATCGGGCATGACACAGCATCATAAGCTGTATTATCATAAATTAGGTACCCCCCAGAGCAGCGATAAGCTGATATTCGGCGGTGATAAAACGCCAAGGCGCTACATTGGCGCGTATCTTACCGAAGACGAACGTTTCCTGGTGATCACAGCTGCCAATACAACCACCGGTAACGAATTATACATACAAGACTTTAGCAATCCTCACAGCGGCATTGTTAACGTGGTAGATAATTTTGATAACGAGCACACCGTGGTCGGCAACGTGGGCAGCAAGCTATACATTCTTACCAACCTGTACTCGCCCAACTTTAAACTGGTTACGGTTGACGCCGCAGACCCGGGCCCCACCCATTGGAAGGACCTGATACCCAAAACCAAAAACGTGCTTTCTGTAACTACCGGCGGCGGTAAAATATTTGCCGAATACCTGCAAGATGCCACCTCGCTGGTGCAGCAGTATAGTATGGATGGCAAATTGGAACGCACCATTGAGCTGCCTTCGGTCGGTTCGGCTGCAGGCTTTGGCGCAAAGCAGGAAGAAAAGGAAGTATATTACACCTTTACCAATTATGTTTATCCTACCACCATTTTTAAATACGATATAGCCAGCGGGCAATCGGTGGTTTGGAAAAAGTCGGGCGTGAAGTTCGATCCTGAACAATACCAGTCCGACCAGGTATTTTATACATCAAAAGACGGCACCAAAATACCAATGCTTATTACCTATAAAAAGGGAACAGTAATGAATGGCAAAAACCCGCTGTTGCTTTATGGCTATGGTGGTTTTGGCGTAAGCCTTACGCCTGCATTCAGCACATCCAACATTATTTTACTGGAGCGCGGCGGCATCTTCGCGGTACCTAATCTGCGCGGTGGCGGCGAGTATGGGGAAAAGTGGCACAAACAGGGCATTAAATATAAAAAGCAGAACGTTTTCGACGATTTTATTGCCGCGGCAGAATATCTCATCAAACATAAATATACTTCGAGGGATTACCTGGCTGTTTCGGGCGGCTCTAACGGTGGCCTGCTTGTTGGCGCAATGATCACGCAACGCCCAGATCTGTTTAAGGTAGCCTTCCCCGCAGTTGGCGTACTTGACATGCTGCGCTATAATAAATTTACAGCCGGCGCAGGCTGGAGCTATGATTATGGTACTGCCGAAGATTCGAAAAAGATGTTCGAATACCTGTATAAATATTCGCCTTACCATGCGCTGAAACCGCAGGTTTATCCCGCAACGCTCATTACTACGGGCGACCACGACGACCGCGTGGTGCCCGCGCATTCGTTCAAATTCGCGGCCCGGTTGCAGGAATACCAGCAGGGTCCTGCCCCGATACTGATACGCATTGAAACCAAAGCCGGCCACGGCGCGGGTAAATCAACCCAACAGGTAATAGACGAACAGGCTGATAAATGGGCATTTATGTTTGCCAATATGAGCGTGGAATAATACTACTGATCGCCCATTAACGAAAAAAGGCTTTTCATATCTGAAAAGCCTTTTTTATGCATAATATCCTAACGATTATTAATGATCGTGCCCATGCCCGTGGCCGTGGTCGCCATGATCACCATCGTGGCCACGTCCATGATCCCAGTGATTATCGCCGTCATGGTTGCGGTCGCCGTAGTGGTGCCCGTTATCACCATGCCAGTGGTCGCGGTACCTGTCGTCACGGCTATCGCGGATAATGCCTTGGTCGTAATGGCCCCTGTAACGGGCATATCTTGTCCTGTATACGGCTTCATAGCGCCAAGGGTCAGGTCGGTTTATTACAACCTTGTACCCCCGGTACACATCATAACCAGCATAACGGGGCGGCAACATAGTTGTACGCACCCACGCATCGTTATTAAAATAAATATAAGTGTGTGCATTTACATCATAGTAGGCATCAATATCGGGCATGTAGTAATAATCTGCACGCTCATAACCAACAGGGCCCCATTCGGGCTGATTACCTATATTAACTCCAATACTGAAGTGAATTTGAGCGCTTGCCATTTTAAATGATAAACAGCAAAACATAAATGCTGCGGCAAAAAGTAATTTTTTCATATTTTATGTTATTAATGGGAATAAGTACAATCTAATATTAAAAAGGTTTATAAAAAATTAAATATAACCGTTTCGAAAATATTAATTAACTATTATTAAATTAAATCTCTATATTCAATAGACTATTATTATAAACATTAGTTTAATACAACCTTACACACATTAATCAATAATCATTATGCCACTCTATGTCTACCTCCAGCTTATCTTCTTTATTAGTGAGTTAGGATTGCTCATTTTTAAACGGGCAAAATCGGGCAAAATTAAAAACGAGCGCGACAGGCGTTCATTACTCATCTTATGGATTGTGATAGCGCTAAGTTTGGGTGCAGGGCCATGGGTAGCAGCTTACCATATTGGGGGATTAGCCAATCACAGGTCGGCAGAAATTGCCGGAATCGTAATATTTGCATTGGGTTTTAGCATCCGGTGGATAGCCATTTATCAATTAGGCCGCATGTTTACCGTTAACGTAGTTATATCAGACGAACACACTTTAAAAACCAGCGGACTTTATAAAGTTATGCGCCATCCAAGCTACACGGGGCTGCTGCTGGTTATTGTTGGACTGGGAATAAGTTTGAATAGCCTGGCCAGCCTGCTTGTAATGTTCATCCCCGACTTTATTGCGCTAAATTATCGTATCACTATTGAGGAACGGGCATTAACAGAAGAATTCGGCAAGCAGTATTCAGATTACAAAAGCAGGGTTAACAGATTAGTACCGGGAATATATTAATCAATTACTGTTCGACGGCATGAGTGGTATCGGCAGCCTTTTTAGTGGTAACTGCCGATGCCAGCATCGGTTTACCTATAACTTTGTAGTTACCTTCGCCTTTCAGTATGGCATCCATGCGGGTTTTCTCCTGTAGGGTCTTTACGGCTTCGGTCAGTTCCTTGTCATGCTTAAAATTGGCCTGATAGCGGCCTCTCTCAAAATAATACCGCGAAACGATCTCGTTTTCCAGCAATTGCTTTATCTCGTCCTTGTGTAATTGCAGGTCGTTCTTTTTGGTTTCTGCCAGCTTGGCTTTCAGCGCATCATATTCTGGCTGCACCTGGTCAAACTGCTTTTCTTTGGTGGCTTCTGTTTTTAGTTGGTCAAGCAATCTTTCAGACGGGCTGTCATAACTGTAATTCTTATCAGAAAGAAATTTAATAAAATCGTTGTAATCACCGTCAGACAAGGCAAACGTTTCAGGATCACCAATCTTTGAATGTTTTTGGCGGTAGAGGGTGGCGTAATCAAAAATAAGCAGCTTACTTATTAAACTGGCCGTAATACTGGCAAAGCGGTCCTGCTTTATAAAAATATCCGGGTATATGCCGCTGCCGTCGTACACCGACCGGCCGTCTTTGGTCTTGAACTCATGCATCAGCGAATCGGCTACTTTCACCACGCTGCCATCATCCTTACGATGTGTATAATCCAATGCCTGTATACACCTGCCCGACGGCACATAATATTTTGCGATGGTTATCTTCACCAGACTGTTATAGGGCAACGGGAATGTTTGCTGTACCAGGCCCTTGCCATAGCTGCGCTGACCAATGATTACCGCGCGATCAAGATCCTGTAACGAACCCGCAACTATTTCCGATGCCGATGCCGAATGGCCGTTAACCAATACCACCAATGGCAGATCGGGTGCTACAGGGTTACTGGTTGTAGTATAAGTAAAGTTTTTTTCCTTTATTTTACCGCGTTGCGATACAATTTCAACACCTTTTGGCACAAACAGGTTAACAATCTTCACAGCCTCCTGCAAGATGCCACCGCCATTTGAACGGAGATCGAGTATAATACCGTCCGGGTTTTTCTTTTTTAGTTCAGTAAGCGCATTGGTTACTTCGTCGCCAGAGTTTTCCAGAAACCTATCGAGTTTAATATAACCCATATTGCCGTTAACCATACCGTAGTATGATACATTGGGTTGCTTAATCTCATCGCGGGTAAGGGTTACCTCTTTAGGTTGTTCATCTCCCCTTTTTACCAAAAGTTTTATTTCTGCACCTTTTGATCCCTTCAGCAGTTGGCTTACCTCGTCACTATTTTTGCTGTTCAGGTCAATGCCATTTATCTTCATTATCTGGTCGCCGGGACGAATGTCAGCCTTCTGAGCCGGGAAACCTTCAAATACCTCCGAAACATATACATTACCATTCCTTGAGAAAATGGTAGTACCTATACCGCCGTATTGCGTGCTTACATAGTGCAGCTTATAATCTTCAATTTCAGATTCAGGTACAAATTCAGTGTAGGGATCTAGGTCGTCGAGCATGGCATCCGCACCGTTTTTGAGCATTTTGGCGGAGTTGATATCATCCACATAGTTAATGTTTACCTCTTTGTATAAAGCGGTAAAAACTTCCAGGTTCTTGGCAATCTGGAACATGTCGTCGCTAAACCCAAATAGGAGGCATGCCACCAGTATCACTCCTGTAGGCAGCCATATCTTCCTGTACTTCTTCACTTGAGACATGTTTTAAGATATGAGATGTGAGATATGAGACTCAAGCTCTATTTCAGCACTAACATACAAACGGTCAATTTAATAAATATAATATTCATTCGGTGAGATATTTGCATGAATAGCCAATTTGAAGAAAAATGAGAAGTTAAAATTGCGAAAGGTTCTCTCACATCTCATATCTCACATCTAAATATTACAACCTGTTATTGTCAATATTTACCAGCGCCTTTTTTAGCGTGAACACTACATAGCCCCTATCACGGTTAACCAGTTTCATTAAATTGCTGATCAGGGTTTCTTCCTGTCCTTCAGTATATTGCAATTGCTCGTCGGTAAGGTGGTTATATTTTCTTTGGATCTTGATCTTTACACGTTGCCAGTCTTTATTCGATATGCTGATCTCTGCCATTATTAAAATTTTTCCCAAAAATATAAAATTAACAGGTTGCTGCATGCAATTTTTTTGGCACGAGAATAGTTAAGTACTAAATTAATGGTTATTAAGTAACCCCATTATTAACTTCATCCAAAAAACCCATGAAAAAGTATTTATTAAGCTTAGTGATAATGGTTGCTGTGAGCATCAGCGCTAAGGCACAATTCGACCTTGGAATAAAAGGCGGCGTGAATTTTTCAAATATCGACGCCAACCAGTTAAACAAATCAACCAAAACAGGTTACCAGGTAGGCGCGTTCCTGCGCGTGGGCAGCGCATTTTATTTACAACCTGAAGTTTACCTGGGCAGTTCAGGCGGTAATTTTAATTCAACCAGCAACAATACGGATTACAGTGCCAGTGTGCGTTTTACCACACTAAATGTACCCCTGTTATTGGGCCATGAATTTGGTTCAACGAGCACCAATTTCCGACTGATGGTTGGCCCGGTGTACTCCTATTTATTAAGCAAGAACGAAAGCTTCTCGCAAAATTTCACCGATGCGTATCACGACTTTGGCAATTATAAAAACAGTACGCTGGGCTATCAGGTAGGCGCCGGCGTAGATATAATGGGTATAACCGCCGATCTGCGATACGAGGGCGGCCTGTCCAGACTGAACGAGAATTATGGCCAACGCGCCAATATATGGTCAATAAGCGTTGGGTTTAAGATATTATAGTTAGATATTCTTTAAACAGCGGAGGGCACGGAAGTTGTTTCGTGCCCTTTTTGTGTGTTATTTTAGCATTCGGTGTTCGATATTTTAGTTGCTGATAAACTTAACGAAGACCGTTTTATTTATTCAGCCAGCCATTTGCTTCCAGCCAGTCTTTCAGCATATCAAACCACTTTTCTTTAGTAGTAATATTATTCAGACCGAAACCATGGCCACCGGCCTGAAAGATATGCATTTCGGCTTTTACCTTATTTTGCACCAACGCATCGTAAAACATTAGCGTATTTTGTACAGGTACCGTCTTATCGTCTTCGGCATGCACCAAAAAGGTTGGCGGTGTTTGATTAGTAACTTGCTTTTCGTTACTGTACAAATCAATGAGTTGCTGCGGCGGATTCTTTCCAATCAGGTTTTCGCGTGAACCTGCGTGGGCAAAAGGCCCGAACGTGATCACCGGGTAGATCAATGCCATAAAATCCGGGCGAAGGCTGATATTTTCTTTATCCTGTAT
>JBQCIS010000149.1:0-11731 GCA_051953515.1 Mucilaginibacter sp.
TCCGCAAGTTTTGCAGGAACAGGAATACCACAAATATTACCAGCAAAAGAGCTATTAACAAGGTTACCACCACCTCATGCACCGAAACCTTTACAACCGTAATTGATTCAAAAGGCACATTATAATCCACATCGGCAGGGAAAGTTTTCTTTAACTGCTCCATGGTTTTGTACACATTGTCGGCAGTTTCAAGGGCATTGCTTCCCGGCGCCTGATAGATGAGCAGGTATGACGCGCGCTTGCCATCAACATACGAGTTACTGGCGTAGTTAAATTTACCCAGCTCCACACGTGCAACATCTTTCAGATGTACAATGGCGCCATTGTTTGGTTGTGTGCGTACAATAATATTGTCAAACTCTTTAGGTTCGCTCAATCGCCCTTTTACCAGCACGGTATATTCAAACGGCTGCGTTTTTTCCTGTGGCGTACCACCTACCGTACCGGCGGCAACCTGGGCATTCTGCTCGTTTATAGCGGCAATAACATCATTTGCCGTTATACCTAATGCCGCCAGCTTATCGGGTTTCAGCCACAGGCGCATACTAAAATCGTCAGCGCGGCTAAGCACATCGCCAACACCCTTTGTACGCGCAATGGCATCTTTTATGAATACGTTGGTATAGTTATCCATAAAAGTAACATCGTGCGTACCATTCGGCGAGAACATAGCGACCAGCATCAGTATACTTGGGTTCCTTTTACGGATGGTTAAGCCCAAACGCTGTACTTCCTGGGGTAATAATGGCGTGGCAATACTTACACGGTTCTGAATATCAACTGCCGCATTATTAATATCGGTACCTACCTCAAAGTTAGCCGTCATGGTATACTGTCCGTTGGATGCACTGTTACTTTGCAGATAGGTCATGTTAGGCGTACCGTTTACCTGCACCTCAATAGGCGTGGCAACGGTTTGCTCAACTGTAAGGGCATCCGCGCCGCTATAGGTGGCCGAGAGCTGTACCGTTGGCGGCGAAATTTCAGGGTACTGGCCAATTGCCAGGTTGGTTATAGATAAGATACCCACAACCACTATCACAATGGATATTACAATGGCGGTAACGGGTCGTCGTATAAAGGTTTCTGCGATCATTCGTTTGTTTTCTTAGATAAATTCAGATTGTACGCAAAGTTTACTGTTTCTTAGGTGCCGCGCCTGATGCACCGTTTGCGCCGGGCGCAGCATTCGGATTACCCAATACAATCTTCCCGCCGTCGCGCAGACGCTGGAAACCATCGGTAATGATCTTGCCGCCGGCATTTATGCCCGACAAAATCACCACGTCTGTACCAACACGCGGCCCAAGCTTCACTTTATGCTCTTTAGCGATAGTATCCTGCGATACAAATACAAAAAACTCACCCATTTGCTCGGTAACAGCCTTATAAGGTATAATAATACGATTACCCGACTGATCATTAAGCACGTGCAGTACGCAGCTCATGCCGTCTTTCAACTCATCATTGTTGTTCGGGAACTGGACGCGTACGGTGATTGTACCGGTTTGGTCGTTTACGCCGCGGTCAATCGCCAGTATCCTGCCCGGTTCTTTATAAGTAGTACCGTCAGACAATTGCAGTTTAAAGGTTGAATCCGTCGAATGTTTCTGATAGTTATAAAATCTTGAGATATCCTGCTCATTCACCACAATATCCACTCCTATCGGACGCTCGCTTGAGATCGTATTTAATAAAGTAGTGCCTGGCGAAACTTGAGCACCCAGCCTTACCTGCGAAATACCGATCCTGCCGGTAAATGGCGCGGTAATGGTGGCATAAGAAAGATCAGTCTTTGCAGAAAGTACCGCGGCTTTGGCCACATCTACATTGCCTTTAGCCTGCGCGTAAGCTGCCTGCGCCTGGTCGACAGTTTGGCGGGCCACAGCGTCATTTTGCAACAGCATATTATAACGGTCAATATCCTTTTGTGCTTTTACAAGGTTAGCATTAGCGCTTGAAAGATTGGCTTCAGCCTGATTGTAGGCGGCAATATATTTACGGCGGTCAATCTCATACAATGCTTTTCCCTGGGGTACAATATCGCCTTCTTTAAAAAATATCCCTGTAATAAACCCTGATACCTGTGCCCGTAGCTCCACAATATTCAGGGCCTTAACTGTACCCTGGTAATCATCATAATAAACAGCATTGCCTGTTTTTACATCGGCAACGCTTACCGGCGTCGGCGGCATAGCCATCGCACCTTTTTTATCGGCATGCTTGCACGCGGTAAATAGCATTGCGGCCAGCGGGCACAGTAATAATGTATGTTTGTACTTCATAGTTCAGTATTTCAGATTTGATTTACGTTGAGGATACCCAGTGCCTTTTCAAGATCGATCTTGCTTGATAACAGTTGGAACAATGCGTTATAATAATTGAGTTCAGCCGTACGAAGGTCCGACTGCGCAATGATCACATCCAGGTATACCTTTATCCCCTCCCGGTATTGCAGGCTTACTACCTTATATACATCCTTTGCAAGGTCTACATTCTGCTTCAGCAATTGCCAGTTAGTGTAATTGCTTTTATAGGCGGCCAATGCCTGTACATATTCGGTATTAATGGTATTGGTTGAATTTTCGATATCAAGGTCTGTCCTTGTGGCCTGCAGTTTGGCTTTACTCAGGTTTTGCAGGCGTTTAGTACCCTGAAAGATGGGGATTGATAAGGTAAGCCCGTAATAACCGCTTTTATAAGGGTTATCATACAAAGTAGAAAACTTATCGCTGAAATAGTAATAATTATAAGCGCCTATTGCCGAAAGCGATGGCAAAAATCCCCAGCGGTAATAGCTTACGTTAACGTTTTGCAGCATTTTCTGGCTTTGCAGCATCTGAAATTCTATACGGTTATTTACGTTTAGCGTTTGGTTGGTGTCAATATAAGCCTCGCTCTCATAACGGCTGGTATCATAGGATAATACCGGGTTAGCGGTTGCCCCAAGGCCCATTATCTGTTTCAGATAAGCCATTTTTGAGTTGATGGCTTCTTGTGTTTGCTTACGGCTGGCAATAGAATTGTTCAGGTCTATCATAGCCTGTTTATAATCTGTTTTGTCAGTCGTACCGGCCTGGTATTTATTATAGGCGTCTTTCAAACTGCGCTGGAGCCTGGTTACATCTTCATTTAAAATATCCAACTGCTTTTCTGATAACAGAACATCAAAAAATGCTTTACTAACGTCTGACATTACATTTATCTGGCTGCTTACAACGTTTTCCTTATAGTAAAGACGGGAATATTTAGCCGCTTTAGCAGCCTGCAATACATCATTATTATAGATCACCTGGCTGGCCTGCAAACCCAGACTTGCAGAATTATCCAGGCTAGTGCCCCCGCCCGGCAAATTAGCCGGATTTACAGACAGCGGAATACTGCCTTTAAAGTAATGCTGAAATTGATCTGACGAAGAAACCTGCGGTAACCATTCCGATAAACCGGTGCGGATATCGCGCTCATTGATTTGCTGATCTATAGCGGCCTGCCTTACTACCGGCTGGTTACGGAGCGCGAAATCAATACATTGTTTCAGGGTGACAACCGTATCTTTTGCATTTTGAGCAAAAAGAACTTTAGGTAAACAAAACGTTAAATTAAATATAATTGCCAGACTGATTTTTTTCATATATTAGATGTGTCGTACAACCTTAAACATCATTTCCGACTAAAATTTTTCACAATTCCATTGGTCATGAATATACAAGGAAACACGAATATGTTATATTTATGGCCAATATTAGATTAACAACAACATTTTTACTCTACCATTATAAAACTGCACTTTTTACGTTGTGAAAAAATGCGATTTACAACAAAATGAAAAATTGTGATACGATTTAACTAAAAAATTTAATTAATTTGCCGGGTAAGATTTTAACACTGATGAAGCGGTGTTAAAAAAATTACATCCCAAAAGTTAGTTTATAAGCTAATTCATGGTATTTTTACAAAAAATTTAAGCAGGGTTAATACATGGTTAAAAGACTACAGGAAAAGATCGCCCAGTTTCAGGATGCTAACGCCATCAGGGAAAAGGGGTTATATCCTTATTTCAGGCCTATCGAGTCGGGACAAGATACAGAAGTGATGATCGATCATAAAAGGGTGCTGATGTTCGGCTCAAATTCATACTTAGGCCTAACGAACCATCCAAAGATCAAAGAAGCATCAAAAAAAGCTATCGAAAAGTATGGTACGGGTTGTGCCGGCTCAAGATTTTTAAACGGCACGCTTGACATACATATCGAGCTTGAAAACAGGCTCGCCGAATATGTTAACAAACCTGCCGCTGTTTTATTCAGCACAGGCTTCCAGGTAAACCTGGGTGTGCTTTCATGTGTTACCGGGCGTAACGACTATTTGATACTGGATGAATACGATCACGCATCGCTTATTGATGGCAGCCGTCTTTCGTTCTCTAAAGTGATCAAATATGGCCATAACGACATGCAGGATCTGGAGCGTAAACTGAGCATCCTCCCTGAAGAATCGGTAAAACTGATTGTTGTTGACGGCATCTTCAGCATGGAAGGCGATATTGTAAAATTGCCCCAGATTGTTGAGCTTGCCGATCGCTACGGTGCCAATATTATGGTTGACGATGCACACAGCTTAGGTGTTATCGGCGATAATGGCGCAGGTACCGCTTCGCATTTCGGTTTAACTAATGACGTTGACCTCATTATGGGTACCTTCAGTAAATCGCTTGCCTCATTAGGCGGGTTTATTGCCAGCGACCTTGAAACTATTGATTATCTGAAACACCGTGCACGTTCACTGATGTTCAGCGCAAGTATGACTCCGGCATCTGTGGCCAGCGTAATTGCCGCGCTTGACATTATCCAGTCAGAACCTCAGCGCATACAGAAACTATGGGATAATACCAATTATGCCATGAAGCTCCTTCAGGAAGAAGGTTTCGACCTGGGCCCAACCGAAAGCCCTATCCTTCCTATCTATGTGCGCGATAACGACAAAACCTTCCTGGTTACCAAACACCTGCAAAACGCCGGCGTGTTTGTAAACCCGGTTGTTTCGCCTGCTGTTCCTTCCGATTCATCGCTACTCCGCTTCTCATTAATGGCTACGCATACTTTCGAGCAAATTGAGGAGGCCGTTGAAAAAATAATCCGGGCATTTAAGGATGTGGGCGTGACTACGGTTAAAGAAAGAATATGATAAATGTAATACCTGTCAGCTCCAAAAAGGAGCTGGCAGCTTTTATAGACTTCCCCCACGATCTCTACCAAGATGATCCAAACTACGTCCCTGAGTTATTTATTGCCCAGCGCGACCTGCTAACAAAGCACCCTTTTCACAAACACAACAAATTACAAGCTTTCCTGGCTTATGATGGCGATAAGATAGTTGGGCGTATTGCCGCTATTTTGAATAACGTACACAACGAGTTCAACCAACGTAACGATGGTTTCTTTGGCTTTTTTGATGCTATTGACAGCGACGAGGTAGCCAAAGCGCTATTCGATACCGTTACACAATGGTTGAAGGAAAAAGGCGTTGACCAAAAGATCATCGGGCCGGTAAACTTCTCTACCAATGAAGCCTGCGGTGTTCTGGTAGAAGGGTTCGACAGTCCGCCGGTATTGATGATGACGTATAATCGCCCTTATTATATATCTCTGATAGAAAAGCAGGGCTATCAAAAACAGGTTGACCTGATTGCATGGTACTGGCGCCATCATGGTTTTAATGATCGCTCATTAAAGTTGCTTGATGCATTGCTGGCCCGCTTAAAACGCAAGAACATTGTTATACGTAAAGTCAACCTTAAAGACTTTAAGAACGAAACTGTAAAACTGCGTGAAGTATACAATGCTGCCTGGGATAAAAATACCGGCTTTGTGCCGCTAAGCGACGAAGAATTCGATTACCTGGCTAAAGACCTTAAGCTGATACTTAACCCTGACTACTGCTACATTGCCGAACATGAAGGCAAGCTGGTAGGCTTCGGAATTGCCCTGCCTGACTATAACCAGCTATTTAAAACCATTAAACGCGGTCGTCTTTTGCCAACGGGCATATTTAAATTACTATTTGGCAAAAAGAAGATAACACGTATCCGTGTTTATGCGTTAGGTGTGGTAGAAAGTTACCGTAAGCTTGGCATAGAGGCATGTATATACGCGCTTATCATCAAGCAATATCAGCAGGATGGCCTTACCTCGGCAGAGGCTGGCTGGACACTGGAAAATAATACCCTGATGAACAGCGCAATTGAAGCCATTGACGGCGACCCTTATAAAAAATACAGGCTGTACGAAAAGGATATATGAAAAAAAAGGTTTTGATAACCGGCGCGAGTGGGTTTGTGGGGTACCATCTTGTTAAAGAAGCACTGCACAACAATCTTGACGTATACGTAGCGGTTAGAAAAACCAGCCAGATAAGCCACCTTCAAGATTTAGACATTCAGTTCACTTATCCTGACTTCAGCGATGTTATAGCGCTTAGAAAAGAACTCCAGGAAAAACAATACGACTACATTATACATGCGGCTGCCGTTACCCGCGCACGTTCGCAAGACGAATATAACGACATTAACGCCGAATATACCTACAACCTGGGGGCAGCCGCAAAAACTGCCGACATCAATTTAAAAGGTTTTGTATTCATCAGCAGCCTGGCGGCGGTAGGCCCATTGCAAAACTTAAATGGACTGATCACTGACGAAACCATACCCGAGCCCATAACCGCTTATGGAAAAAGCAAACTATTAGCCGAAGAAAAGTTAAAAAGCATTGGTGGGTTGCATTATACCATTCTGCGGCCCACAGCCGTGTATGGACCGCGGGATACCGGCATCTACGTTTTTTTTAAACAACTAAAAAAGGGTATTGAACCATATATAGGCAAGGCCGCACAGAAATTAAGTTTTATTTACGTAAAAGACCTGGCGAGGATTACTCTGAAAGCCATGTATGTATGCAACCGGCAAACCTATAATATAGCCGATGGCAACTTTTACGATAAGTATGAGTTAGGCAGCATTGCTAAGAATGTGTTAAATTTGCGCACTGCGAAATTTCATCTGCCTGTCAATTTTGTAAAAATAATGGCAGCAGTAAATGAAAAAGTAAGTTCTTTGGGGAACAAAGCAGCGATACTTAATACTGATAAGTTAAAAGAGCTGACTGCCGCAAACTGGGCCTGCGATATTGAGCATGCGAAACAGGATCTTGGGTTCTACCCCGCCTACGACCTGGAAAAAGGGTTAACCGAAACATTAACCTGGTATAAGCAAAACAAATGGCTTTAGCCATTTCCCGTATATAAATTAAAATAGATGAAAACGAACATTCAACCTGCCGAAGGTAAATTGGGTATTTTGATACCCGGCTTAGGCGCTGTTGCCACCACACTTATTGCTGGTGTTGCGGCTGTACGCAAAGGAATTGCACAGCCAATTGGTTCCCTTACTCAAATGGGAACCATCCGTTTAGGTAAAAGGACTGAGAACCGCATACCCAAAATTAAAGATTTCGTTCCCCTGGCTGATCTTAATGATGTTGTGTTCGGTGGTTGGGACGTATATTCTGATAACGTATATGAATCTGCATCAAATGCTAAAGTACTTGAAGCCGGTTTGTTAAATTCGGTAAAAGACGAGTTGGAAGCTATCATTCCGATGAAAGCTGCCTTCGATAAAAACTACGCTAAAAACCTTACCGGTACGCACGTAAAAACCGGCACCCGCCTTGAACTGGCCCAGCAGGTAATGGAAGATATCGAGAACTTTAAAGCCCAAAACGGTCTTGACCGCGTTGTGCTGGTATGGTGCGGTTCTACCGAAATCTACTACGAGGCATCAGATGTTCACTCAACCCTTGCCAAATTTGAAGAAGGTTTGCGTAACGACGATAAGCTGATCTCGCCAAGCATGATCTATGCGTATGCAGCACTAAAATTAGGTGTACCGTTTGCAAACGGCGCCCCTAACCTGACTGTTGATATTCCTGCATTGATTGAACTTTCAAAACTGACCGATACGCCTATAGCCGGTAAAGACTTCAAAACCGGTCAAACTTTAATGAAAACCATTCTGGCCCCAGGCCTGGCTGCACGTTCGTTAGGCGTTTCGGGTTGGTTCTCAACCAACATTCTGGGTAACCGTGATGGTTTGGTACTGGACGATCCGGATAACTTTAAAACTAAAGAAGTATCAAAACTGGGGGTGCTGGAAGACATATTTAAGCCAGAAAGCAACCCTGAACTTTATGGCGACATCTACCACAAGATCAGGATTAACTACTATCCTCCGCACGGCGATAATAAAGAAAGCTGGGACAATATTGACATTTTTGGCTGGTTAGGCTACAAAATGCAAATCAAGATCAACTTCCTTTGCCGCGATTCTATCCTCGCAGCACCTGTTGCGCTTGACCTGGCCTTATTTGTTGACCTCGCAAAACGCGCAGGCCTGAGCGGTATACAGGAATGGTTGTCGTTCTACCTTAAATCGCCGCAAACCGCACCAGGCTTACCGGCGGAGAATGACATCTTTAAACAATTAATGAAGTTGCAAAACACCCTTCGTCATTTAATGGGCGAAGACCTCATCACACACCTGGGCCTGGACTATTACCAGGAACTGGTTGATACATTATAAGATGTGGTTTCACAAACTGTTTGCCACAAGCTTTGGCATCGGTTACATAAACAAAGGTAAAGGAGCAGGTACGGTAGCAGCCGTAGCCTGCTGCTTTATTTGGTACCTGGCCTGGGCCGGCAACTATCCGCCGGCAATTCTTTCTGTAACAATCATTATATTTATTGTACTAATGGGTGTATGGTCATCAACCATGGTGGTGCCACTATGGGGTAAAGACCCTTCACGTGTGGTGATTGACGAAGTAGCAGGTATGGCTATCGGGCTGTTATTTGTGCCCGTTAATGTAAAATATTTGATATGCGCACTAATCCTGTTCAGGTTTTTTGACATGGTAAAACCGCTATATATCAGAAAAACAGAGCGTTTACCTGCCGGATGGGGCATTATGATGGACGATGTTGTTGCGGGCATTTATACTAACGTTTTGTTACAGACCGTTGTAGCATTTAATTTATTGGGTTAATGTCAACTTTTATCAAGTCGCAGGCATCTTCGATAATCTCGACCGTTTTTGACTTTTTGACCACAATAGTCTGTAAGGAATTATTTTACTTTGCGGTCGTTTTTGCGAGCTTGTTAGGCACACTTGTTGGAGGCATTACTAACTTTGCATTAGGTAGAAATTGGGTATTTAACAAGCGCGAAAAAAAGATGCCTATGCAGGTGATGAAATACCTGCTAATTTGGAACGGCAACCTGTTGCTCACTACTTTAGGCGTATTTATTGCTACAAAGTACATAGGTTTAAATTACATTGTAGCAAAAATTATAGTGGCGGTGATTATGGGAACTACCTACAATTACCTGCTGCAAAAGAAATTTGTATTTGCATAATAGCGTTGATAAATGAATCTTAAAACGATATATAAAAAGCTATTCCTGTTAATATTCCTGCTATTTTGTAGCACGTTGGTATTTGCGCAAGTCACCACGGTTTCGGGCACAGTTACAGATGCTACTAACAGACAGCCACTCCCCTATGTAACTGTTTCGTTTGCAGGTTCAGCCATTGGCAACCAAACCAATGGTTCAGGAAAATACTCCATTACTACAACACAACATTTCGATCATATTAAAGTATCTTTTGTCGGTTATAAAGATGCTATTATCGTTATTACACCTGGCACTACGCAGGTAGTAAATGTGCGGTTATTTCCCGAAGCGCAACAATTGAAGGAAGTGACCGTAAAATCGGGTAAAAAACCCAAATACCGCAATAAAGGAAATCCGGCGGTTGAATTGATACGTGAGGTTATTGCCCACAGGCCCATGAACCGCCCCGAGAGTTATCCATACGTTGAGTATAAAAAATACGACAAAATGGTGATGTCTGTTGTCAACGTATCGCCTAACTTGTCCGACAAAAAATTCTTTCACAAATACAAATTTGTTATCGACAACCAGGATACCACCAGCGTACCCGGTAAAAGATTATTACCGCTCTTTCTTAACGAGAAGGTAATGCAAACTTACTATCGCCAAAAACCCGAGAAAACCAAAAGTGTAATACTGGGCGAGAAAAGTGTAGACTTTGGCGACCAGGTGGATAATGCAGGCCTTAGTGAATACCTGAAGCACATGTATTATGATGTTGATATATATGACAACAGCATCTTCCTGATGACGAATAACTTCCTTAGTCCTATTGCTGATTCAGGTCCTACCTATTATAAATATTTTATTACCGATACGCTGGTAATTGACAACATAAAGGTTGTGGAATTAAGTTTTACGCCGCGTAACCTTGCCGATATGCTTTTTGAGGGACGAATATACATTACGCTGAACGGCGATTATGCTGTACAGAAAGCGGTATTGTATATCAATAAAAACATCAACCTCAATTTTGTAAAAACGATGCATGTCGACCTGAGTTTCCAGAAAAACCCCGACGGCAAATATCATTTGAACAAAAGCGTTACTTATGCCGACTTTGGTCTTAATAAAAAGGGCAATGGCGGTTTGTATGGGATAAGAACGGTTAATTTTAGCGACTACGTCGTCAACAAGCCGCATCCAGATGCTTTTTACGAAGGGATAACCGAGGACGCTTCCTACGAAGCCAAGCATCAAAGCGATGCTTTCTGGCAACAAAACCGGCCGGATACACTTACCATTGCCGAAACAAAGACCTATCATAATATTGATAGTTTAAAAAATATGCCCTCCTTTAAAAGGACGATGGATATATTGTCACTTGTGTTTGCGGGCTATAAAGGTTTTGGTACATTTGAAGTTGGACCGGCCAATACCTTCTACAGCTTTAACCCTATTGAAGGTTTAAGGTTAAGGCTTGGCGGCCGTACCACTCCTGAGTTGAGCAAACGCTACTATTTTGAAACTTACGCTGCTTACGGCTTTAGGGATCAGCGCTGGAAATATTTCTTAAGTGCTACTTATTCGCTCAATGATAAGTCGATCTATAAATTTCCGCAAAACTATATCAGGATAAGTCAGGAAAAAGATGTAACGATTCCGGGCGAAAACCTGCAGTTTGTTCAAGAAGATAACTTCCTGTTATCGTTTAAACGAGGCAATAACGATAAGTATTTGTATAACGACTTTTACAAGATAGATTATATTCACGAGTATGAAAACCATTTCTCATACGAACTGACGCTTACCAATCGTACACAATCTCCGGCAGGCTCATTATATTTCTTAAATACGCTTAATAATCAGCCCAATAATGTACTTGATCTTACCACGTCAGAAGCAACGCTTAGGCTCCGCTATGCGCCAAACGAGCAGTTTTATCAGGGCAAAATTTATCGTGTAGATATCCCTAACAAATACCCAATATTTACGTTGGACTATACCGAAGGACTTAAAGGCGTATTCAACAGCAGCTATCAATACCAGAAATTACACGCTCAGATAGATAAACGTTTCTACAACTCACAGTTCGGTTTCTTTGATCTGCGTTTGGAAGGTCAGAAAACGTTTGGGCAGGTACCTTATCCGCTTCTGAATATATACCGTGCCAACCAAACCTATGCATTCGACCTGTACTCATACAGCATGATGAACTTTTTGGAGTTTGTGAGCGACCAATCGGCCAGTTTATACATCGATCAACACTTCCAGGGTTATTTC
>JBQCIS010000150.1:0-8260 GCA_051953515.1 Mucilaginibacter sp.
ACCAATCAAACATATATTACGCTGCCAACCAAATACGTTATACGCCGTTACGGTTATGCGCCGGGTAAGATCGTGCTGACTTTTGACGACGGGCCCGACCCTGACTATACGCCGCGTATTCTTGATATTTTAAAACGCGAACATTGCCCCGCTGCATTTTTTGTGGTAGGGTCAATGGCGGAAAAGAACATTCAGATCCTTCGCCGTGAATATGACGAAGGTTACGAGATCGGTAACCACACTTATTTCCACCCGGATATATCTACCATCAGTGCGCAGCGTGTAAATTTTGAGCTGAGCGCTACCCGCAGTATTATCGAATCGGTAACCGGTCGTAGTACCATCCTGTTCCGGCCGCCGTATAATGCCGATGCCGAGCCGCAAACATTGGCCGAAATTATCCCGGTAGCACAGGCTTCAAAAGAAAGCTACATTACCGTTGGCGAATCTATCGACCCATGGGATTGGTACCCGGGTGTAACTGCCGACAGCATTATTGCCCGTGTTGAACGCCAGAAAGATGCAGGTTCGTTCCTGTTATTGCATGATGCAGGTGGCGAAACCCGCGACGAAACCGTTAAGGCCCTGCCGGAGATCATTCACTTTTTCCGCAGTCATGGTTACCAGTTCACTACTATTGCCGATGTACTGCACAAAACCCGTGCTGACCTGATGCCACCTATCCGCGACGAAGCAAACAGCGGCATAACCGGCTTTTTCAACAACCTGTACGTTAACGGTTTGTTCTATCTCAACTGGTTTTTCATATACCTGTTTATTGCCGCCATCTTCCTGGCGCTCGGTCGCATTGTGCTGATAGGTATTCTTGCGGCAAGGCAATATGCCGACAGTAAGCGTTACAAGAACGACCCTATACCGCTTGATGAGCTTCCGGCAGTTAGTATCATTGTGCCTGCTTATAACGAGGAGGTTACCGCCAGCAAGACCATCGAAAGTCTTTTGAAGATCGATTATCCTAAGTTCGAGATCATTTTTGTGAACGATGGCTCAAAGGATAAAACCTTCGAGGTGGTACACAAGGCTTATGGCGACCATCCGCTGGTGCAGGTGCTCGACAAACCGAACGGCGGCAAGGCATCCGCGCTCAACTTTGGCATCAACCATGCACAGCACGAGTTTGTGGTGTGTATTGATGCCGATACCCAGCTAAAGAACGATGCCGTTTACCACCTCATGACCTATTTCACCGATCCTGAAATTGGTGCGGTAGCCGGTACCGTTAAGGTAGGCAACGCCAATAACATGATTACCAACTTCCAGGCCATTGAGTATATCACCGCCCAAAATATGGACAGGCGCGCGTTCGACGTGATCAACAGCATCACCGTAGTGCCGGGCGCTATAGGCGCTTTCCGCAAGGACGCGATATTTAAGGCGGGTGGCTTTACTTACGATACACTGGCGGAAGATTGCGACCTTACCATGCGCATACTCAAGGCCGGTTATATTGTTAAAAACTGCGCCGAGGCCATTGCCTATACCGAAGCGCCCGAAACGCTGACGATGCTGCTTAAGCAACGTTTCCGCTGGAGCTTTGGCGTTATGCAAAGTTTCTGGAAAAACCGCGACGCGCTGTTTAACAAAAAATATAAATTCTTCGGAATGGTGGGTATGCCAAACATCCTCATCTTCCAGATCATCCTGCCGTTGTTTTCGCCATTGGCCGACCTCATGATGGTGATCGGCCTGTTCAGCGGCAAGCCGTGGAAGATTGTGGCCTATTACGTGGTGTTTGTACTGGTTGATTTCATTGTGGGCATCATTGCCTTCTGGATGGAGAAAGAAGACTATAAAAAGCTTTGGTACATCATCCCGCAACGTTTCATCTGGCGCCAGCTCATGTACTACATCCTCATTAAAGCCGTGCGCCGTGCCCTAAAAGGCGAGTTGAGCGGCTGGGGCGTGGTAAAACGTACCGGCAGCGTGAAAATACAAGACCCGGCAGCGGCGAATAAATAGCCAGAACCTGGATTTAAAGGATTTATGAGATTTACTGGATGTGATACGAACTTACGAAGTTTTAAAAACTTAGTGAGTTTGATATATGCGCCATATATAAGGTTCTTAGCTATGCGACCCATGACAATTAAAAAACATGTCATCTCGAACGAACAGCTTAGGGATGTGAGGGGGAGTGAGGAGAGATCTTTTGCGCATTACAGATAGCAGACACGTATGGCGCATAAGATCTCTCGCCTGCCCTTAGTCGCAATTCCCCTTGCGCATGCAGGTTCGAGATGGCATAGAGATTGCCACGTCGTTCCGCTCACACTGGACCTGCTCACTCCCCGCAATGACGTGGTTTTATAAATCATGTCATTTCCACCTTCAGAGTTGCTCCAATTTCATATATCAGGATGACAAAGTAGCCTACACCCGCTCTATCAAACACACGGCATAAGCTACAACGCCTTCTTCGCGGCCTATAAAACCGAGCTTTTCGTTGGTGGTGGCTTTTATGGAGATGTCATCCTCATCCACACCGGCGGCTTGGGCAATGTTGGCTTTCATTGCCGGTACATGGGGGTTGATCTTGGGCGCTTCGAGGCAAACCATGGCGTCGATATTACCAATCGTCCACCCTTTTTCCTTTAGTAGTTCGATAACGTGTTGCAGGAGGATGAGGCTGCTTATTCCGCGCCAGCGCTCGTCTTTATTAGAGAAATGGTAGCCGATATCGCGCAGGTTGGCCGCGCCTAACAGGGCATCGCATATAGCATGGAGCAATACGTCGGCATCGGAATGGCCGAACGCCCCGGCATGATGTTCCAGCTTAACGCCGCCTAATACAAAAGGGTGCTGCTCCCGTAACTGGTGCACATCAAACCCGAAACCTACCCGTATTTTTCCCACAATTATTTTTTACCGCCGAACGCGGCTGAAAGTGTAAAACGTAATGTATTTGCCAGTGGACTGTTTTGCTGACTGGCAGCTATGTATGAGAAGTCGAAACCAAACTCTTGATATTTGAAACCAACACCCAAAGTTAAATAATTGCGACCGCCGGTAGCCGGGTTTTGGTAATAATAACCGCCACGCAATGCAAATACGTTATTATACCAATATTCCAAACCGGCAGCGTAATAAATTTCTTTAAACTCCTGGCCCGCGCTCACGTCAGAAAAAGATTGAAATATCCCCTGAGGTACGGTAATGCCTGTGCCACCGCTTGAGGGCACCAGTAACTTATTCAGATCGAGGGTAAGGGTTAGTTTGCTGATATTGTCGAAATTCCAGGTATTGGCGGCACCCACACGCAGGTTGGTTGGCAAAAATTGCGCGGGCTGATTAGGGCCATAGTTCATTTTAGTACCGATGTTGGATATATCAGCGCCAAAGGCAAACTGCGCGTCGTTGCCAAATTCCTGCAGCGAATTTTTGTAATACATGGAGGCATCGGCCGCTACGGCATTCCCCTGGCCCTGTGTTGGCGTGGAAACCGAACCATTTGAAAGGTTGGAATGAATATACCTTGCGGTCAACCCCAAAGAAAAATTGTCGCCAAAGCTGCGGGCGTACGAAAAATCTACCGAAAACTCGGCAGGGGTAAAAGTACCCAGTGATTCGTCCTGGTTGCCGGTAAGGTTAACAGGGCCTATATTAAAATAACGTAATGAGGCGCCGATACTATTACGATCGTCGACCTTGTGCGCGAAACTTAAATAGGAAAGGCTAATGTCAGGCACCAGGTTTGACAGCCAGGGGCTATAGGAAAGCGAGACCTCATTATCATTTTCTATAAATGCCAGTTTGGATGGGTTCCAGTAGTTATCATTAGCATCCGGCGACAAGGCCACGCCTGCATCGCCCAGGGCACCTGAACGGGAGTCGGGCGAGATGGTAAGAAAAGGCACAGCGGTAGGTATCGCGTTAGCATTACTGCCGTTGGTTGATACTTGTGCAGCAGCCAGAAATGGTGACAAAACAGTTCCTATCAGCAATACAGTCTTTCGCGTAAAAATTATCATCAGATCAATTCAGTTATTACTTTTCAAATATATTAAAATGCTTCGGCCTATTATGCCGTAAGTATAAAGTGTGAACCCAAAATAATCACATATTTGAAACCCATTGCAGGTTTTTACGTTTAAATGTATGGAAAAGGTTTAAGCGATTAAACTGTGGTGTTATAAAGTTAGCTTTTAATACAAAAATTTATAATTTTACGTTCCATAAAATCAGGAACACAACTGTAAAAATATGAAAATACTTTTTACGAGGGCTGCGTTAGTAGTTATAGGTGCGGCGGCGTTGTTTAGTAGTTGCTCGAAACACCAGGTATCCGAAAAAACCGGCATACCTTATAACGACAAAAAAAACGGCGGTTATGTAAAATTCAGGCAAACCCACCCCGCCCCAGGCCCGGGTCTTGTCGCTATTGAAGGTGGTACGTTTGTGTTGGGCGGCAGCGCTGACCAGGACGTTACGTACGATTACAATAATATACGTAAACGTGTGACCATCCCTTCATTCTACATGGATGAAACAGAGGTATCCAACCAGGACTGGCTGGATTACCTGCACTGGATAAACGTTACCTTCCCCGGTGAAAATGAATTATATTATGATGCCCTGCCCGATACTTTAGTATGGCGCAGGCCTTTATCCTATAACGAGCCATACGTAAATAACTACCTGCGTCACCCGGCCTTCCAGGATTATCCTGTTGTAGGCGTATCATGGGACCAGGCACAGGATTATTGCCAATGGCGTACCGACCGTGCCAACGAGCACATTTTGCAGGTGAAAGGCATCTTAGCTTCAGCTTCGAACTCTAAAAATGGTCAGGCGCCAAAAACACCTCAGCCCTTCAATACAGAAATGTATCTGAACGGCCAGGACAGAGGCCCGGGCTTTGATGGTAAAAAGATGATGCCGGATCTTAACCCGAACGCAAAAACTAAAGCCGTTAGACCGGCCCGTTTAGAAGACGGTATCCTGAAACCTGCCTACAGGCTCCCTACAGAGGCTGAATGGGAATATGCAGCGCTGGCGCTGGCAGGCAATACCCAGTTTGAAAATATTAATGATAACAAAATATATCCGTGGAACGGTTTGGGTGTACGCTCGCCTAAAAAACAAACACGAGGCATGATCCTGGCCAACTTTAAACGTGGCGAAGGTGACAACGCGGGTGTTGGCGGCTATCTGAACGATAAGGCCGAAATTACCGCGCCGGTACGTTCATACCCACCAAATGATTTCGGTTTGTACAACATGGCCGGCAACGTGAACGAATGGGTACAGGATACTTACCGCCAGACCTCTTTTGAAGAAGTTGACGACTTTAACCCATTCCGTGGTAACCAGTTCACCAATAAGGAACTGGCTGACCCTTCGAAGGGCTTGTATGCAAAAGATAAATACGGAAGGCCGATACGCGTACCTGCTACATCAGACAAAAAATTAAAATATGCTGATTACCTCGCACAGCTGCAGTCTGACTCATTAAAGAAAGCTGCGGCCGCCGCTACGCCTAAGAGCTCGCTTGCAGGTAAACCTTACAACGCTGACGCAAGGGGATATTTGGACACGGTAAACAACTCACTGTATGGTACAACTACCCTGGTTAATGATCGCTCGAAAGTTTACAAAGGCGGTTCGTGGAACGACCTTGCTTTCTGGCTGAACCCTGCAACCCGCCGTTTTATGGACGAGGGTGATGCAAGTGCCGAAGTTGGTTTCCGCTGCGCGATGGACCTTGTAGGTTCGGATGAGATCCACCCTGAAGGTAAACCGCACTTCAGTGTGAAAAAAGCAAAACCATTTAAAGTAAGATAAGCGCTTAAAGCATAACGGCAAAAGGCGAAAGGTGATGAACTTTTCGCCTTTTCTGTTTTTGGATGATTTTTAACCGCAGAGGGCACAGAGGTTTACACAGAGGACACTGAGGATAATAAAAGCCTTATGTGTGATTATTCGCTTTTCGCTTAACGGTTGCTCTCCGAAGTTTATAACTTCGGAGATTTAGAATGTAGTTCATGACTACAGGAGAATTGACTTGATACGATAGTCGGAGACTATCGGCATAGTCGTCCGTAGATACAATCTACGGACAGCGCAATAGATTTAACCACAGAACACAGAGGTATTACGCGAACAAAAGTTTAATTTGTATCCATCACAATGATTATAATTAAATAATTATTTAAACATGATGAAAAACAGAAAACCACCATCCTTTATATTTAAAAACTTTAAATGGTTATCGGCAGCATTATTAATAATGTGCCTCTATTTTATATATTTTATTCCACGAGTCATTGCTTACCCAGACCATTATGTTGTCCGTTTGATTTTACCACTCATCATATTCCTCTTTTTGCCAATTTTGATGCTGGTTACATTACTATCTTTTACTAAACGAATGTACTTAAGCATTGGTGTTGCTGCTGCATCTGTATTAATTGTTGGGCTATCGCAAGGTTTGCTGCAAGAACATCGTGAAAAAGTTGAACTTACTGAGTATGGCGTATGGACTAAAGGGATCGTTATTAATAGGAAACATATTAGCAATCATTCTGGTGGCTCTTGGCATTGGGGAATAAAATGCAAATATGAAGTTGGCAAGCAGCAATATGAAACCCTGTATAGCGATGATTTAAAAAACGTGTATTTAGTTGGCGATACAATCAAAGTAATTTATAGCAGCCGGTTCCCGAAAATATATGCATTGGGTTATGAGTGGCAAGACTGATTCTTATCGTTTAGCTAAACTGCAGTAATACCTGATTCTTCTCCACCTTATCACCGGGTTTTATCTTCACCGCTTTTACCACAACATCAGCGGGGGATTTGATAATGTTTTCCATCTTCATGGCTTCCAGCACTAACAGGTTATCATCGATGATGATGAGTAGTGTGTTCGGTGCGTTCGGAGATGTTCGGTCAGGAAGCGAACGAACAGCCTTTGTAATATCGAACACTGTCCATAGAACATCTTCGGAGAATACCCAATATTGAATGATGAAGTTAGATTTTTTCGATATTCGATATTCAGCACGGTTGAATGTAGTCTGCGACTACAGGAGAATTGACTTGATACGATAGTCGGAGACTATCGGCATAGTCGTCCGTAGATACAATCTACGGACAGCGCAAGCGAAAGGTAGATAAAATCTACGGACAGCGCACAGTGCACTTTTTCTATTGCGTTTTCTTTTATGCTTTGGCCTTCCCGCTTTAGTCTTTTTAGCTAAACTGCAGCAATACCTGGTTCTTCTCCACCTTATCTCCGGGTTTTATTTTCACCGTTTTAACAGTAACATCAGCGGGCGCTTTAATAATGTTTTCCATCTTCATGGCTTCCAGCACGAACAGGTTATCCCCTTTTTTCACTTCAGCGCCTTCTTTTACAAATATCTTTAATACAAGGCCGGGCATAGGGGCTTTCAATTCGCTTACCTTGGCACCGGCCATATTGCTCATGCCCAGTTTATCCAGCAGCAGGTCGAACTGGTCTTTGGCGGTAACGGTGTAAACGGTGTTGTTTACTTTTATTTCGGCGGTTTTTTCAGCAGTGTTAAAGCTTACCACTTCGGCATTATATGATTTGAGGTCATTTATAATATGCCATGTTGATGCACCTAATTGCTGCATATCGGCATTTATGTGCCCGCCATTTATAGCTACGGCATCGCCGTTTTTATCAATATCGAAATCGTATTGCCCGTTTACTTTTACCTTGTACATTTTAAATAAGATCGGTTAAAACTGGTTTATTGTGTAAAGATATACTGAATCATGTTCGCACCAAATTTTAGCGCTTTTATCCGCGTTTCCTGCGTATCACCGGGATAGGTGCCATAATCCTCCCAGCCATTGCCCAAATCGCACTGATAGTCGTAAAAACACACCAAACGGCCCTTATAGATCAGCCCGAAACCCTGCGCACGTTTACCATCGTGCTCATGTACTTTAGGTAAGCCGTTGGGGAAATCATATTTCTGGTGATAGATAGGATGATTCAGCGGCAATTCCACAAAATCCAGTTCAGGAAACACCTTCTTCATCTGCGGACGGATAAACTGGTCGAGCCCATAATTATCGCAAATATGCAGAAATCCGCCGCCGATCAAATAGGCACGCAGGTTTTTGGCCTCCTGGTCGGAGAAGATCACGTTGCCGTGGCCCGTCATAAAAATAAAGGGATAATTAAATATCTCGGCGCTGCCCACTTCCACAATATCATCCTGCGCCTCGAAATTGGTATGCAGGTTTTCGTTGCAAAATTTTATCA
>JBQCIS010000151.1:0-18660 GCA_051953515.1 Mucilaginibacter sp.
AAAAGGCACCATGCGCCCGGGCGACATCAAAATGCTGTTGGGTGAGGCAACAGGTGTGCATGTTCAGGCCACTTCGGCGGTAAGCGGTACCGCCAGTTTCCGCATACAGGGCCTTGATAGTCGCTATACCCAGCTTTTGCAGGATGGCATGCCCTTATACGATGGATTTTCGGGCGGGTTGAGTCTGGTGCAGGTATCTCCGCTGAACCTGAAACAGGTGGAGTTTATTAAAGGCTCTGCTTCTACGCTATACGGCGGCGGCGCCATTGCAGGTCTGATTAATCTAATCAGTCAAACCCCTACAACCAAACCACAGCTCACCTTTCTACTTAATCAAAACTCGGCAAAGGGCACCGATGCGAGCGGCTTTTACAGCCAGAAATGGAAGCATGCAGGCACCACTATATTTACTTCATACAATTATAATGGTGCCTATGATCCTTCTGGCGATGGTTTCTCCGCTGTGCCGCAAACTAACCGCGTATCCTTCAATCCGAAGATATTCCTTTATCCTGACGACAAAAATTCTTTATGGTTTGGCGTGAACCTGTTGCACGAAAACCGTTTAGGCGGCGACATGCAGGTGATTGACGGGATTACCAATAGCGAGCACCAGTATTTCGAGCGTAACCTGAGCGACAGGGTATCAACCCAGTTTTCTTTCACTCATAAAATTGACAGCATTAACCAGCTCAATTTTAAAAACACGGTTGGCTACTTTAACAGGGCTATCAGCCAGCCGCAGTTTGAGTTTAAGGGCAACCAGGTTTCTTCTTATACCGAATTAAACTATGTGCGCAATGGCAAAAAAGCCACTTGGGTAGGCGGCGCCGACTTGTGGACGGACCACTTGTCAACCGCTGCGGGAAGCCCCGACCTGGGCTACACCCGAAATACCTTCGGTATTTTCGCGCAGAACACCTACAAGCCTGCAAAATGGTTTGCGGTGGAAAGTGGCCTCAGGCTGGATGATAACTCGCCGGCGCCTTCCAGCCCATCTAACGGTTTGTTCCTGTTGCCTCGTGTAAATGCATTGTTTAAGTTTGACGACCATTGGAGCAGCCGCATAGGCGGTGGTTTCGGCTATAAAATGCCAGACTTGTTTAATGACGACAGCGAGGACGAAGGCTATCGTTACCTGCAACCACTTAATATCGGCGCTACCAAAGCCGAACGCTCATACGGCACCAACGCCGATGTTACCTATAAAAATGCCATCGGCGATGCCTTTTTACAGGTAAACGAACTGCTGTTCCTCACTAAAGTTGACGATCCATTAGTACTGCAAAACAATTCATTTACCAATGCGCCTGGTTACCTGGTAAGCCGTGGTACCGAAACAAACATAAAATTGCTGATGGATGAACTGGGCATTTATCTGGGCTACAGCTACACTGATGTACAGCGGCACTTTAATGGAATAACCTCTACCCAACCGCTTACCCCAAAAAATCAGCTGAATGCAGACTTGACCTACGAAGTGGAGAACAGCTTCAGGGCCGGGATTGAAGGCTTTTATACCAGCAAACAATTGCTTAGCGATGGCACAACCGGTCGTGGTTACTGGACCTTTGGCGCACTGGTGCAAAAGATGTGGAAGCATTTCGATATCTTCATCAATGCCGAAAACCTGACCGACCAGCGCCAGACACGCTGGGGTTCTATTTATACCGGGCCAATGGCCGACCCAACATTTAAAGACATATACGCCCCGCTGGACGGCGTTGTGGTAAATGTAGGTGTAAAGATAAAGCTGCTGAACTAAGCTTTTTTTAAATAAATAGCAGAGGACACATAGAAAATAACATTTTGTGTCCTCTGTTTAAGCATCTGTGGTGCTCTGTGGTTACGGAGTTCGCAAAAATATCATTGACAACAATATTCATTTTCATTACCTTGCGAAAAATGACGAGCAATAACAAACATATCACTTCCCTGCTCAGCGTATCAGCTATCCTGATCGCTATAATCATTATCGTCATTATTATTATTCCACACACACCGGGGGGAGTTAGCTAACGTATTAAAATTTAATCACCAGATATAAAGCCTCCCGCGAAACCGGGGGGCTTTTTTGTTTTAACGCCAACACAACATGAAAAAAACCGATTACACCGCCGAACAATGGATCTTCTCCATCTATGCTGATGACAAAAAAGGACTTATAGGCCAGTTGATGACCTACTTTAACCGAAAAAGCTTTGATGTAAGCAGCGTGAACGTTGCCCGTACCGACATTAGCGATCTGGTACTCGTTACATTGGAAGCAAGTGTGCCTAAGGCTGAGCTCAAACCCTTTACGGAGCGCCTTAAGAAAATTATAGAGGTGTATACCGTAAACGTTATCCCTGCCGCTAATGGATTAAAGAAGATCGGTTTTTACAGGATAGCCGTTGCCGCTATGGATAAATCCTTCTGGGCTACATTGCAAAAATACGGGGCCGGCCTGAGCAGCTTTTCAGGCGATACACTGGTGATCAGCAAAACCGGCAGCGACCGCGACCTACAGGAGCTTTACGAGCAAATGGAAGGACCGCATCTGCTGGGTTTCTGTAAAAGCGCCTTGATAGTAGAAGATTGCCTGGTTAGCTTTGATGAGATGGGCTAAAAAAGTTTATAAGAAAAAGATACCCTGTGACAACTAATGCTAACCGGCGTACAATGCAAATGGAGAGCACTTGCTTTTACCCCGGCATTGCCTACTTTTGTACAGATAAGTTCTTTACATATCTTCATCAAACGATATAGGTTTTTCCGTCATTCAGGCGGAGAATTAATAGGGAACCGTGTGCAAATCACGGGCTGTCGCGCAACTGTAAGTAACGCAACAAGTTTTCGCCAAATAATGTCCACTTTCCGTCAGCTGACGGATGGGAAGGACGGTGAAAATGTTACAAGCCAGGAGACCTGCCTTTATTGAATGGACAATGCTTTCGCGGAATAAAGCAAATGGCCGTTGCCGATATTTATCTGTAGCAAAATCTGCTTCCTGTAATTCAGCACTCTCATTTTACCCCATCCAACAAACGCATTGCGAAGTTTAGCTAAAGCGCTTTTAACCGATTTTTTTATTTAATCAATTAAAAGAAAATGCTAACGCAAAACCTTGGCTACCCGCGAATTGGCAGCCACCGACAACTCAAAAAAGCCTGCGAGCAATATTGGACAGGCAAAATCGACCTACAGGAACTGAACAAGGTTGCCCGGCTCATCCGTGAAGAAAATTGGAAAACACAATCAGAGGCGGGTATCGACCTCATTCCGTGTAACGATTTTAGTTTTTACGACCAGATGCTTGACATGAGCCTGTTGTTAGGTGTTATCCCCCATCGTTACACCCCCGTACTCACACAGGTAAAAACCAACCAGGAAACCGATCTTTATTTTGCAATGGCGCGTGGTTACCAGAAAGATGGCCTCGACATTACGGCGATGGAGATGACCAAATGGCTCGATACCAACTACCACTACATCGTGCCTGAGTTTACTGCCGCACAGGATTTCAGTATATTTTCCGAAAAGATATTTGCTGAATATAATTCGGCAAAACAATTATTGGGCAAAAAAGCCAAGCCTGTACTCATCGGACCGGTAAGCTACCTGCTATTAGGCAAGGAGAAGGAAGCGGGGTTTGA
This sequence comes from Mucilaginibacter sp., assembly GCA_051953515.1. Taxonomy (GTDB): domain Bacteria; phylum Bacteroidota; class Bacteroidia; order Sphingobacteriales; family Sphingobacteriaceae; genus Mucilaginibacter. Next base: position 3,636 of record JBQCIS010000151.1, read on the forward strand.
ACGTACCGACCTCATCAAAAGGCTCGTTCCTGTTTATGTAGACGTCATCAATCGCTTGCGGTTACAGGGTGCCGAATGGGTGCAACTGGATGAGCCTTGTCTTGTGCTTGATCTGTCCCAAAAAGAAAAGGAAGCCTTTGAATATACCTACCGCGCATTAACCAACCGCACAAGCGGTATCAGGATACTGCTTGCCACTTATTTCGATACTTTATCGGATAACAACGAATTGGCCGTAAACCTGCATGTTTCTGCATTGCATATCGACCTCGTTCGCGCGCCTGAACAACTCGATGAGGTATTGTCGCTTATTCCTGAACGGTTACAATTATCCTTAGGCGTTGTGGATGGCCGCAATGTTTGGAAGAATGATTATGAGAACTCCCTGAAACTGATCCGGAAAGCTGTGGATAAACTTGGCAGTGATCGCGTGATGATAGCACCATCCTGTTCGCTGCTCCATAGCCCTATCGATCTGGAACAGGAAACAGAACTACACCATGACATTAAAAACTGGATGGCTTTTGCCAAACAAAAGCTAAACGAAGTTAATGAATTACGCCAGATAGCCGAAGGCAGAGGCAAATTATTGCAACTCAACAAACAGGCCATTGAAAGTCGCCGCTCATCCAAACTGGTGCATAAGCAGGCGGTAAAAGAACGCGTGGCAACTGTTACCGGTGCAGACGCTAAAAGGCTGGCCGCATTCCCGGTACGGCAGCAATTGCAGCACGAGCGTTTTAAACTCCCTTTATTTCCTACAACCACCATTGGCTCTTTCCCGCAAACAGATGATATACGCCAACTGCGTGCGAAGTTTAAAAAAGGCGAAATAACGGCCGGACAATACGATGAGGCCATAGAACAAGCAACCCTGGAGGCGATCCGCTGGCAGGAAGCCATAGGTGTTGACGTACTGGTACACGGCGAATTTGAACGCAACGACATGGTGGAATATTTCGGCGGGCAGTTGGATGGCTTCCTGTTCACCAAAAATGGCTGGGTACAAAGCTATGGCAGTCGTTGTGTAAAACCACCGGTAATTTATGGTGATGTGAGTCGGCCAAAAGACATGACAGTTCGTTGGAGCAGCTTCGCCGCATCGAAAACTGCCCGCCCGATGAAAGGCATGTTAACCGGGCCGGTAACCATTTTGCAATGGTCTTTCGTTCGCGATGACCAGCCGCGAGAAGTGACCACCAACCAGATCGCTTTAGCTATCCGCGATGAGGTAGTGGCGTTAGAACAGGCAGGTATCGGCATTATCCAGATCGACGAGCCGGCCATTCGCGAAGGGCTTCCCTTGCGCAAGGCCCAACGCACGCATTATCTGCATTGGGCCGTAAAGGCTTTTCGTATTTCCGCCGGTGGTGTTAAGAACGAAACGCAGATTCATACGCACATGTGTTACAGCGAGTTTAATGACATTATTGAACACATTGCCGATATGGATGCTGATGTAATCACAATAGAAACATCCCGCTCACAGATGGAACTATTGGAGGCATTTTCTCATTTTGAATATCCGAACGAGATCGGTCCGGGTGTGTATGATATCCACTCACCGCGCATACCATCAACGCAGGAGATGATCGATCTACTCAAAAAAGCAGCAGAACTGTTACCGGCCCGAAACCTGTGGGTAAACCCCGACTGCGGCCTGAAAACCCGCAAATGGCCCGAAACCAAAGCTGCGCTGGAAAACATGGTGGCCGCCGCACGAGAGGCGCGCGAACAGATCAATGTGGAAAGTTTGGCGTGATTTATTGGCGGGCGCTTCAGGCGCCCGTTTTTTAAAGGCCTATAATAGAAGTGGCAATAGGTCAGCGACAAAAAATATTCAGAACAAGAACACCTTTCACGCTAAAAAGAATATTATCGATAAAATATTTTTTTAAAAATTAATGTTAGAATCATTTATGGTGAGTCTATTGTTTTTTTTTCGCCAAAGTTCTGCTAATATTTCTATGTCAGAATCTAGAATAGCGACAGAAGGTTCCGGTCGCACACTACAAACATATTTTCTCTCATTTTTAAAGTAAGGAGATGGTTGATCTGCAATTAATAAAACTCCTTGAAATATTCGTGCCCCTACTGTCAAATTAATAGGGTTATTATTGTTATTAGTTAATTCTATAGACAAACAACCACAATATCCTGGTTGAACAATTGTGGAGACCGTTAATCCTAATCGAGAGTAAGAGCTACGCATGTATAACGCCAGGAGATATTTATCTGGTAATTTTACATATTCAAGACTGCTGGCTAATACCGTTTGATTCGGATATAGAATAAAAGTTTCACCTAACTGCCTTCTTGACTCTTGAAAGAATCTTTTAACATCTCTTTGTCCATCGCCAAATTCATCATTTAGAGAAGTGTTTATGAATGCTTCTCTCCCATGAACAGAAATTAAAAAATTACAACCGAGCCTAAAATCAATACCGATTTGCGATAGCTGCGATTCTTCCAGCAAAGGCCTTATAACTAGTTCTTTATTAACAACTAAGCCTTTTATTGTTTCTCCTGATAGAAATCCACTCATTTTTTTATCGCTAATTCCCAATCGAGCTTAATAAAATAATTACCGATTGACTTCTCAATTAAATTATTTAGAATTTTATAAATCCGATCACTTGACAGATCGGATGTAATCTTCGCCAAGCTTTTGAAGTTGTCTTTACCAGCTGACCATATTTCCCAAGCATAGGAAAAAACGCCATGCAGTTGCTCAGAACTATCAATAGCCAATGGAATAAATTGATAAAAGTCTTTCTCTGTAATATCTGCAAAGCGCTTCTTTAGTTCTTTTCCTGTAATTTGCTTAATATATTTCTGTATAATGTTTACAATCAAATTATCTTTACCACTCAAAAAATCCTCAACAACTTTTACGCGATTTATAGTCGAGGGATGAGTAGCTGATATGCTATTGGAGTTTTTAGTGATATATTGTAAATAATAATTAGAAGTATAGCCAATATATTGAGAAGCAAAAATATCACAAAAATATTCCGCTAAATGCCATTGTGTATAAGCAAAAAATCCCATATCCTGTTTAAATGGCAAGAAAGCCTGATAAGCTGACCATTCATCTGGCTTGCAATTAGTGATTAAATCGAAAGCGATTAACTGGGTAATACGGTAATATAAGTCAATAAAATGTCCTAATTCATGATAAAGAACTACTGATGAAAAATAATCCTTTGAAAGCATAAGTGGCACATTAATTTGTACAAGTCTCTTTTTAAAATCAATGTTATAGTTGGCTTTAAGCGAACTGTATAATAAATCTTCAAAAGCCAAACTCGGGTCATAACTGTATGCCCCGACGTTATTATTCAAGCTTGTTACAATAATGTATTCATCTCGATTAATCCAATCGTTCATCGCCAGATTAAGGCAAGAAACCACTTCAAACGGGATAGAATTAAGAGTACTGTCTTTTAAAAATTCAAGGCTCTTAAATATAAAATTAAGATGCTCTTGTTTTTCAAATATTAGCGAATCATCTATACCGGGTTTAATCGAAGCTTTTATCGTTTCGAATAATGAAAACAATTGCTCTTGATAATCTTTTTTTGAAGTATCAGAATAGCTGTTATTCTTCGAGCGAGCTAAAAAAATTTCGCATTGCGAAAGATGCAAATCCAATAAATGACTATAGCTCATCAGCGCAATAAGGTTTATACAAAAGCAACCAGTCTATTCCCATTTATAGCTTCCAAAATTGATTCAAAGTTTTGGGAAAGATTGGTACTATTTATACTGGATAAAAGTGTTGAAGCTTTTTCAATAAGCAATATTTTTACATTTAACCCAATACGATCCAATTGATACAACTGCTTTTCGCCTTTGGCTAAACTTGCAGCATCCAAGATAATAGGGGTCACTAAATCTACATATTGCTCCTCTCCTTTAATAGCGCGATCAAGGAAAGATGTAAAAAAATCAAGTTCCAAATCCTGAAGGTTATGCGATTTCAACATATAATGGTTTGGTTATGATTTAAAAGTCCTTTAAATTTAACGAATTGAATATACAAAGGTTTAAATTAAAGACCAAATTTACTAACATATATTATTAACAAAATAAAACACAAAAACACAACACATTTATAATAAGACTATTATATGAATAATTATTAACAACTCAGATTAGATTGATTTAAAATTGCCTGTCCTATCAAGTTATGTTTAAAATCTTGGTGATGCACAATATCTATAAGCAATAAGATACTTTTATTTATGCTTATAGTAAAACAAAGCCCACTAGCGGTAATTAAGTGGGTTTATGTATTGAATATATTTGCGGAGAGAGAGGGATTCGAACCCTCGATACGCTTTAGGCGTATACACACTTTCCAGGCGTGCTCTTTCGACCACTCAGACATCTCTCCGTATTTTAAATTATTCCATTCTCCTTAAGATAGTTATAACCATCAACCGATTTATAAAATTGTTCTCTTTGGAACGCTTCACTACGTGTTACATGTTTTTCAAAGAAATGTATTACAAATGGGCTTCTTGCTTTTGTCGACCTTACTTCTCCGGCATTGTGCTTCTTTTAACCGCTTTTGTAAGTCTTCCGCACTACCGTAGTAGTGTTTGTTGTCTTTTAAACTTTTTAATATATAGCTATAATACATCATCATGGGATTCGAACCCTCGATACGCTTTAGGCGTATACACACTTTCTCCGAAGGAGTCCTTCGGACCAGGCGTGCTCTTTCGACCACTCAGACATCTCTCCCGTTCACTTAAAAGAGAGCGACGATCGTTCTTTTTTAAGAGTTTGCAAAACTAAAATAAATATTCTTATAAACGGTATTACTAAAATAATCTGTGTTCAAGATGTTATAAAAATAAACAATCCCCCATTTTTGCGTTTATATACTAAAGTAAAACACTTAGCGTGCGAAAAACCGGTTTTGTAAATCCTGTAAGGGGTAAGATCATTATTGCCTCTATATTGGCTTGCGCCGCTCTTTTTACCGCCTGGAAAACGAGCAAGAACGCCTTTATGGTTGTGCTCAATTCCTTCCAGAAGGTGTCGGCGCCAAACGATAAGTTGCGCCAGGTGGATGAACTGAGCTATATGGTGATGCAGCTTGACCAGGAGCAACGTGCCAACATCCTCGCCCACCATTATAAAAGCGCCGCGCATATATCTGAAACTAAAAAGATCAGCGCCAAAATAGATACCATCACCCATTTATATGCCAATGCGCCCAAACAGGTAAAGCGTCTTAAAACATTAAAAAACCTGCTGCAGGAGCGCGGCAGGCTGTATACTGATTATGCCGATGTGCGCGAAGGGCTGATCAACAACAAAGCTTTTAGCCAGCAGCTCTCCGAGCTGAATGATATTGTAAGCAAAAGCGCTGCCCAAACAGACAGCATGGTAACTTCTACCGAGCGAAAGATATCTACTACTGTAACACCCGCTGTAGCGCACAAAAAGCATGTTGGCTTTCTTAAAAAGTTATTTGGCCGGCAGGATACCGATACCACCCATAATTACAAAGTGGTTGAGGAGGTACACGTGCGGCAAGACACCCTTACCAGCGGACTAAAAGACAGCCTGATACAGGGCGTTGGCCGCACCATGCAGGATATGGCCAAAACCCAGCAGGTAAAAAGCCAGGCTTTTGTACGCCGCGAAGCATTGCTGGGCAGGGCCAACGCCAATGTTACGCGGCAGATGCTGGCTATATTAAAAAGGGTTGAGGCCGATGCCATTGCACAGGCGGCAAGCGAGGATGTGCGCGCCAGGGATGCGGTAAAGAGCGGCATTAAACGCATAGGCCTGATCATGATCCTGTTTGCCTGGTTAACGGCCTTGCTGGTTTACTTTATACTGCGGGATATTTCGCGCATTAACAAATACCGGCGTGAGCTGGAAGCCGCACGGGATGAAGCTGAGCATTACGCGTTGGCGAAGCATCGTTTTCTATCCAACATGAGCCATGAGTTGCGTACGCCCCTGCAATCGATATTAGGCTTTACCGAGATTATACGCGACGACCCGAAACCACAAAAAAAAGATATTGAGACCATATACCGGTCGGCTAATCACCTGCTGCAGATAGTGAACGAGGTGCTGGATTATAACCGTATCATTTCGGGCAAGTTCACTTTTGTAGATGAGCCGTTTGATCTTAAGCAGTTACTGGACGATGTACTATCGGTAATGCGCCCGCAGGCCGAAAAGAAAGGCCTAAAATTGATAAGTGAGACAGATGCCAAGGCTACTATTGGCGAATTAAGCGGTGATGCCTTCCGGCTGAAGCAGGTATTATATAACCTGGTGGGTAACGCTATAAAATTTACGGATGAAGGTTCCGTAACGCTTAAAACCAACGTGCAGGATCTCAAAAAACAGGTTATTTGCCGTTTTGAGGTAACTGATACCGGCGTGGGGCTCTCTGAAAATGAGATTGACCATATTTTTAATGAATTTGAGCAGGCAGGTAGCGAAAAGCGCGTACGTTCGGGCACGGGGTTGGGGCTGGCCATAGCTAAAGCATTAATCGAATCGCAGGAAGGAAACATCACCGTAAAAAGTAAACCGGGCAAAGGCAGCACATTTGCATTCGGGCTTAAGTTTAAAAAAGCAGTAAACGTTGTGGTTAACGAGCCGGAGATCAATGTGGTGCAGATGGCAAACACTTTGGGCAAAGTGTGGGTGATAGACGACGATACCTTTATATTGGAGTTTTGCGCCAGGATATTTGATCAGCACAAGATTGCTTACCACTGTTTTAATACGGCTTCGGCCATGCTGGATGCGGATTGGGACAGCGAAGTGACCTGCATATTGATAGACATGCGCATGCCCGGAATGAATGGGGCTGAGCTTTGCCGTCTGATGCGCAGAAAAATACCCGAAGGCACACGCATTTATGCCCTAACTGCGCAGGTAATGCCAGATGAGATAAGTTCGATAAGCGAATATGGGTTTGATGGCCTGCTGATGAAGCCGTTTAGCGGCAGCGAGCTGGTGAATATAGCCGGGGGCAAACAGGCGCAAAAAGCCGCTACCATAAATCCTTTGCTGGATATGGACGCCCTCGAAAAAATGACAGAGGGCAATGCCGGACAAACCGGGCAGATATTACTGCATTTTGCAGAAGACACCCTTCAGGATATTGCCCTTTTAAAATCTGCCATGAGCGAAAAGCAGATAGATGATATATTGCTGCTTATCCACCGTATAGCTGGCCGGACCGCCCAGGTAGGCGCCGGCGAGCTTTCCAAAAACTTCCGCCTTGCCGAAATGCAGTTGCGAAAATCGGGCGGTCTATCTTCCGAATGGCTGCAAAAGCTGAGTGAACAAGTTGAGGAATTGCAGGATCTTGCCCGATCGGTTAAAGATATGGCGGAGAATGAAACCGAGGTTTGAGCCTCAGCGGCAACTAAGTAGTTGAGGCGATAGGTAGCCGACTATATAATCGTTCAACCTGTCGCGCAGAGATTGCCACGTCGCTGCGCTCACACAACCCTGCTCACTCCTCGCAATGACGCGACTTATAATATGTCATTTTCAAACTCACTTATCCAACCCGTAACGCTCAATCTTCAAATACAGCGTTTTCCTGTCGATATTCAGCAATTTGGCGGCTTTTGACTTGTTGTTTTTCACCTGTTGCAGGGTTTTTTGTATCAGGTTTTTTTCGTTGATCTCGTTCCTGGCCTTCAGGTCTGATTCACTATTCACCAAATCATTTTCCACCGCGAAAACCATTTCTTCGGGCAGGGTTTCCTTTCCGGCGGTATCGTCTGTGCTAAGCAGCACCATCCGTTTTATCACGTTTTTTAGTTCGCGCAGGTTTCCGGGCCAGTCGTATCGGTTCAGTACCTGTTTGGCGCTGGCAGAGATATTTTCTACCCGGCGCCCCAACTCCATATTAGCCTGTTCAATAAAGTGATTGATAAAGATGTCGATATCATCACCCAGCAAGCGCAGCGGCGAAAGTTGTATCTTAAATTCGTTTATACGATGATATAGGTCCTGCCTGAAACTGCCAGAGCTCACGCTGTTCACCAAATCGTCGTTGGTGGCCGTAATCAGGCGCACATTTACTTTAATCTGCTTATTGCTGCCAACGGGTTGTATTACTTTCTCCTGCAAGGCACGTAACAGCTTTACCTGTACATCATAGTTCAGGTTGCCCACTTCGTCCATAAACAGCGTACCACCCTCAGCATATTCAAACACGCCTTTTTTATCGCCTATGGCACCGGTAAAGGCACCCTTTACGTGGCCGAACAGTTCGCTGGCAGCAAGCTCTTTTGACAATGCGCCGCAGTCTATCGCCACAAAAGGCTTCCCGGCACGCCTGCTTTGCTCATGAATGGTACGCGCTACATACTCCTTGCCTGTACCGCTTTCGCCCTGCACCAGCACCGACATATCGGTTGGCGCGACAATATCAATGTACGAGTGCAGCTTTTCTGAATAGGCGCTTTTCCCTTTTATATATTGCTGCGTGGTATTGGTTTTTTCCTTATCATCTTTTTTATGCCCCAGCGCTGTATTGATGATCATTAACAGCTCATCCGGATTAACGGGTTTGGTGATATAGTCGAACGCGCCAAGGCGTATGGCCTTTACGGCAGTACGTACGTCGTTAAAGCTGGTCATGATAATAACAGGGCAGGCATAACCGGACGCATTCATCCAGTCGAGCAGGTCAAGGGCCGTACCGTCGGGCAGGCGGTAGTCCAACAGCAGCAGATCAGTGTCGTTTTGCGCGGCAATCTGGCGGGCCTTTTTGATATTCTCGGCAGAAATTATTTCATGGCTGTGCTTTTGCAGAAATACTTTCAGCATGTGCGAGAACGTCAGATCGTCTTCAATAAGCAGTATTTTAGCCATGTGTTAGCCGGGGGTACCCTGGCAAAAATAACAAGCAAATGCATAAATGTTTTAAAAAACCGCTTTTTTTACAATCGAAACAGGCGTTAGGTGTAAAAACAACTGCCGGACGACAGTTACGGGTTAATGGATAACTGTGCCCGGCAGCGTGAACGTGAATTAAACTTGAGAAAGAAAGATCATTGCCGGCTGCGGCTCATAGCAACCGGGTGTTAAAATGTAACTTACTTTACTGGTGGCTTTTTAGTAGTGTCTTTTTTAGTGGTTTCTGTTTTCTTTTTGGTAGTATCAGACTGCATTTTTGGTGTTGCTGCCATTACTATACCGCCTAATGTGAATGCTGAAAGCATTGCTGTTGCCATTAACTTTTTCATAGTCCTATTATTTTTTAAATGATTTTGATAGGGTATGCAACAGAATGATGCCAGGCATGCCATTATTTTACAAGTAACACTAAATCAACATATTAATTTTTTTAGATGATTTTAAAAGTGTTGAATTATTCCACAGGTTGTTGAATTGTTCAACACTAAGAGTATTTATTTTCAAATCACACCCTATGTTGCATAGTATGAGATGCGTGACTAAACAACAATAGCGATAGGTTTAAACCCATCGCTACTACTGCTGTGCTGTTCTTTATTAAGGGTTATATCCCCAACTTGCTGCGCATGTCTTTTGTCAGCGCGTTTTTGTTCAGCAAAAAGTTGGTTGTTTTATAACGAACATAGGCTTTGGTAACATACAGGTAACCTTTGTAATCGTTACTCGGTCCCCATGAGTTTTTTACGATATAGTATTCCTTGCCGTTTTGGTCTTTAGCAAGGCCTACAATGTGCATACCATGGTCGTCGGTAGTGTTGTAGTTGTCGAACGCCTTTTCGCGCACCTCCGGTGTAATGTCAAGCTCTGGTTTCGGGCCGTTAAACATATCCGCACGTTCCGTTGCGCTCATATCGGCATAATCTTTTTCAGGCACATAGGCTACGCCATTTTTCCAGCTGAAATATTTTTCTGATACGTCGGCGCTCCATTCAACGGTATAACCGTTTTTCAATGCATTGTCAATGATGTCGGTAACATCATTCAATGGCAGGTTATATACCTGGCCAAATGCCCAGTTATCCTGCACCAGCAGGGTAAATTTCTGATACAGCGGATGGTCGGTTTCCGAACCAAACTCTACATAATCATCCGGGTTAATGCCTACCACTTCCTTAGCGAAGGTTTGCGGGGTGTACTCTTTGCCATTGTAATTGAAATTTGCCGGTACCTTGCCCAGGTAATCGTCAATCACATCGGTATAAGCCTGCAGCCAGTTTGGTGTAAGTTCGCCGTTAGGGTTTGATACCACGGCTTTCAGCACGCCTTCCATAACAGCACTCAGCTCGCCAAATTTGTTGATCCTGGTACCATAATTCAGGCCTGTATAATACATTTGGGGTATTGCGCCATATTTGCGGTACATGTTGATCACGTCGTGCGGTTCGCCACCATCACCAAGGCTTACAGCGCCATGCATGCGCACATAGTTAATGCCTTTTTCGATATAAGCACAGCGGGCAGTATAAATTTCAGACAGGTCTACCGGCTTTTTGCCTAACCGGATCATTTCAGATTCGAGGAAGGAGTTGGTGGAGTAGCTCCAGCAAGTACCGCTCGAACCCTGATTCTTAATCGAGGTATTGGCAAGATCGATAATGTTGGTGAAATGGTAGCTCTGTTTGCTGCTGTCGCTTTTATTGTTTTTAAGGGAGTTTACCAGGTTGTCCTGCGCATGCAGGGTGAATGCCGGCAAAGCGATGGCCAGCACTGATACAATGCGTTTAATGTTCATCTGTTTTGGTCAGTTTAAATTGGGGTAAATTTAATGGAAAGGAATTGGATTGCAAAGAGGCCGTTTATTATAGCACGGAGCGTGAAAAACCTTACACTAATACAACCATACCGAATTAACTTTGTTGCATCACAAAATATAAGGAGAAGACCTATGGAAATAAAACGCAGCGGCTCACAGCCTTCGGGCCACGGGCCATCAGAATATTTTACCGGGCAGGTGCGTATCGACCCGCTTAACAGTCCGCCCGAACCCGCCCGCGTGGCAATGGCGCTGGTTACTTTCGAGCCGGGCGCACGCACCGCATGGCATACACATCCATTCGGGCAAACACTTATTGTTACTGCAGGCAGTGGCTGGGTACAGCGCGAGGACGGTCCGCGTGAAGCTATCCACCCGGGCGATGTGGTTTATTTTGAGCCGAATGAAAAGCACTGGCACGGCGCTACTTTAACCACAGCCATGAGCCATATAGCCGTACATGAAAAATTAAATGGTTCGGCGGTTGAATGGATGGAACAGGTGAGCGATGAGCAATACCGGTGTGAGGGTTAAATAACCAGGGGATAAAAAACAAAAAGCCTTTAGTTAAACTAAAGGCTTTTTGTTTTTTGAAGGGATATAAGGGCCTATCCTATCAATTCAGTTTTATCAGGTCTAATGCATTACAATCGAGTATTTCGGCTATTTGCAGCAGGCGCTCCACTGTAATACGGGTATGGCCAAGTTCTATCTTACTTAACGCGTTCTGTGAAATGTTTAACCTGTAGGCAACATATTCCTGGGTGTAATTCCTGGTTTCCCTCGTTCGCCGGATGTTTGTTGCTATGGCTTGCATGGGTGGCTTAATTTTGTTCATGTACGGACTAAGGCTTCTGAGCAGTTGTTTTTTTAATTAATGTTGTTTTAATATTAAAACAAACATTTAGCCAAAACTATAGAGCGTATAAAATCAGCCGTTTTACCACTACGGTGTGGCGAAACGTACACAAATGGGGAATTATGAGAAAGGCCAGGCCGGCATTCTTATTGCCTGTTACGCAACCCTGCTTGGCTGGAAATGATTGGCGACCATTACCACTATAAAAAGTTTTTGATAATTGTGAAATCTGCTTTACTAAAAAGTAATGGGTATTAATAACTTAATACCCATTACCCATTTTAACAGTAACCTGCAAACATGTAGCCAGCAATATGGAATATGGCAAGCTAAGCGCTTTTATCCTACTGCGTATAACCCAGCAGCGGCTGTGTCGACTCTGCTGCAAAGTGCTGAGCCTGGGCTAAATCAAATGCATTATGAAAGCGGAGGTAAAAATTAAATGTTACTTTACCACTTTGGCTGGCTTTATAATTGGTATGCCAGTAATTGTTCATCACATAGGCAAAAACTGTCGCCGACGAGTGGTTTTCAGTTTTCCATAGCTTAACCCCATTGTTTATCTCACGTTCATCAACCATAGTGCCTACTTCAAATAAAGCCGCCTCAGGCGAAGATATGGTTACCCCCGCTCCATCTTTACCCGAAACATCCAGCCAGCGCTGTACCGAATAAAAATCCTTGTTGGCGCCAGGAAGCTGCCCCTTTTCAGGGGTAATGAAAGCGTTATCAACGCCAATTTTCACTCGCGGATCTGAAAAGTTGAAAGGGAAAGCAATATGAATGGCTTCTTTTTCTGTTATTGCTTTTTTATCAATGGTGACCGCCAACTTTACGTCGTTTGATCCTTTAACCATACTCAACTGATAGCTCACCCCGTTGGTCCCCTCCAGGGTGCAGGTAGTAATGTAATTTTTTATCACCGGTCCGTTATCGGCAATTCCCGACTGCTGCTTTGCAGTAAGGTAATGGTTTACCGGATCGAGGCCTTTTACATAAACAGCTTCGCCCAGGCCGGAGTATTCCTGCGGGTTAACATCGTTTTTATCAGCGACTTTTAGTGCAGAAATAGCCCCCGTTTTATCATCAATGACGAACGATTGTACCGCATTGGTAAAAGTGTCCGCCTTAATTTGCGGACCAGGCTTATAGATAACTTTCCCATTCGCCGGAACATTCCGGGCAATAAAGCCCATTTTGCCGCCACTCAGCTTCTGCACCGGGATAGTATTGCCGTTACCGTCAATCAGCGAATTGGTTTGCATAAACGAAGGCCAGCTTATCTCTACATAACCTGATCTTTCCCAGGGTAAACTATTGAATACGGTGATGGCAGATGGGCGGGCGGGTAGCGGGAAAAGCGCGGCCTCAATCTTAGCGGCATAATACATTGCAGAATCAACAAAGCCTTTCTTGTAGTTCCATTGGTGAATAACAAAAGGCACATCGGGCTCTGAGATGCTGTTGTATGCGCCCCAGGTATGTTCATGGAACATTACTACGCCCCGCTTGGCCTTGTAAAGCCATTGGGAATTGACGGTTTTGTTTTGCTGACGGGCTATGTTCTCCAACTGTAATATTTTTTCGCTCACCAGTCTGTTCTCCGTCTCCTCTTTTGCTGTTGAATATGCACCGTCTTCCCAATACGGTGTCAGATCGCCGGATAAAACGGGGATAGACTTGCCATATTTCTTTTCGAACGCGCTGAACATATCGCCAACATTGGATAAGATCAATCGCGGCGACTCATATTTCTCATTCCATTGCTTTACGAAATCGCTTATGGTACTATCAACCGGGCCGTTGTCTGCAACGATATTATAGCGCTATTGCACCATTGAGTAGGGATAGCCCTTTTCGTTCAGCTCGGTCATATAATCGGCTATTTTTTTCGGGGCACGGTCAAAAACACCACCTATAGGCGTACCATGCCATGAAGAATAACCCTTGCCCGCCGTCCAGAACAGTATGCTGTCTTTACCGGATGACGATTTCCACCAGAAAGGCTTGTCACCTAATGCTTTCAGGATATAGCCTATGCGGTCGCCCCAATCAGCCATGCCGGCCACGTAGTTCGGCCCATTTGAGAAATAGCGCACACCATTTGATGCAAGCGCGTGTACCATGCTCCAGCTCAAACCGGGAATGTCTGTCATCATAGCAGTATTTATCGGCAGGTGATAGGTTTTGCGCAGACTATCGGCATAAAGCGTTATCCAGTTCATTTCTTCGGGCGTGCACAGGCCCGAAAGGATATTGGCATACAGGCCCGAAAGGCCGATACTGCCGCTGCGTACATCTTGCAAAAATTCCTGTTTCTCATCCGGTGTAGCCGAGTTCATAAAATTCTCAACCGCCCATAACGATTCTACGTTCCATATAAAACGGCTGCCCACAGGATAATTCTTTGTTTTTCTGATAAGATGCAGTGCATCATGTATGTTTTTATCCTGTATCTGCTCTACTTCCTCCTGCGTGTTAGAATAACCTATATCGTTATGCGAGTTATGCACCAGGTAAATATCCCGCTTAATAACCGGCTTTACCGTTAGCTGCCTGTTAAAAACCAGCTTGCCTATTTCGGTGCGGATTTTATAGGTAACAACATCCGGGCGAACAGCCACCGGTATTTCCAGCGCGTTAACACCATTGCTGATCTGAAAAGTGCGACTGATAGAACCATTAACTGTTACATGCATTTTTACAGGAGCACCAAAATGCAGCACAGTAAGCGACAAAGGCCTCTGCGGCGTTTTACTTTTTAATAGTAGCGGAGGCGCATTTACATCCATTTTCTCCTCAAATGTGTACTTGAAGGTCATGAACCAATCATTGCTATCCTGGTTTTGCCCTATTATTTTCAACCTTAAAGGCTCACCCTTTTTGCACCTTGCCAGCGGCACACGCAGATAGGCAAAGCCATGGGCATCCTGTCCGCCATCGCGCTTTTTTAGTTCAAAAACAAGTTTAGTGCTATCGTTACCGGCAAAGGCCCAGTAAGGCGGATAATTTTTGGGAAGCGTAGTAAAAGTAAGCGCATACTTGTTGTTTATATATAAGTCGAAGTGCCTTGCGCCGGAATTCGTGCCGGTGGAATGAGCGGCTATCCAGCTGAAATAAACATAGGGGCCTTTGATATTGGCGGGCACGGGCGCTGTTTCCCATTCTATTGCCTTTTTCCCGTCTGTTGCCCGGGTGAGCAATGCCTCCTTGGCGTAATCAGGATAAACGGAATAATAAGAAATGGTTTCGCCGCTGATAGCTTTAGAAAATCCGTTTATAAATGGCTGACTGCCAAAAACCGGTGCTTTTATCTGCGCGCTGGCGCTAAAATGCCATAACAGTATAAATATGAGTAGGGGTTTAAAGCCATGTTTTACAATACCATTCATCAGATTTATGTTTTTAGGTTAATGTGATTTATATTG
>JBQCIS010000152.1:0-7371 GCA_051953515.1 Mucilaginibacter sp.
TATTTTCGAAATAATATACATACCTATTATACAGATAATGAATACAAAACCCATACGATCAAGGAATGGTATTTCATACGCTTTTGTGGCGCCATTGAGTGAGTAAAAACCAAATGGTTTCAGGAAAGCAAGGTTTACAAAATGCGGTAATACTTTAAAGAATAGGGAGAACACAAAACCGCCAATGGTTGCAAACAATGCCGCGTTTGATGTGGTCTTTTTCCAGAAGAACCCAAGTATGAACATGGCAAATATCCCTGGTGATACGAAGCCAGTGTATTCCTGTATATATTGGAAACCCTGTTTACCTTCACCCATTAAGGCATCGCCTATTATAAATGACAGTAAAACACCAAGTGCCATTGCCACCATTACAGATATTTTGCCTAAACGTACCAAATGCTTATCGGTGGCATCTGGTTTAATGGCTTTTTTATAAACATCGAGCGTGAAAATGGTAGCAATACTATTTGCCTTACCCGCAAGTGACGCCACAATGGCTGCTGTAAGCGCTGCAAATGATAACCCTTTTAAGCCTGTAGGCAATAAGGTAATAAGTGAAGGGTAAGCTTTATTGGGATCGAGCACACCTTTTGCCGTCATCATTTCGTGGTGGAACATGCCTTTTTGATAAAGCAGGTAAACTGCAATACCCGGCAATACAACAATTACCGGCATCAATAATTTTAAGAATGCAGCAAAGAGGATACCGCTGCGAGCAGTTTTAAGATCGGCGCCCAATGCTCTTTGCGTGATGTACTGATTACATCCCCAATAGTTAAGGTTGGTGATCCACATACCGCCAATCAGAACAGACAAACCCGGAAGGTCGACATAGTTAGGATTGTCTTTCTTAAAGATCATGTGGAAATGGTCATTCGCTTCCCTATGCAATATAGAAAGGCCGTTAAGCACTCCCGAACTGCCAGATAAAGTACTGATTTTATCAAGCGCAAGATAAGTGGCTACTAATCCGCCTAAAATCAATACAAATACCTGTATAACATCGGTATAACCAATAACCTTCATACCGCCCAGTGTAATAATCACCGCAAATATGGCAAGGAAACCAATACATAAATTAATACTGAAACCCGAAATATTACTTAGCGCTAACGCACCAAGGTAGAGGATTGACATGAGATTAACCACGATATATAGCAGCAACCAGAAAATAGCCATTACCATGGCTACCGTACCGTTATAACGTTGATTAAGGAATTGCGGCATGGTAAATATCTTGTTTTTAAGATATACCGGTATAAAGAATACTGCCACAATAATGAGTGTTGCGGCTGCCATCCATTCATAAGTGGAAATAGCTAAACCTTCGCGGAAGGCCGAACCGCCTGTGCCGATAAATTGCTCGGAAGAAATGTTGGAGGCTATGAGGGAGGCGCCAATAGCCCACCATGTTAATGAACCTTCGGCCAGAAAGTAGTCAGTTGTGCCGGAACTCGTTTTTGCTTTTCTTTTTTTGAAATAGACCCACAGGCCGTACGAGGCAACTATAACAAAG
Source organism: Mucilaginibacter sp. (assembly GCA_051953515.1). GTDB lineage: Bacteria > Bacteroidota > Bacteroidia > Sphingobacteriales > Sphingobacteriaceae > Mucilaginibacter. The sequence continues at coordinate 1,520 of JBQCIS010000152.1, forward strand.
TATATTAAAAATACAATGTAGTCGCGCAGGGTTAATGAACTCATATATTACAATTTTGGTTTTAATCAGTCCCGTAAGATAAAACGTATTTTTGACAGTTACAATCTTATTTTTGAATTTAACATTTTAATATTCTTGCACATCATTGTCTGATAGCTTATTATACTTTATCTGAATAACTACTTAATGTTGTTTACAATTGAGGTGCGGTGACGAAAATAGTATATTTTTTACATTTTGCAATCGATTGCAAAAAATATTTTACAATTTCAATTAATTGTAATCTGAACGGCTTAAAGAACAATTATTTCGGCTGGGCGGCCTTAATAAACCCGGCAACTTGTACCATCGGCGCTATCCATATCTTATCTTCGTTTTGTTTCAGAAAGTGCAACAGTTTGCTGTGCGCTTGCAAATCAACATTGATAGAATGGCCGCCGCCAACGCCATGAAACAAAAAAACAAGCAGTGTATGGGTTTGCATAGCTTGTTTCACAAGCCCGATCATATAATCGGCGTCCTGGCCATTTATAGCATAACAATCGATATTGGTAAGATCAACCTGGTTGATGGTTTGCATGGCAGGCGTAACACCACGCGCCCCGGCGAAATCATTTTTCAGGTCGTTATAAAAATATGTGTCGCCAATTTTCAGGTCGCCGCAAGGGTAGGCGAAAGTGCGGATGGTTTTACCGTCAATAGCGGTTAACAAGGTGTTAGTTACACGAATCTCGCTAACGGCTCGGCTTACAGTATATTTACTAAGGTCGTTGTCAGGCGAAACAAAGCTGCGGTTTGGTAAGGTGCCATCGCAGGGATGGAATAGTGCATGGTTACCAAGTTCATGACCTTCCTGCGCAGCTTTACGCCACTCGCTCATGCGTTTACTTACAACGGGTGACGAGCCAATGAGGTAAAAAGTTCCCTTCAATCCAACTGAATCCAGCGCAGGCACCACATTATCAAGATCGACGTTGATGGCATCGTCATAAGTAAGTACTACGGCGCATTGCTTATTGTTCCAGGTAGTTGGTGTTTGGGCAAAGCTTGCCTTTGTAGTAAATAATAATAAAGCGAAGATGGTGAACCTGATATTCATGAGGCGTGGAATTGGTTGATGACTAAAGTAAATAATTGTTTTAATATAGAATGAACCAGCAATGGAATAATCTGTTATCCTTAAAACTACAGCTATGAACCTTCCTCAAAAAATGCGTGCGATGGTTCTGGAAGAACAACTAAAGCCGCTGTTATATAAAGAACTACCTGTACCGCAACCCGGGAAAGGGCAGGTGCTGATAAAAATAAAGGCCTGTGGTATATGTCGTACCGACCTGCATGTGATAGACGGTGACTTGAACGAGCCTAAACTGCCTTTAATACCGGGGCATGAGATCATAGGGCATGTTGTACAAGCAGGCGACGATGTTAGCGGGCTGCAATCCGGCGAGTTGGTGGGTGTGCCATGGGTAGGCTATACCTGCGGCCTATGTAAATTTTGTAAAGCCGGGAAGGAAAATCTCTGCGATAACGCCAAGTTCACCGGCTATACTATAGATGGCGGCTATGCCGAGTATACAGTAGCCAATGCACGTTTTTGTTTCAGGTTGGATGAAAAATATGATGAGGCCTCGTTCTCACCCTTGCTATGTGCCGGGTTGATCGGGTTTCGTTCGTACCACATGATCGATCCTGAAGTTAAAAATATAGGTATTTATGGATTTGGCGCATCGGCACATATCATAACGCAGGTTGCAGTGGCGCAGGGCAGGAAAATATTTGCCTTTACACGGGATGGCGACAGCATAGGGCAGGCATTTGCAAAGCAGATGGGGGCCTACTGGACCGGTGGCAGCAGCGAAACGCCACCTGAAAAGCTTGACGCCGCCATTATTTTTGCCGCGGTAGGTGAACTGGTGCCCAAAGCCTTGCAGGATATAGATAAAGGTGGCGAAGTAATATGCGGCGGTATACACATGAGCGATATCCCTGCATTTAGATACGATCTGCTTTGGGGAGAACGTATTGTCAGATCGGTTGCTAACCTTACCCGGCAGGACGGGCTTGATTTTTTTGACTTGCTTAAAAATGTTTCCGTGAAAACACAAACGCAACTGTTTAAACTGGAACAAGCTAATGAAGCGTTGGATAAATTAAGGAAGGGGGAGATAACAGGCGCCGCAGTGTTAGTAATGGAATGATGGCGCTTTTTTAGCAGATAGTTTGAACAATATAGCGTACAGGGAGAAACAAACAAACCCCTATGTCGCTTAAGCATTCATAAAGGTTTGTTTGGCGGATAAACTATTTATTTACAGGCCTAAAACGCTATACGGCACCCGTACGCCACGGGGGCGGTAAGTGTCGGGTAAAAATTGATTATTGTTGCAAGCCGCTACGCAGGGCGCATAGCCGTTTATACAATAGGTAAATAAAAACTCATTGTTGGCATTAAATTCAGGATGAATAACCGGAGTATAAAAAAACGGTGTATTACCATTCAATCTATCAGGTATATTGTAAATGACTTGCTGCGATGAAAAAGGCCCGGTTACATTAGTGGCAGTGGCGCCATAGATAGCTGTGCCCTGATTGCATTGTAAGTTGAAGGTTGTTGTTATCATTACATATTTAGAGTTCACAAAGCTAATATATACGCCGTTTGATGGCGCCACACCTATAACAGCTGCAGATGCAGATGTGCTACCCCATGCAGAGCCATTCCAAAATTGCCAGGAGCTGACATTGGAAGGTAGAAAGCGCGCAACGTAAATATTAGCTGCTACACTGGGTGAACCTTGTTGTTTGTAGCCATAAATATATACGTAACCATCAATGCCTTGTACCATACCTATCCCAAAGTCGATACCATTTAAGTCAGGTGTTCCATAATAGGTTACCGCATTGGTAGACGGATTTACATCTGCCAGTGCCGATGCAACTACAGTAAACCCTAAACCGCCTGATGCGGATGCCATTTCATTAACATAAACAAATGGGGTACCGTTTATCTGTAGCGCAGCACATGGCCAATACCAATGGCTGCTGTTTAAGGGTTGAAATAAACTATAGTTAGTAAATGCGTAAGTTAGGGTTGAAGTTTGTGAGGGATCCCAGCTGTGGCTCGCCGGTTGTAATAATGTGCTGTTATGGTTGTTAAAAACGCAAGGCAGCACCCCATTGTTGAGCTGATTAACAAAACTGTCGTTATTAAACCAATACACCTGGCCATTGCTTAGTTGGCAGGAAAAAGCCCCGTCAAATGCCTCTGCTCCGCTGGTGCGTTGAAAAAACGCAGTAACAGCAGTGTCTTCATAGGCTACGGTTGATGTTAACGCCTTGGATTTGGAAAAAGGTTTTTTTAAGGGGACTGTTTCATTTTGATTTAGATTTTTGGCACAACTTTGCAATAGTAGAAGCAGGCCGGCTGCAATTGGCAGAATTAGTTTTTGATTCATAGTAAAACGATTTAGTAATTGGTTAGTAAACTGATAAGAAAAAATTAACTTAGGATTTTGCTGAATTGATTTAGCTATTGGTTAAATAAAATTAGATTTAATTATTTGATATTCAAACTTTTTGGATAGTTTTTTTTAGGAGCGGGCTGGACAAAGATCAAATCGATAGATTAAATAATGCCATGCGGCTTTTACTCGGTAGTCTGATATATCACCGGTGTGTTACAAATAATGGTGTTTTCAATTGCAACATTAGTTTATCGGCCATACTGGCTTTGAACCAGCGCGATAATCTGCTCCGTTCATAGGCACCCATTACCAGCAGCTCATGCTGCTTACGATTCTTTAAATATTTGACAATTTCGTTTTCCGCATTGCCCTTCAACACTTTATAAACGGCCTCCGGGAAATGGCGTTTCATAAATTCTTTCATCAGGAAATTATCAGGCAAATGCAGGTTAAGCATCTCATTGCGCACACAAATAACCTCTGTAGGGAACCTGTTGAACCCAGGAAACAGATAACTGAACGTTTTAATTGCATAAACTGATGATGGACCGCCATCATATAATAAAATAATCTTCTCTATGGCCCGAAACTCAGAGGGCACGATTAAAACAGGGCATTCTGCATTTGCAAGCATATCCTGTATAAAATCTGCCGGAAACTGTTTATTTGTATGTTGAAACGATTCTTTTTTGTCCACCACTATTAAGTCGGCGTAAATACTTTCATGCAGCAATTCCTGACTTGCAATACTACGGTCGTGATGAACAGTGTGCTCAATTCCCGCCTTTTGGCATGCGCTTTGAAATTTTTCAGCCGCAGCCTTTCTGGTATGCTGATCTTTTTCATCTCCGGCGATTTTTTCCTTTAGCAGTGCCGCATAATCGTGCTCGTGCAAGTAATAGCTATGATAGGTAAAATCGTCCAGAAAGAGACCGACGAGGTGCGTATTTCCGTCGTTGGCAAATTGAATAGCATACGCCTCGGTGCTTTGCGAATAGCTTAAGCCGTCAAATACCGCGATGATCTTTTTCATACCTGGAGTTTTTAATGCACTTACTGTGTTTCTTGTGAGGGAACAATCAAAAGCGGGATGTCCAGATTGTCTAACGCCGTTCTGGTGGTACTGTCATAAAACAGCCTGCGTAATACTCCGTGTTGGTGATGTATAACCGCCAGCCATGCCGAACCTCTTTCCCTGCATTCACGGTATAAGCGAGGTAATACACTTTTCCCACGGACGGTATAGCAGTTTTCCAACGTTATCCCATCGCGTTTAAGTGTTTTTATGAAAGTTAGTTCTTCGTTTTTGGTGGCGGCTGCCGTGCTTAATTGTACATGTACTGCCTCGATCTTAAAATCAAAAACACCGGCCAGCGCAGCAAGTCCGGTTACAGCAGTTATATCCTGATGATCGAAATCAATTGCCAGGGTAACCCTATCCACTGATATCGGCTGCGAATGTAAAGGAACAATCAATACCGGGCCGGTAGCATGCTCTATTACGGAACCAATCTGGTTACCCATCAGCAAATTTTCCAGCTTGGTTTTCTCCGTTGCGCCCATAACTGTCAGCACGATTTGATGCTTGCTGACAAGTTCTTTTACATGCTGCCCCAATCCCCCTTCACCCAGTTGCGTTTGGATCTTGGGTTCAAATTCATTCCGCGTGCTTTTTGCAACTTCTCTAAGTGAATCGGCGAATTCGTTCAGGCGTTTGTGTAGTTCCTCATCGATGCGTACCAGTATCTCAGGCTCAGGATATTGATCATAAGGAATAACCGGCACGTCCACGTAGCTGTGAAAAATGTGGAGATTGAGCCGGGCCTTACGGGCTAACAGTAATGCCCATTCAGCAGCCCTTAATGAACCCGCGGAAAAGTCTGTCAATATGAGAATACTGCCCATGATACTGTAATTATCCGCTACAAATATTCAGGTAATCTCCTTGTAAGCCAATGATTAATATCACAACCCGTGCTGACTCACGTCACTTAAAGGGCTTTGTTCCGGTCGTTCTGCACCAAGAATCACACCCCACTGTTTGTAATTCTCCGAGCGATCAAAGATTACCTTTAGTATTGAAAGCACCGGCATCGCCAGAAACATGCCTGAAATACCCGCCATTGCGCCGCCGGCAATAATGCCGACAATGGAGACCAACGCGTTGATCTTCACCTGGCCGCCAACTATCCGCGGCATCAGAATATTGTTATCCAGAAACTGTACTGCTGTAATGGCACCGAGTACGATCAGTATATCAGCCAGGTTTTCGGATGAAGCGAGCGTAATAAGCACACCGAGAATATTGCCAATAAGTGCGCCCAAATATGGAATAAGGTTCAGAAATGCGAAAAGGAGGCCAATCAGCAGCGCATGTTTTATGCC
>JBQCIS010000153.1:0-10382 GCA_051953515.1 Mucilaginibacter sp.
CGATACTCAGCGCCTGTTGCAAATAACAGGTGAACTGCTCGATGCCGCACAGGTAGAAACGGGTAAGATTAACCTGAACTTTGGCAGTACCCACCCTAAGAATATTGTGAACTATGCCATAAAAGCTATAAAATCCCTGGCCGACCAGAAGGAAATTACTATAGAAGTGAACTGCCCGGACAGTTTACCAAACGTACTGGCCGATTTGGACAAAACCACCTGGGTGCTTATCAACCTGTTATCCAACGCCATCAAATACAGCCCAGTGAAGGGCATTATCAACCTTGATGTAAAAAGAAGCCGTTCAAACGTGATCGAGTTTTCGGTACAGGACAACGGACAGGGCATTGACGAAAAATACCTGTCGCGCATTTTTGAAAGGTATTTCCGTGTGCCTGGTGCAGAAGCAGATAAAACAGGTACCGGCCTCGGCCTTGCTATTGCCAAAGACTTTATTGAGGCGCAGGGCGGCAGTATTGGTGTGGAAAGCGAACGAGGCGAAGGCAGCCGCTTTTATTTTCACCTTAATGTAAATAACGCTTAAAACGCTGATAAAAATCAAATAGGAAACAAACAGTAAACAAATCGCAAACAACAAAAAGTAAAAATGAACCCCCATTTAAGAAAACTAACCGCCGCCGGTGTATTGATTACTCTCGGGATAATTTTTGGCGACATTGGTACATCGCCGCTTTATGTATTCCAGACCCTTTTGGTAGAAGGCGGGCATATTAACCAGGAGCTTGTATTAGGCTCCATCTCCTGTATCTTCTGGACCCTTACGCTTCAAACTACTTTTAAATATATTATTATCACACTGCAAGCTGATAACCGTGGTGAAGGTGGCATATTCTCGCTATACGCATTGGTTAGGCGTTATGGCAAGTGGCTGGCTATTCCTGCTATTATCGGTGCGGGCACCTTGCTTGCCGATGGTATCATCACTCCGCCAATTTCGGTAACATCAGCTATAGAGGGTCTTAGCAATGTGCCGTCACTTTCTGCCGATTTCGTACCGGGCAACTGGCTCATACTGGGCATAGTGATGGGTATTTTGCTGTTGCTATTCTTCTTTCAGCAGTTTGGTACCAATGTGGTAGGCTCGGCTTTTGGCCCGGTTATGCTGCTATGGTTTATTATGATAGGTGTTTTAGGTACACTGCAATTGGTACACTATCCGGCTGTTATTAAGGCATTAAACCCATACTACGGCGCTATGCTGCTGTTTCATCACCCACATTGGATATACCTGTTGGGTGCTGTTTTCCTGTGTACTACTGGTGCCGAGGCGTTGTACTCAGATTTGGGGCATTGCGGCCGTAAAAACATACAGGTAAGCTGGATATTGGTGAAAACTACATTGGTGCTTAACTATCTTGGGCAGGGTGCCTGGGTATTAACACGGCCGGCAAACTATAGCTTTAAAGATGTAAACCCGTTCTTCAGTATAGTGCCCAATCCGCACCTGCTCATGATCCCCTGCGTTGGCTTGGCTACACTGGCAACCATTATTGCCAGCCAGGCGCTTATCAGCGGTTCATTTACGTTGATCAGCGAGGCTGTGAGTATGAACTTCTGGCCGCGAATTGCTATTAAATACCCTTCAAACATACGTGGACAGATTTATATCCCTTCTATCAACTGGATATTATGTTTTGGCTGTATTGCGGTGTCCTTATACTTCCGTACCTCAGAGCACATGACGGCTGCTTATGGCTTCTCCATCACGGTAGCTATGCTCATGACCACCATCCTCATGTCGTACTTTATGCGTTATGTAAAGCACTGGCCGGTATGGATAGTGGTGGTTATTCTTTGTATTTTCCTTACTGTTGAATCGGCTTTCTTTGTGGCAAACGCCATTAAGCTGTTAAAGAGGCTGTTCTTTGTAGTATTCGAGATCGGGTTGATATTCACCATGTATGTTTGGTTCAAAGCACGCAAGATCAACAACCGCTTCCTGCATTTTGTTGATCTGAAAGACCAGGTGCCGTTGCTGGTTGCATTGAGTGCCGACCAGTCTGTGCCAAAATATGCAAGCCAGCTCATTTATCTTACCAAAGCTAACAACAGCAAGCAGATAGAAGAAAAGATCATGTACTCCATTCGCAGCCGAAGCCCGAAACGTGCGGACACCTATTGGTTTATACACATTGACATAACCGACGAACCATACACCATGGAGTATAGTGTAGATCAGATAGAGCCGGGTAAAGTGATTAAGATAGACCTTCGTTTAGGCTTCCGCATACAGCCAAAGGTGAATGTATTCTTCAGGCGGGTAATTGAAGATATGGTGGCGCGCAAGGAGATCGACATCACCAGCCAATATGAATCGCTGAAACAATTCAAGGTAGTATCAGACTTTAGCTTTGTTATTATTGAGAAATTCTTGTCGTACAATAACATCTTCAGTGCATCTGAAGCATTTATATTGAACAGTTATTTCGCTATTAAACGCCTGGCCATGTCTGAAGCAAAAGCCTTCGGCCTGGATACCAGCGAAACACGTGTAGAAAAGATACCGTTAGTGGTAAAGCCGGTAAGGGTTAACCTGAAAAGGGTTGATGAGGATACACCGCTGCATGTGCACGAAACGGATTAATGTATAGTTTTTAGTTGATAGTTCATGGTTCTTTGCTATGAACTATCAACTAAAAACATATTCTCAATAATTCTGTCATTCTGAACGAAGTAAAGAACCTTTTTTTAGGTCCTTAGGGATGCTCAGGATGACAGTGTTTGTGAGAACCTTATTTATTTTCCACCAGCTCCACCTCTGCTACCGGGCTAAACAAATACACCCGCTGACTATGCATTTCGGTGCATTTAAAACGTTTGCGCAGTTTTTCATCCTTGCGGAAAACACGCCCGTCCTTTATTTTAAATAAGGCCTTTAACGGTATCTTGTCAACTGTAACCACCGACTCCTTCGGTGCATCGTATTTACGCAGGGCACGGTAGAGCGACAGGTCGGAACAGCTGGATGCCGCCGGGTTATTCAGGTAATTGGTGATGCTGTGTTTAATATCCGCCGGGAAAACATCCTTCTCAAAAAAAGGCTGCATCATTTTTTTAAAGTTGTTCTTCCACTCGGCGCCATGTGGTTTGGCTTTGAGTTTATGCTCGTTCCAGGTATGCAGATGCGCAAATTCATGCACGGTAGTTACCAGGAAGGCATAAGGATTAAGATCGTAATTTACGGAGATGCGGTGTCCCTTGCCGTTGAATGGCGGCCGGTAATCGCCGAATTTGCTATTGCGGTTGCGCGAGATCTTAAACTCGCACTGAAAATGATCTATCCACCGGCTGATCAGGGGGGCAGCATCCGGCGGCAGATATTTTTCTAAAATTTTTACTTTGTCCAATTTCTACCTCTGTAGCGAATTTACGGTTTTTTGTGTGAAAGCAAAAAGGATAAAGGCGAAAGCTGAAAGGGAAAAAGTTAAAGGTTTGTGCATTATTGAGAGCCTTGTGATGTTGAGCCTGCCGAACCATAGTACATAAAGGCCTTTATCCGCGTCCTTCGACAAGCTCAGGATGGCGCCTTGGCGAATTTTTACCTTTCGGCTTTAACCTTTTACCTCAAAATATGGTATGTAATAAAACTCACTACATAAGCCAGCAAGGTCATGTAAGCGAATTGGATAGCCGGCCAGCGCCAGTTTTTGGTTTCGCGGTACACGATGGCCATGGTACTGGCGCATTGCATGGCGAAGGCGTAAAACATCATAAGGGAGAATGCTACAGCAACCGTAAATACCGGCTGGCCGGTATCCGGATTCTTCGCCTGGTGCATCTTTTCATAAACCGATTCCATTTTCTCAGCACTGCCATTAACGCTATATATAGTGGCCATGGTGCCTACAAATACCTCGCGTGCAGCAAATGAGGTAATCAGCGCAATGCCGATCTTCCAGTCGAAGCCAAGCGGTTTAATAACGGGTTCTATTACATGACCCAGTACGCCCGCATAAGAATTTTCCAGCTTTGCTGATGCGATGGCCCGGTTCAGGCTATCGGTGCTCATGTGCTGCGTGTATTGCGGTTGGGCGTATTGCTTATCTATCCGGTCGAATCGGTTACCCGGTCCGTAAGAAGCCAGTACCCACAGGATTACCGATACGGCAATGATCACCTTACCGGCCTGCAGTACGAAAGCCTTTGAACGTTCATACATGCTCAGTAACACATTCTTCCAGCGCGGCATACGGTAAACGGGCAGCTCCATTATAAAATAGCCCCGTTCCTTTCCTTTAAGAATAAATTTAAACACCCATGCCACCAATACAGCCGAAACCAGGCTGAACACATACATGGCGGTAAGCGCAAGCCCCTGCATATTAAATACCCACCACACCGTTTTATTTGGTACTACCAATGCAATCAGCAGGGTATAAACGGGCAGCCGTGCGGAGCAGGTTACCAGTGGTGTAACCATAATGGTGATCATCCTGTCCTTCCAGTTTTCAATGGTTCGGGTACTCATGATGGATGGCACCGCGCAGGCAAAACCACCGATAAGGGGCACGACGGATTTACCGTTCAGCCCCACCTTGCGCATTAACTTATCCATCATAAAAGTAACGCGGGCCATATAGCCGGTATCTTCCAGTATAGATATAAAGGCGAAAAGTATGGCTATCTGCGGCACAAATACCATTACGCCGCTTAACCCGGCAATAACACCATCTACCAACAGATTGGCTACCGGCCCCGCGGGTAACAGCTGGTGTAAATGATCTTGTAACCACACAAAGCCGTCGGAGATTAGGCCCATCGGGTACGACGACCAGGTGAAAATGGCCTGGAACATAAACATCAGGATGGCCAGAAATATCACAAAGCCAAATATCTTGTGCGTAAGTATCTTATCAATTTTATTGCTGAATGTTTCCTCATTGGCAGTTACCGGTTTGGTAACGGTATCATACAGCAGGTCGTTAATAAAAGCATAGCGCGCAATGGTTTCCATCCCCTGGGCCTTTTGCGAGTTGAAGGAGAATTGCTGTTCCAGCTCCTCAATGCGGTTGCTTTGCTCAGGTGTAAGAAATTTTAAACTTTCGTGCTGATGCGCCAGTTGCAAAGCGAGGTACGGGTTATCGATCTGCATCTCTTCGCCTATGGCTTCAACCAGTTGCGGGGCGATGGTATTTACATCAATGCTGTCTTCCTGCAAGGCTACCTTATTGGCGTAGGAGATGGCTTCTTTCAGCTGATCAATGCCGTTTACTTTACGCGCGGAGATCGGCACTACAGGCACGCCCAGCTTTTTGGCAAATAAGTCGACATTGATATTAATATCGGCCTTTTTGGCCATATCCATCATGTTTAGGGCGATGATAACGGGTATCTTCAGGTCGGCCACCTGCGAGTAAAGCAGCAGGTTCCTTTTCAGGTTAGAGGCATCGAGAATAACCACCACCAGATCGGGGCTATGCGGGTTGGCCTTGTCGGCCAAAATAGAAAATACGATGGATTCGTCCTGACTTTTGGGGTAGATGCTATAAGTTCCGGGCAGATCAATCACCTCGGCGCGGCGGCCGTCGGGCAGCTGGCAATAGCCAACCTTTTTGTCTACAGTAACCCCCGGAAAATTGCCTATCTTTTGGTTTAAGCCGGTAAGTACATTAAAAAGAGTGGATTTACCGGTATTAGGGTTCCCAACAAGCGCAACTCTTATATCAGCTTTCAATTATAAACTAACTAACGCAAAACAATGGTGTGGGCCTCACGCTTACGCAAGCTAAGCTGATAACCCGAAACATTGATGGCAATCGGATCGCCAAGTGGCGCTACCCGTTCAACTTTTATTTCTTCGCCGGGAAGGCAGCCCATTTCCATCAGCTTTACCGACATTTCCAGGTCGGTAAACTCTTTTACTATACCTTTTTCGCCTACTTCAAGTTGTGAAAGCCTCATGTTTCTTAATTAATATCAAGCAAATGTACGCTTATTTAAATTAAATCCAAATAAGGATACTCTAAATAATGTAAACTTTTTTCAGAATGATAAATGTAGTAAAGTGTAGCATTGTAGCGCCTGCTACATAGCTACACCTGCTACAAACGCTACACTATATCGCACTAAAAAAAGTTCTCCTTTAATTATCAATGCTCCCTGATGGAATTTAACTCCATCGCAATATTTTATGTCATTTAAAATTCAAATGAAAAACGTAAAAACATGAAACTTCTGTTGCAATATAAATGTTGCGTACGTTTGCATCCAGTTAAAACCAACAATATCATCTTATGAAAACCATACTAATAACCGGCGCAAACAAAGGAATAGGCTTTGAAACCGCCAGACAGCTGGCCAAAGCGGGCCATTTTGTATACCTGGGCAGCAGAGACAAAGCAAACGGATTGGAAGCCATTAAAAAGTTAAATAACGAAGGCATAACCAATATAGCGGCTATCGTCATCGATATAGCCGATATCGATTCCGTTCGTCAAGCGAGGCAGGAACTGGAAGCCGGGATATCATCCTTAGATATTTTAATAAATAACGCAGGCATTGCCGGTGAGCAGCCACAGGATTTCGCTACTGGCGACATGCAAAACCTGCGTGCGATATTCGACACTAACTTTTTCGGCACTGTACAAACTACACAGGAGTTTTTGCCGCTGTTAAGAAAATCGCCGAAAGCATCCATTATAAATGTTTCCAGCGAAGTGGGTTCCATCGCTATGCGTATAGATGCCGGCAGGGTAAGAAACCGTGACAGGTATAATGCTTACGGCGCATCTAAAACGGCGTTAAATGCCTTTACCGTAATGCTGGCAAATGAACTTCATGAAAGTGGCATTACCGTTAACAGCGTTACACCGGGCTATACCGCAACCGACCTGAACCAGTTCCAGGGAGCAAAAACTATTGAGCAAGGTGCAACGGCGATAGTAAGAATGGCATTGGATACCGATCCCGGCACCGCGAAGTTTTTAAAAGAGGAAGGCGAAGTAGCCTGGTAAATGTGCGGAGTTATTGATGTGCAGATGTACAAATTATGTTTATAACAGATATATCTGCACATCTATTCATCTGCACATTCGCACATCCAATTTGCACATCAAAAAACTTCAATCCTTCCCAAACGTAGGGCAGCCGCAGCCTTTAAATATCCCGCAGGATGAAAGGCAAATGCAAACACATACCACCGCAACAAGCACTACCAACAGGAAGAGTTTATTTTTTACCATAATTAAACGTCATTGAAGTTATCAATACACCAAACAATCCCATAGCCGCGCCTACGGCATCGGCAAACAGATCGCCCCAGCTACCATCGCGCCAGGTAAAAATGTATGCCTGCAATAATTCAATCGCACCGCCGTAAACCACTGCCAGCATAAATACCAGCATTGCATATTTAAACGGGAAAGCGGCTAAATTATGTTGCCTGATAAGGCCGTAACAGTAAAAAATAGTAAAAACCAGGTAAAAGCCGCAATGTACCAGCTTGTCAAATCCGGGGAAAAACATAGGTGAGCCTTCCACATTGCCCATTTTCATGGTACACAGGATGAAAACAAAGAGGGCCCACAAAATAGTGAGCCCCTGGTATTTTAAGCGACGGTTCATAAAGTATTAAACGCCGGTCAGTGCCTTATATTCATCAGCCGACAGGAGGCCTGCATTATCACCTGCATCTGCAAGGGTAACTTTAACCATCCAGCCATCGCCATACGGATCACTGTTTACCAGTTCTGGTTGTTTGTCGAGCAGACTGTTTACTTCGTCAACAGTTGCAGTAAGCGGTATAAACAGATCCGAAACAGTTTTAACGGCCTCTACAGTACCAAAAACGTCTTCTTTGGCTACCTCTTTGCCAACAGAAGGTATGTCGATGTAAACAATGTCGCCTAATTCGCGCTGTGCAAATTCGGTGATACCGATAGTGGCTTTATCGCCTTCAATTTTGATCCACTCGTGGTCTTTGGTGTACTTTAATTCTGCCGGAAATTCCATATTAAATATTTTATGTGGTCAAAAATAATAAAACTATATTGATCCCAATAATTTCGCAATTAATTATAAACCTAATGAGCGCGCAAACGTTTACACAAACAACAGTATTCTAAAAATGAAAGGATTACGTGGAGTGATAGCCGCGATATTGCTGGCCGGCGCACTACAGGCATGCAATCACCGCCAACCGCAGAATTATAATAAGCTGGCTGTTGATACCGATGGTGATACTACGCCCGATACCGCCGCCAAACTGCACATGGTAATTGATACCCAAGATACTCATTTCGCCATTGCTGCCATCAATGGCGGTACTACCGAAGTGCTATTAGGACGGCTGGCCATCAAAAACGGCAAAAGCAAGGAAGTAAAGAACTTTGGCGCTATGATGGTGAAAGATCACGGAAAGGTGAACGATAAATTGCTGAAACTGATTAAAGACAAAAATATTACGCTCCCCTCATTGCCGGATGAACAGGAGCGCGCGCTGATCAATAAACTTTCACAAATGTCAGGCATCGACTTCGACAGGGCTTATGTAAAGGTAATGGTGGATGACCATAGGCAAGATGTGCAGGAATTTACCTCCGAAACCAAAAAGCTACAGGACCCCGACCTGAAAAACTTCGCCATAAAAACCCTGCCCGTCCTGCAAAACCACCTCGACGAGATCAACGCCATACATGATAGTATGAAATGATAATTAAAAACGGTGTCATTTCGAACCTGTACTGCGTGGGGACTGCGCGGTTGGGGCAGGTGAGAAATCTTATGCACCATGTTTATACGATATTTTCATGTCGCATAAGATTTCTCCTCGCACCACGCACCATCCACCCATGCTCGTAGAAATAACATGTTTTTAATTGCTAACCGCCGTCATACTATTCACCCCGTTATTGCAGCTCAGATCATAAAGCTTGCCGCCGTAGCGCACGTTGTACAGCTTACCTTTAAAGCCGATGGGTTGCGCTGTGTTGCTCATTACCCTGCCATTGATCTGCGGATCAAATCCGAAGAAGTTTTTAAGCATATTTTGTGAAAACTCCACGCCTTCAATGGCCTCACGCGCTGTCCATCCACGTTCGGGGATGCGTACACGGGCTTTCTTATTGTATTTGTTGTCGCCCCAAAGCTCATGCGCCTGCGACCAGCAGCTTTCCAGCGTCACCGGCTCTACATCATGATAAAACTTAAATGCGCGTTTGGTAAAACCCATTTGCGAGAGGGCGTCCATACTGCCTGACGGCCAGCCGTCGTAAGCGCCAAGTGGCCCGTGGTCCGGGCGGTCGGAATATTTGGCGGCAATATCTTTCAGCGATTGTGCGCGCATCCAGTGATCGGTAAACAGTTCATTCTCGGCAAAATCGCGCATCTCGCGTTTCGTTTTGTCAGATATATCCTGGTTCATGTAATTGCCGATGTACATAAAGTCCATTACGTGGCGCACTTCTACCTTTTTATTATTAGGGTAAAGGCTGTTCCAAACACCATGGCCGGCATATAACTTCAGCACGCGTTTCGCCATGTCATTGGCATCTGTGTTTAATTGTGCGGCTTCCTTATCCTTACCCAAATATTGATCAAACTTGGCGGTTTCGCGCATCATCCATACATAACTGATATTGAATGACGGTACAATGTGAATATAGGTTGGCACACACTCCAGCAGGTTCCATGGGTTATCGCCGAAATCAGCCAGTTTATAAAGGTCGTCAGTACACCCCGGCTGCCCGTATATCGAGATGGCTTTCCAGTGGTAGGCATAATCAGTCATATAATCGATCACCTTTTTGCCGTCGAGATCCTCGTTCAGAAAAGCATAATCTTTGGTTACGGTAATATAAGACCGCAATAACTGGAAAAGCGCCCAATAGTTGGCCACATAGCCATTACCGGTGCCATGCCCGGTAAAGTTATCCACCCCGAAATGCTTTGACGGATCAACTTTAATAAACCCTGTAATGATCTCTTTCATCATGGCAGGATCAAGTTCGGCAAACATTTCCGACCATAGGGCCGTATCCCAGAAAAACATTACGCTCGCTCCCCAGCGCGGGCCGCCCGTAAGGTACACCCTTTTGTGCATGGGCAAGTTGGTGTCGAGCAGGTAAAGCGCCGTAAGCGGCCCTGTGTAGTAAACTTTTTTCGCGATCTTATCATTAGTTGCCAGTACCGGAAAACTGCCGGAAAATAAGGCATTACCCGGGCGGAACATTTCCTTCCAGCGGCTTTTCCAGGTGGTTTCAACACCGGCAAACGTCGCTTTAAAGCTGTTGCTATACAGGTTAACGTCGGCCATTACATCATTCTGTGTTTTGCCATAGGCAAGTATAAAACGAATGGTTTTGCTCTGGCCGGGTTTCATTTTCAGATCCCAATACGCGGTGCCACCGCTGTTTTTGGCATCT
>JBQCIS010000154.1:0-4994 GCA_051953515.1 Mucilaginibacter sp.
GTGATACATCTCTATATAGCTGCTAACTATTTTATAGGTATCAAAATCATTTTGTATAACCGAGGGCGCCCGATGCCGTATATCACTAAGCATTGTTTTCAGTAAATAACTGTTATTTATAGCCTCAGCAAATGCTTGTTCATTTAATTCGCAAACCCATCCAAGTTGTTTTTCGGCTACATAACCCGCCAAACCTACCTGTTTGCTTATCAAAACCGCGGTACCTACGCTTAAACTTTCTATCACTACGTTACCAAAATTTTCGTCGTATGAAGGCAGTACCATCAGATCATGTTCAGCCAATACCTCAAATTTCTTTGCTGTTTGAAAACCTATCCATCCCATCTTATCTTCAACGCCATATTCAGCAGCCATTTTCTTCAGTCGGCTGATATATTCTAAATCACCAGAACCGGCAACCGTAAGGTGGTATGGGATATTCACATGCCTTAGTGCTCCCAATAAAATATCAAGCCCTTTTTTTTCTTCTATACGTGAAAAGAAAATGAGTTTTAGCACATCGTTATCCAATGGCGACTTTAAGCGCTCAACCTTATCAATCCTGATAAAATTGGGTATATTAAAAATACCGTTCGGCCTTACCAGGGATGATACGGCTTCATATTCGTTATGTGATGTAACATGAATAAAGCTCTTTTTAAGAAGCGAACGGCCCAATAAACGATGGATAAAATTTTTTGCCGAGTTATTTTTGTTATTGAAAGAATAACTGCTCAGCATACCGCGTGGCGATACAATAACCGGCACGCCTCGCTTTTGCGCAATCCAGCAGGCCAATACCGAAACAGTGTTCCACCACCCATGAATATGCACAACATCAAACTGCCGGCATTGCCTCCACAACTGCAGCAATAATTGCGGCGAAAAATGGGTATGGTCTTTTGTTATCCTTTTAAAATAGATAACGCCCACCCCATCAACGGGTATTACTTTACCGGCAGCTACCTCAAGCTCATCTTTCCCGTTGGCGGTAGTAGCATAAACGGTTACATTTTCGCCTACCCGGGTCAGTTGCTCCGCCAGCATGGAGACCGACATGGTAGGTCCGCCGTAAATCAGGGCCGGCTTATAAGCGGGTGTTACCTGGAGTATCTTCAAACCAGCTCTTCCACTTTTAATACTTTATTACTCACTCTATACCGTATCAATAAAGTCTTTTTCTACCTTGCTGAATATGATTGTGCCCAGTAATAATATTACAAAGGTGATGGCAGTACAGTAACCGAATAACCACCAGCTAAAATCGCCTTTACCCAGAAATCCATACCTGAACGTTTCAATAACTGCGGTTATCGGGTTGTATTTCACTATCCAGCTATAGGCGTGAAATTTAGCTTCGGCAACAGATAGCGGATAAATAACTGTTGTGGCGTACATTAATAAAGGCACCCCAAAGCTCACAATAAAAGCAATATCCCGATATTTGGTGGTTACGGCAGATATCATCATTCCCAAACCCAGGCCCTGCGCTGCAATGAGCACAATGAGCACCGGAAATAGAAATGCATATATATTAAGTGAAAGATGCCCCGCCTTAATGTTATAGAAAGTTAATAGTATGATAAATAAGATGATCTGTACCCCAAACCTGATGAGATTTGATGCAACGATACTTAGCGGCATGATAAGTCGCGGAAAATAAACCTTACCCATTAATGCCGCGCCATCACGAAACACATTTGACGTTTTGGTAAGACAGTCAGCAAAATAGTTCCAAACTATAGTGCCTGCCAGGTAAAAAACAGGTTTGGGAATACCATCTGTTGGGATGCCCGCCAAACTTCCAAAAACTATTGAATAAAATACAATAGTAATAACAGGCTGCACAAAGAACCAGATAGGCCCTAAAATGGTTTGCTTGTAAAAAGATACAAAATCGCGCCTTACCAGTAAAAAAAGCAGGTCGCGGTAATGCCATACATCTTTAAGCTTAAGATCAAGCAGTCCGTGAGTTGGCGTTATTTCAAAATCCCACTCGTTTTGTTCTGTTTCTTTCAATCTAATAGAATATTTTTTAATTGTTGGCGATAATTATATTCGTTAAAATAGCGCTTACAAGCGTTCTGTAAAGATTTGCGTTGATTTATATCAGTCTTCACTTCCAGGCTCTCCGTAATTGCCTTTTCAAGCTCAAGCTGGTCATTCACATCAACTGCACGCCCTAATTCGCCATTTCGGATAGCATCTATGCTACCATCGGCATTACCACAAATTACCGGTAGCCCGCATGCCATTGCTTCAATAAAAACAATTCCAAACCCTTCCTTTTTACTTGGCAACACAAAAAGGTCGGCCAGTAAAAAATGATCGGGCAGGTCTTTTTCCTCAATAAAACCGGTTAATATTACAGACCCTGCCACGCCAAACTTATCAATCAATTCATTTATCCTTATTTCTTCAGCAGCATCATACTTGCCCGATAAAATATATTTTACTGCCGGAAATTTCTCTTTAAGATGGCTTATCGCCTTTATTACCTGCTCATGGCCCTTATACTGCTCTGTTGCGGCTAAGCGCGTCAAGGTATAAATAACCGGATCACCATGGCGCAAATTATATTTCTCCATTAACCGGGCAGGTTTTTCAAATGACACGGGCAATTGCATAAATGGATCTATAGCATTGTTCAGCACTATACATTTATATTCGCTTGTTTGATGTATATCCATCATTTGCTGCTTGGTAAACTGACTAACGCAAATTACTTTGTCGCATTTTCCAATCAGCCTTTTCTTAACGCTGCTCAACGGTCGCCACACTTCAATCCCGTGGGCTATCAGCCATATTTTGCAATTCCTGTTAAACAGCTTTATAAGCAGCCCCACAATAGCCAGGTTAATATGGCTAAGAATAACCACCCTTGCATTTGAAGCTTCTTTTATAGTTTGTATAACAAACCTGATACGCTTAACGCCAAACCCTGTGAAACATTCAGAAGGCAGATATTGCGGCATCAGATCGCTATCACGGTCATAAGCAGACAGCGTTTTAAAATCCCATTTTTTTTCTATCGCTATCTGGTTTATTGAATAAGCGAGCGTACGGGTCATTTTTTGTATGCCACCTGTTGTACTAAATGTTTGCAGGGTGAGCAGCATTAACTTTTTAGGCATTGGTATAAGGCAAAGATTTTTGACCAGTGCACTTCATTGCGGTTAAAGTTTTTAATAAAATGTCTGGCTGTTTTATTATGATATTGGTTGGGGTTGCTAATTTCACGGAATTGCCGCATCCATTGCTGTAATGGAAAGGTAAAACCCATTTTCGGTCTGTTCCATACGGCATCGGGTAAAATATCGCTGAAACTATCTATCAGCAGTTTTTTACCTTGTTGTTTATTAAACCGAAGTTCTGGAGAGATTGCGTATACCTGGCGCTGGAAATCTTCATCCAAAAACGGTACGCGCACTTCAAGTCCGTGCGACATGCTCATTACATCGGTATCCCGGAGTAATTGGTTTTGCATGTAAAAGTTACTTTCCATCCACGACGCATATTCCTCATTGTAAGCGGAAATAGGTGCAACCGGATGATCGCGAAAAAGGATATCAGTAATTTCTTTATGACCGATATCCAATATCCCAGCTATTTCATCCGGCGCAAACAAACCGCGCAGGGAAAGGTAAACAGATAATGGATTGTCATGGGCAAGATAACCGATCTTACGGTATTTAACCGGGGCTAAGGGCAATACAGACGACAACAAAAATGCCGGCACCTGCTTGAGCCAGGAAACATATTGTATGCGGTTAAAGGAAGGATAGCCTCCAAACAACTCATCGGCGCCTACGCCGCTGAGTACTGCTTTTAAACCATCATCATGCGCATATTTACTAATAAACCAGGTATTAATGCCATCTGTTGTAGGCATATCCATAGCCTGTATAATCTGGGGTATATATGCTTCAAAATCTTCCTGTTTTACAAGATGTGTATGCTTTTCGCCTTCTATTTTATCAAAAACGAGATTCTGATATTGGCTTTCGTCATAACTTTTTTCGTTGAAGCAAACGGAGATGGTTTTTAAATCTGCTTTTTGCTGCTTATTAGCAAGTAAAGTAATTAAACTCGAATCAATTCCTCCACTCAAAAAAACACCTATCTGCGCATCGGCTATTAGCTGCCGGCTGACCGCCTTTTGAAAAGACTGACGTATAAGTTCACAAGCTTCGGTATAGCTGGTAATACGCTCGTATGATAATAAAAAGGTAATGTATTTATTGATCTTGTAGATATTCCGTTTGTTATCCCAGCGCAGAAAATGTCCCTTGTGGAGACTATATACATTCTTTAACGTGGTATATGGCTCTGGAATATGCCCGTAAGCCAGGAACCTTACCTGCCAGGCGGGGTCGGTTTCTGTTGCAATACCCGAAATTTGCAGCGCGCTAACTTCTGATGAAAAGCTTAACTGTCCGTTTGCAGGGTAGTAATACAAGGGCTTAATGCCGTTGCTGTCACGAACGAGGTACGTTAATTGATTTACACGATCATAAAGCGCAAAGGCAAATATGCCCCTCAATTTTCCAAATGCCGATTCGCCCCAGTGCAAATAAGCCTGAATGATTACTTCCGTATCTGTTGCCGAATGAAACCTTGCCCCTAGGTTGATCAGCGCTGCCTTCAGTTCAGGATAATTATATATCTCCCCGTTAAAGGTAATATGTACATTTCCATCAACATCAGCCATTGGTTGTCTGCCATTACTGCTAAGGTCGATGATTGAAAGCCGGCGGTGACCGAATACCAGGTGAGCGTCCTCATCAGAGAAAAACCCCTCATCGTCAGGGCCGCCATGCGCCAGGGTACTGCACATGCGCTTCACACGTCCCAGTATCTGCGTTACCGAAGATCCGTTAGCTATTTGTCCTGCTATCCTGCACATTTGTAACTGTCCGGATACAGCTTCGCCGCGTAAGTCACAGTCCATTTTTGCAACTTATTGTTTATCAACATCTATTAAAAACAAGTAT
>JBQCIS010000155.1:0-25182 GCA_051953515.1 Mucilaginibacter sp.
ACGTTTGGTTCAATTGTACAGAAAGGAAAGTTGGCTGCCTGTGCCTTGGCATTTGATAAACTATTAAAAAGTGTTGATTTACCCACGTTTGGCAAACCTACTATACCACATTGAAGTCCCATGTATCAGTTGATTATGTTGATTAGGTGAATGGTTAATTAAGTTTAAATACCTGATAACCTAATCAACTATTCACTTAATCAACTACTCGCAAATTCGGCGCAAAGATAACAGAAAAAACCGCCTGAATAATTGAAAAATAAAACCGACTTTTGCCACCGTTAAATACGCAGAATTAATAAATACTAACATGTAAAAAAACGGAGGGCATTTTATGGAAGAAATGGTTGAAAAAGTAACCGCATTGCTTGAGCAAGACAGCGAAAAAAAACTCAAAGATTACCTTAACAACCTAAACATATCAGATGTTGAAGAACTGATAGGTGAACTTCCGGAATATGGCCCCAAGTTTATTGGAACACTTTCCGTTAACCGCGCGGTAAATGTGTTCCGTATCCTCGAGTTCCCTGTTCAGGAACGTATTATTAAAGAACTTACTGGCGAAAAGGTAGCACAGATCATTAACGGTTTGCCTCCGGACGACCGTACCGCTTTTTTTGCAGAATTGCATGGTGATGCGGTAAAAAAGCTCATACTTCATTTATCACCCGACGACAGAAAAGAGGCTTTGGTATTGTTAGGCTACCAAGAAGATAGCGTTGGCCGTTTGATGACGCCTGATTATGTAGCTGTACGAAAAAACTGGGATGTTACCAAGGTGCTATCGCACATACGCAGGTACGGCAAAAATTCGGAAACGGTGGATGTGATCTATGTTACCGATGAGCGTGGTGTTCTGCTTGACGATATCCGTATCCGCGAAATATTGCTCGTTAAGCCGGAAACAAAGATAGAGGACATTATGGATGGCCGCATGATAGCCCTGAATGCCAATGACCCGCAGGAAGAAGCGATTAACACGTTCAGAATGAATAACCGTACCGCTTTGCCGGTGGTTGATAACGAGAATATACTATTAGGCATAGTTACGGTTGACGATATTTTATGGATAGCCAATGAAGAATATACCGAGGATATTCAGAAAATGGGCGGCCAGGAAGCGCTGGATGAACCATACCTGGAGATCAGCCTGTTTAAATTGGTGAAAAAACGTGTAGGCTGGTTGGTGATTCTTTTTATCAGCGAGATGCTTACATCAACAGCCATGCAATTTTTTAATGACGAGATAGCGGTTGTTATACAATTAACCTTCTTTATACCACTGATTATGTCGAGCGGAGGGAATAGCGGTTCGCAGGCCTCAACGCTTATTGTACAGGCAATGGCGCTTGGCGAGGTAACCCTTGCTGACTGGTGGCGCGTAATGCGCCGCGAAATACTCTCAGGGTTAATGCTTGGCGCTATTTTAGGTGTTATCGGGTTTATGCGTATTTGGACATGGAGCCAGTTTAGCCAAATTTACGGCGCTCATTCATCATTAATAGCGCTTACAGTAGGTATTGCTCTGATTGGTATAGTGCTGTGGGGATCGTTGGCAGGTTCAATGCTGCCTATTATTATGAAAAGGCTGGGGCTTGACCCGGCAACATCATCAGCGCCTTTTGTAGCTACCTTGGTTGACGTTACGGGTTTGGTTATATATTTCAGTGTAGCATTAGTTGTAATGCATCCGGTGTTTATTGAGGCAAAATTGCATCCCATGCTTGCACACTGAAAATTGTAAGTTATCGCTTGTTTATACGGGGTTTTATTGCTTAATTAGTTAAAATAATAAACCAATATTCACAATGGACGTAACAACAGAAACACATTTTCCATCAGAGCAGCCATCTGACCTGGTATTAACAACCGACACTAAATATTTCCTGCACACAGCGGCACGCTGGGCCAACTTTATTGCTATAATTGGTTTTATCGGAGCTGGCCTTGTTGTTTTTTTTGCGTTAATAATGCTGGTAGGCGGTACAGCCGCCATATCGCAATTATCGCAGACGGGTGGCCCGGCAGCAGTTTTAGGAGCCATGGGCGCGGGGGGAATAGCTATTCTTTACCTGCTGCTCGCAGTTTTCTATTTCTTCTTTGCTTATTACCTTTTCAGGTTTGCCGGCAGCGCTAAAAAAGCGGTATTATACAACGATAGTCTTGAGATGGGCAAGTCATTAGAAAACCTGAAGTCGTTCTTTAAGCTTTGGGGTATTGTAACCATAATTGCCATTGCCTTCAGCATTATAGCGGTTATCGGCGGTATAATACTGGCAGCTACTGTTGCCTCTACCATGCACTGATAAATAAAAAAGTATCAAAAAAATAAAGAGCCATGCTTATGCATGGCTCTTTTAATTAGTATTAATCTATAAAGTTTTAGTTGAGGGCGATCAGATATCGAATGAAAAGTCGTCGTCGGCGCTTGTTTTTGCTACTTCTGATGTTTCGCTGAACTCGTAGCGTTTTTCAACCACTTCCTGGTTGTCTTTTATATAATCAATGGTTTCTTTCAGTCCTTCAGTAAATTTTTCAAAGTCTTCTTTGTACAGGAAAATTTTATGTTTGATAAAAACACCATCTTCCAAACGTTTTTTACTTTCGGTTATCGTAACGTAATAATCGTTTGACCGTGTTGCCTTTACATCAAAAAAATAAGTTCTTTTCCCCGCCCTTACCTTCTTCGAAAATACCTCTTCACGTTCTCTGTTGTCAAAATCTCCCATATAAAGTCAATTGTAATTTAGTTTTTGATTGGCATAAATATAAATAAAATTTCAAATTACAACTATTTAATTAAATATTATCATAACAAAAGGTGGTTTTTTGTGAGGTTTTTAACAATAAAAACGGCTGTGTATAGCTATATACCTATATGGTTTTAAATGGTGCAAACGGTGTTTTTTGCCAAACCCGGCTAATTTTGCTGCAACTTTTATCAGGCGTTTTCTTCGGCTTCTTCCAGTAGTTGTTTTTCGTATAGTTCGAAATAAGTGCCGCGTTTTTCCATCAGGTCGTCATGATGGCCTTGTTCTATAATCCGGCCTTCGTCCAGTACCAGTATTTTATCAGCGTTTTTAATAGTGGAGATGCGATGAGCGATAATTATACTGGTTTTGCCCTGCATTACGGTACCCAGATTGGATAATATTTCTTCTTCAGTTTTGGTATCAACAGCCGATAAGCAATCGTCAAATACAATGATCTGCGGTTCTTTTACAATGGCGCGCGCAATAGAAACGCGTTGTTTTTGGCCGCCAGAAAGGGTAATTCCGCGTTCACCTATCAGCGTCTCGAAACCTTTTTCCAGCTCAATAATATTGTTGTAAACAGCAGCATATTTGGCGGCCTGTTCAACACGCGGCATATCCATTGTATTCATGCTGAAAGCGATATTATTGGCTATAGTATCCGAAAAAAGGAAAACATCCTGTGGCACAAAGCCTACCTGCGAGCGGAATCCGTCCAGATTTAGTTGTTTGATAGGGTGGTTGTCGATACGTATTTCGCCGCCGGTGCAATCATACATGCGCATCAACAAATTAGCAATAGTTGATTTACCCGAGCCCGTACGACCGATGATTGCCACCATTTCGCCGGGATTTATCTCAAAGGATATATCTGAAAGCGCATGGATGCCGGTATCGGGATAAACGAATGATACCTTATCAAAAGTTATTTTCCCGGCAACAGGCAACGCAGGTACGTTTGGTGAGTTGATTTCCGGTTCTTCATGCAAAAACTCGTTAATGCGTTTTTGCGATGCCGCGGCGCGCTGTATAAGCGATGTTACCCAGCCTAATGACATTACCGGGAACATGAGCAAGTTCAGGTAAACAATAAACTCGGCTATGTTACCTGCCGTGATATTCCCTTTCATTACCTCAAGGCCGCCAACAAAAATAATGATAACGTTACTGATACCCACCAGCAACAGCATCATGGGATAGAAAAGCGCCTGCACCTTTACCATGGCCATGGAATGGAACTTGTATTGTTCGCTTTCTTCGGCAAAGCGTTCGCGTACAAACTTTTCTCTTACGTATGATTTAATGATACGAATACCTGAAAAATTCTCCTGTACAAAAGTGGAAAGGATAGACAACCGTTCCTGTATCTTCTCGCTGCGGAAATTGATAATATTATTGATGTAATAGATGATGCAAGCCAGAACAGGCAATGGTAGTATCGAAAATATAGCCAGCCGTACATTTACAGTGAGCATTACCACTACTGCCATAACGAACAGTACAACAGTATTGATGGAGTACATAATGCCCGGGCCGAGGTACATACGCACACGACTTACGTCTTCAGTTACGCGGTTCATCAAGTCGCCGGTGCTGTGGCGGCGGTAAAATGCGAGGGATAGTTTCTGATAATGATTATAGATCTCGTTTTTAAGATCGTACTCGATATGCCTCGACATCAGAATGATAGTTTGCCGCATAAAGAACAAAAACAACCCGCGTATAAGTGACATTACCAGCACCAAAACGCCAAATAAAAGCAAACTACTACCAAATACCTGGTAGATCATACCTTGCCGGTGAAAGCCCGAAAAAAGCTGGTAAGTGCCAATATTATCGGTAGTGAGATTGATGGCCAGGTCGATGATCTTGGCCGGTAAAAGGTTGAAAAAGTTAGAGATGACCACGAATATGATCCCCGGTATCAGCCTCCAGCGATATTTATAGAGGAATTTATTGAGGTATGCGAGGTCTTTCATGTGTTTGTAGTCCGAAAGTCGGCAAGTCTGGAAGTCCGAAAGACGGAAAGCCCGGAAGCCAACACAGCCAAAAGTAGCAATTTTTGAGGGTTGCCTGAAAGCCGGCGTGAATCTAAAATTGAAAGATGACTTAATACCTATAATCTTTCCAACTTCCGGACTTGTCGACTTTCGGACTAATAAACATTTTGCCCATCTCAAAAAAACCTATAATTTTGCCCACGACCCTTACCGGATACAGGTCTGCCGTTAAAATGCCGCCACTAAACAAAAACGAATCAATATTTAGCCAGCTTGAGGCTTTCGGCCACAAGAAAATTGTTTTCTGCAATGATCCGGATACCGGGTTAAAAGCCATCATCGCTATTCACGATACTACGCTTGGCCCTGCATTTGGCGGTGTTCGCCTGTGGCCTTTCAGAAGCGAGGAAGATGCGCTGAACGATGTGCTGCGCCTATCCAAAGCCATGACGTATAAGGCATCCATTGCAGGGTTGAACCTTGGGGGTGGCAGCGCGGTGATCATTGGCGACCAATCTAAAAAAACAGAAGTCTTATTGCGTAAATTCGGTCAGTTCATTAAAAACCTTAATGGCGAATTTATAGTGGCCGAAGATGTAGGCACCAATCCGCGCGATATGGAATACATCCGTATGGAAACCCAACATGTAACCGGCATACCTGAAAGCATTGGCGGCAGCGGCGATCCTACACCGGTTGCAGCGCAAGGTGTTTTTATGGGTATAAAAGCGGCCGTTAAGGAGCTTTACGGTAATGATAACCTCACCGGCAGGTCGGTTATTGTACAAGGTGTGGGCCATGTAGGCGAAAACCTGGTTAAACTGCTGCGCGACGAAAAGGCTATGGTTTACGCAAGCGACATAAACGAGGAGCGTGCCGGCACCGTAGCCAAAAAATATGGCGCGCAAATGGTTGCCAATAATAGTATCTTTGATATCGATGCTGATATTTATTCGCCATGTGCGCTGGGGGCTACTGTAAATACGCAAACCATTAACAAATTAAAATGCGCAATTATAGCAGGCTCGGCCAATAACCAGCTGGAAGATGAGCAGTTACACGGGCAAATGCTGTTGGATAAAGGCATACTGTTTGCGCCTGATTATGTGATCAACGCGGGTGGGATTATTAATTGTTATTCTGAATTGATGGGCTTTAGTAAAAAGCGCACCATACAGCTAACAGAGAACATTTATAACGCTACAAGAAATATATTCAGGCTTTCAAAAACCGAGAATATTCCGTCGGTAGAGGCGGCAAACAAAATTGCAGAAAAACGTATTTCAGATATTAGAAAGATCAAGTCATCATACTAACTTTAGTCATAATTAATCATCCGGTTAGCCGGAACCAAAATCGTTCTTACAAATGTTAAACAGAAGGCACCTTAGGGTAAAGGTATTACAGGCGTTATACGCTTACCATCAGACACACAGCGACGTTAAAGTACAAGAGAAAAACCTATTACAAAGTATTGATAAGGTATATGAAATGTATATCTGGATGCTTTCGTTAATATCAGAGGTTGTTGCTTATGCTGACGCGGATGCGACTGAAAGATCGCAAAAACATTTACCAACCAAAGAAGATCTTAATCCCGATCTGAAGATCCTTACCAATCGCTTTTATACATCACTGCAAAAAAATAAAGAGTATTTAGCCGGCCTTAAAAAATATAAGGTTGAGTGGAGCTTTGACCCCGAGCTGGTTAAATCACTGTTCAAAGTGCTGAAAAATGCGCCAGAATATGCCGAGTATCTGAAAAAGACCGATGACACTATTCAAACCGATAAGGACATTATCAAATTTATATTTAAAAAGGTAATTTTGAAATCGTCATTAGCCGAACAGGTTTTTGAGGATATGTTTATCTTTTGGCCGGTAGATAAGGATGTATTGCAGGCCCTCATAGCCAAAACATTCAAGAATTTTGCTTATGACGAGCCTGAGAAGAACAAGCTGGCCGAAGTTACCGGAAACTGGGAAGAAGACAGGGAATTTATTGTAAACTTGCTGCACGAAAACATCAGGCATGATAAAGAATATCAGGAAATGATCAACGCCAAAACCCAAAACTGGGAACCTGAGCGTATTGCCATGATGGACACCGTGTTGATGAAAATGGCCATCACCGAATTCCTCAACTTTCCTTCGGTGCCGGTTAAGGTTACCATAAACGAGTACCTGGAGATATCAAAAGAGTTCAGTACGCCAAAGAGCAACTCGTTCCTGAACGGCATATTGGATAAAATATTGATTGAATTAAAGGAACAAAATAAAATAAGAAAAACCGGCAGGGGTTTAATAGAATAAATATGAAGAAGATTTTGTTAGTACTGGCAGTTTCGGGTATGCTTCTATCGGCTTGCCATTCAAACAATGCAGGTGCGAAAACAGATTCGGCAGCTGCAGGCCCGGTAATGCCAAACGGCCCGAAGTTTAAGTTCGAGAACGATACGCATGATTTCGGCAAGATTAAACAGGGCGATAAGGTAACCTACAAATTCAATTTTGTAAATGTGGGTAAGTCGCCGCTTATTATTACCAATGCCGTTGCCACCTGCGGGTGCACACAGCCTGAGTGGCCAAAGGAACCGATAAAACCGGGCGATGGCGGCCAGATCACCGTCACTTACAACAGCACAGGCCATAGCGGTTTACAGGATAAAATGATCACCATTACAGCCAATACCAATCCGGCACAAAGCATGGTGCATTTGGTGGGCGAAGTAACCAAGTAAACAAAAAACAATTTTTACAACTAACAACAGAAAATTAATTTAAACATGATAACAGCAAGTATTTTATTACAGGCAGCAGCAGGCGGAATTGGTGGCAGCATGGGAACATTTTTACCTCTTCTGCTTATTATTGTCGTATTTTATTTCTTCATGATCCGTCCGCAGGTAAAGAAGCAGAAAGACCAGAAGAAGTTTGTGGAAGATCTGAAAAAAGGCGACAAGGTAATTACCACATCAGGTGCACACGGCAGGATAGTGGAAGTTAACGATACCACTTTTGTAATTGAAGGCGAAAGCGGTCACAAAACCCGCTACGAAAAATCGGCCATATCGCTGGATGCTTCAAAAGCATTGAATGCACCACCGAAGGCATAAAGCTTAAAGCCGAAGCTTAAAGCGGTTTTAAGACAGAACTAAAAACATAAACAGTAAAGCTGAGAGAAAAAGCACTAACCAAGTTGTGCTTTTCGCTTTCAGCTTTATGCTTTCAGCATAAACATGGCTCTCATAAAATTATCAGACGGCGAACGGAGGCGATTATCGGCATTTTTTACGTGCCTGGTATTGGCGGCTTTTGCCTGGCTGATAAGCTCACTGTCCAACCCATACAACTATACGGTAAAACGGGCCATTACTTATAAGAACGCCCCGCAGAAACGCGCATTCCACGCTTTACAGGCTGATAGCCTCTATATCACCATAACCGGTACCGGTTGGCAGATGCTGTTCTCCAAAATGAATGATCACGATACATCAGTAACTGTCGATCTTCAATCGCTTGAGCAAGAAAACTATATTGTTCCTGCTTTGCAGTTTAAACAGATACAGGATAAGGATATGCCCCATAACGTAGTGAGCATAAAGCCGGATACGTTGTATTATGATTTTTCCGACCGCTCGGTAAAACGGGTGCCGGTGCGGTTGCTGTCGAGCATATCTTACCAGAAGCAGTTCGCGCAATCCAATAATGCACATGTAAGCCCTGCTTATGTAACGCTTACAGGGCCAAAGAGCCGTATCAGCAAGATATCCTATTGGGATACCGATACATTAAAGGTGAATGACGCTGATGAAACCATCCACGCCAATGTCCCCTTGAAGCGCGGGGAAGGTAACATGAGTATGTACCCCAAAGCTGTTGATGTAGTTGTTCCGGTGGATGAGTTCACTGAAAAAACGTTACTGGTACCCGTAAAACTTATTAATAATTACGAGCTTTATAATGTTAAAATATTTCCGCAGAAGGTTAAGGTGACCTTTGTTACCTCGCTGAAGCGCTACGCGGAAACTGATGAGAACTTTTTCGAAGCGCAATCAGACCTTAACCTATGGAAGCAAAAGGATTACAGTACTTTGCCTGTAAAACTAACCCGCGTACCGCCATTTTGCAAAATAGTAGGTATCGACCCGCCAAATATTGATTTTATTATCCGTAAATAATGCTTAAAGTAGGTATAACAGGCAATATTGGCAGCGGCAAAACCACCGTAAGCCGCATATTTGAGGTGCTGGGTGTCCCGGTATTTTATGCTGATATCGCCGCCAAGGATGTAATGGTGAAGGACAATATCCTGATAACCGCTATAAAAGATGCTTTTGGTAAAGCATCGTATTTTGAGGACGGGGCGCTCAACCGCAAGCACATTGCCGGTATTGTATTTAGTGACGAGAAAGAACTTGCCATATTGAACTCGATAGTACATCCTGCAGTTTTCCGCGCATTTGATAACTGGGTAAAACAGTATAATAATGTACCTTACGTGCTGAAAGAAGCAGCCCTATTGTTTGAAAGCAGCTCGTACAAAATGTGCGACAAAACCATTATGGTTACCGCGCCCCTGCAAATGCGTATACAACGGGTAGTAGCGCGCGATGGCATGAGCGAAACCGAGATCATGAACCGCGAATCAAAACAGTTTACGGAAGATAAAAAGGTGAAGCTGGCGGATTATGTGATTAAGAATGATAATAGTGAGTTTGTGATTCCGCAGGTACTGAAGCTGCATGAACAATTTTTAAAGCTGTCGTACTGAACGCAGTAAGGCACCTTTAGACTTTGCCTGATCCGCTATGCCTGGTTCGTAATGTACATCCAAAGGGGGCGCTATGCTCAACATGACAAAGACGTTTAAATGACCATTAAAGACGATTTTCTCACCATAAGCCCCAAAGGGCTTTACTGCAAATACGGCGACTTTTATATTGACCCAACTGAACCTGTCGCCGTAGCCGTAATTTCTCACGCCCATGCCGATCATGCAGTTAGCGGCAATATAAATGTTTATGGTACCGAAGCAACCGCAGCTTTTATGCAATTGCGCTACGCTAAAAATGCAGCTAAGGTATTTAATATAGCGGCTTACCATGCGCCGTTTAGTATTGGCGGGGTGAAAATTACATTTATATCCGCCGGGCACATGTTGGGCTCTGCTCAGGTGCTGATGGAATACGAGGGCGTACGCTACCTGTACACCGGCGATTATAAACTGCAGCCGGATGACACCTGCGAACCTATAGACTGGGTAAAAGCAGATGTACTGATCACCGAAAGTACCTTTGCCGATCCTGCAATTCTGCATCCGGAGCCGGCAGAGGAGATAAAAAAGCTGAATGATATTAAGCTCAATATTCTGCTTGGCGCCTATGGTTTAGGTAAAAGCCAGCGGCTGGTAAGGCTGATCAATCAGTATGCGCCCGAAAAGAAGGTGCTGGTACATCACCGCATAATGCCCATTAATGCTGTTTATGAAAAGATGGGGTATTCGCCGGGAAAATATGAGCTATATAGCCGTAAACTGATGAAGGAACAGAAAGAATATGTGTATATCGTGCCGCCCTTTACATTCGATTCTTATATCAATGCAAAAGGAGTGAAGCGGCTGTTTGCGTCAGGCTGGAAGAACCTTCAGGTGAACCAGAATGATACGCTGTTTATATCCGACCATGTGGATTGGAACGATATTTTGCAGTCGGTAGAACGTATCGAACCGAAACAGATATGGACATTGCATGGCAACGGTGCACATTTGAAAAAGCACTTCGGCAATGATATTTTTGTGAAACTGCTTAACTGATGCTGAAAGAAGGGGAAGACTATTATATAAACCAAGACGGGAATTTTGTTTTCACGGAAGCATACCACCTGAAACGCGGTTATTGCTGCAAAAACAGATGCCTGCATTGCCCCTGGAACTACGGAAAGCCTAAAGAAGCTAAGCAAATTAAAAAATAATTAAAGATATTTGCACATAGCTATGCGTATAGAAGACGAAATAAAGAACCCCAAGTTTGAAGATAACTATCAGAAAGTGGTCATAAATGTGGCCTATACGTCGGGGTGGTTAAGCAATCTGATTAAGCCGGAGTTCGAGAAATTTAATCTTACGCAGCAGCAATTCAATATCTTACGCATACTACGCGGGCAATATCCCAAACCGGCAACTGTAAACCTGCTAAAGGAACGCATGATAGACAAAATGTCTGACGCGTCGCGCATAGTAGACAGGCTTATACAGAAAGGCCTTGTATCCCGCTGCACTAATAAAGCCGACCGGCGTGCGGTAGATATCCGTATCAGCGACGAGGGCCTGAATATTCTCTCAAAAATGGATATCGAGTTTCGCTCAAAAGAATTTCTGAAAAATAACCTCACAGAAGCTGAAGCTGCACAGTTAAGTGATTTGTTGGATAAGCTGAGAGGGTAGTTAGTCCGGAAGTCCGAAAAGTCGGTAAGTCCGCAAGTAAAAAGGGGACTTTACTAATCTGTACACAATATTTTGGTCTGGCAGACTTTACTGGCTTTCCGTCTTTTTCAGAACCATCTTATAGTGCCTTATCCCTGCTTCCTCAAATTCGGGTCCTTTTTTTTCAAAGCCAAATTTCTCATATAATGGCACTGCCTGTACCTGTGCGTGCAAGTAAACATAATCCGCATCTGGCGGCAGGTCGGCTAAAACAGCCTTCACCAGTTCCTGCCCGATACCCAAACCTCTAAACTCTTTTAAAACAGCAAAACGCTCCAGCTTATAGCCCTTATCTGTTTTGCGCCAGCGTGAGGCGCCGGCCGGTTCGCCGTCAACAGTAGCTAAAAAATGGTTCGATTCTTCTTCAAATTCCCATTCCAGTTCGGGCGGGCAGTTTTGTTCGTCTACAAATACTACACGCCTTACGGCAAATACCTTTTGCAGGTTTTCGTTGTTACTTACTTTTGCTACCTGTATCTTTTTGTTGCTTTGCTTTTGCATAATAGGCTTTTGAGCGGTACGAAGATAATTTTAAATTATGATTTTCATCCGCTGCGTCGATAGAATGTGTGCAGGTAATGTCGTCTTCCTTTTCGGCAAGGTCCGACAGCTCTTCGTAAAATTTATGCAATTGATCTAACTCGGCTTCATTCAGGTCTTCAATGTCAACCATACGATTACTGGCTCCCTGGTGCGCGGCCAGCAACTCGTTTAATTTCAGGTGAATAGCTTTTGAGTCCTTATTCTGCGTTTTTTGTATCAGGAAAACCATCAGGAAGGTAACGATGGTAGTGCCGGTATTGATCACCAGTTGCCAGGTATCTGAGTATTTAAACACAGGGCCGGTAATACCCCATACAATAATTATGGCTAATGCCAGTATAAATGCGGTTGAACTGCCGGTGGCATTAGTAGCCCAGTTGGCAAACTTTTCAAATGGATTTTTCTTTTTTTTGGTCATGTATCAAGAAAGTATTTATAGCCAATAAAACCCCAAAAGAGTTATAATGTTTATGATAATGCTTGTAGAGGGGCGATGTGGCGTTCTCTCTTGATGGAATGAAAGATCTTCAAATAAAAAACACGAATTCCGCGAACCAGGCAATGCCTTATCCGTGAAATCCGTGTCCTTAAAGTTCGCGTTATTTCGCGCTGATTATAATTTGCTGTTTACGTCTAAACAGTTCAGGTCGGCAAAAGCCTGGGTAAGCCTTTTTACAAAAGCATCCTCGCCTTTACGCAGCCATACACGCGGGTCGTAATATTTTTTATTTGGTGAATCTGCTCCTTCAGGGTTGCCGATCTGGCTCTGCAGGTAACCTTCTTTTGATTGGTAGTAATCTTTAATACCTTCCCAGAACGCCCATTGCATATCGGTATCGATATTCATTTTAATGGCGCCGTATGAGATAGCTTCGCGAATCTCTTCCTGGCTTGAACCCGAACCACCGTGGAATACAAAGTTGATTGGCTTTTCAGCAGCAAGGTTGTGTTTCTTCCTCAAATATTCCTGTGAATTGTGCAGGATAACCGGTTGTAGTTTTACGTTACCTGGTTTATAAACGCCGTGTACGTTACCAAAAGCAGCAGCAACGGTAAAGCGGTGGCTAACTTTTGAAAGATGCTCATAAGAGTAAGCAACGTCTTCTGGCTGAGTGTACAGGCGTGAGCTGTCAACGTCAGAGTTGTCAACGCCGTCTTCTTCGCCACCGGTTACACCTAATTCAATTTCCAGCGTCATGTTCATTTTAGCCATGCGCTCCAGGTATTTAGCAGATATTTCGATGTTTTCTTCCAGTGATTCTTCAGAAAGATCGAGCATGTGCGATGAGAATAGCGGTTTGCCGGTTTCCGCGAAGAATTTCTCGCCGTGATCCAGTAAGCCGTCTATCCATGGTAATAATTTTTTAGCAGCATGGTCGGTATGCAGGATAACTGCTACGCCATAGTGTTCAGCCAGTAAATGAACGTGTTTGGCAGCTGATACGCCACCTAAAATGCAGGCCTGAAGTTTTGAGTTATCAAGCGATTTGCCAGCATAAAATTGAGCGCCGCCGTGTGATAACTGGATAATAACAGGTGATTTAACGGCTGCTGCGGTTTCCATAACCGCGTTTATTGAGTTGGTGCCGATAACGTTTACAGCAGGAAGTGCAAATTGATGCTTTTTAGCTGCTTCGAAGAGCTCCTGCACCTGTTCGCCGTGCAGTACGCCTTTGTAATTTTTTAAATCCATTACGTATGTTCAGTATGTGGGAGCCGAAGATATTAATTTTTTAGATATGAGATGTGAGATTTGAGAATTGAGATGGATTTTTTGATAATAACCATCTTCTTTATAGTCATTCATCCTGTTTTAAAGAGATAAAAAATTCAGGTAATAAATTATAATGTCTCAAATCTCAAATCTCATTTCTCACATCTCAATAAAAAATTCGTTTCTTTGCAAATAAATTGAAAGAGTCAGATAACGATATGCCTTGGTTTAAACGCGAGTCGAAGGGGATAATTACGTCCACTGAAGAAAAGAAGGAAGCACCTGATGGTATCTGGAATAAGTGTCCTGAATGTAAGAAGCCTCTGCATTATTCAGAGCAGGTAGAAAATCAATACGTCTGTCATTACTGCGGCCATCACTTACGCATAGGCTCAAAAGAATATTTCTCCATACTATTTGATAATAACGAGTTCACCGAACTCGACGCCAACCTCACCTCAGGCGATCCGCTCCACTTCGTAGATACTAAAAAATATACCGACAGGGTAAAAGAAACCACCAAAAAAACAGGACTGAAAGACGCTATCCGTTCCGGGGTCGGCAAGATCGATGGGCAGGATATTGTAATCGCCTGTATGGATTTTAACTTTATCGGCGGTTCTATGGGATCGGTTGTCGGCGAAAAGATCGCACGTTCTATCGATTACAGTTTGCAAAATAAGGTGCCTTTCCTGATGATCTCCAAATCAGGCGGTGCACGTATGATGGAAGCAGCCTTTTCTTTGATGCAGATGGCTAAAACATCGGCTAAGCTGGCTTTGCTGGCACAGGCTAAAATACCGTATATCTCTTTACTTACAGACCCGACTACGGGTGGTGTAACCGCATCTTACGCTATGCTGGGCGATATTAATATTGCTGAACCCGGTTCACTGATCGGTTTTGCCGGTCCGCGTGTAATTAAAGAAACCATCAAAAAAGACCTGCCAAAAGGTTTCCAGACCGCAGAGTTTGTATTGGAGCACGGTTTCCTTGATTTTATTGTAGACCGTAGGGAAATGAAGGAAAAGCTATCTTCGTTCCTGAAAATGATGGTTAATTAAAGCAAACGTTATTTTATTAATATAAAAGCTGCCTGATGGCGGCTTTTTTTATGGTTAATAGTTTCATAAATTAGCCCGGTATACCAATTCTTCCTAAAAATGCGACTATCCCTTATACTCATCCTGTTCAGCACATTATTAATTCCTGTAAAGCCAGCGTATTCGCAAACAGCCAACGTTACTTTGGCACATAACCAATGGCATGCCTGGTGGATAAGTGCGCCGAATGACGCGGGCAGGGAATACGGTGTTTACCATTTCCGCCGGAAGTTTAGCCTGGATGCCAAGCCATCGTCGTTCATTATCCATGTATCTGCTGATAATCGCTACAAATTGTACGTAAACGGAACGCTGGTATCGCTTGGCCCGGCGCGTGGGGATACCTATTACTGGAACTATGAAACTATCAACATAGCACCTTATTTAACGGCAGGGAAGAATATTGTGGCCTCCACGGTATGGAATGATGCCCAATACCGCCCTGAAGCGCAGATATCGCTGCGTACGGCTTTCATCGTTCAGGGAAATTCGCCTGCCGAAGAAATACTGAATACCGATACCGGCTGGCGTTGCATGCGCGATACGGCTTACAAGCCGCTTAATGGAATTGGCTACAATGCTTACTACGTTGCAGGCCCGGGTGAAATTGTGAACATGAACCATACTGTAAAAAATTTCACATCAGTTGATCTGGACGACTCCGGATGGCCGGTAGTGCAGCGGCTGGATCATGGCAAGCCAAAAGGTATGCCGGATGCTTTTGGCTGGATGCTGGTACCGTCAACCATTCCGCAAATGGAGTTAACTCCGCAGCGCATTGTATCGTTGCGTAAAGCGGATGGGGTTTCAGTTCCGGCGGGATTTCCTTCTGTTAAAACGCCCATAACCATTCCGGCCAATACAACGGTAAATCTGCTGCTTGATCAAACTTATCTTACCAGCGCATATCTTACACTCAACTTCAGTAAGGGTAAAGATGCCGGGATATCCATCGGCTATGCCGAAGCTTTATTTGATAGTTTAAAGAAATACGGCCTCCGCAAAGGCAACCGCAACAATGTAGATGGGATGGATTTTGCGGGCCGAAAGGATAGCCTCATATCCGACGGCACTTCCGGGCAATCCTTTACCACGCTTTACTGGCGGACATACCGGTATATCCGCCTGCATATCTACACCAAAAACGAGCCGCTGGTTATCGATGATATTTACGGTACCTTTACTGGTTATCCCTTTAAACAAAATTCGGTTTTCAATACCGGCGATGCCGGGATAAAAAAAATACTGGAAATAGGCTGGCGCACCGCAAGGCTCGATGCCATGGAAACCTATATGGATTGCCCATATTACGAGCAACTGCAATATATTGGCGATACCCGTATACAGGCGCTTATTTCGTACTATAACAGCGGCGACGACAGACTGGCGCGCAATGCTATCAACCTGATGGATCATTCGCGTATAGGGGAGGGATTGACGCTGAGCAGGCATCCATCATATAGCCCGCAGATAATCCCGACATTCTCGCTGTGGTACGTCGGCATGCTGCACGATTACTGGATGTACCGCCCCGATAGTAATTTTGTAAAGGATAAGCTGCAAGGCGTACGTGATGTGCTTAACTTCTTTAGCAAATACCAACAGACGGACGGCTCGCTGAAGGGGGTGCCTTACTGGAACTTTGCCGACTGGGTAAGCTGGAACCGCGGCATGCCGCCCATCGGCTCAAAAGGAAATTCATGCCTGTTAGACCTGCAATTGCTGTGGGCCTATCAGCAGGCTGCCGAAATGGAAGCCCATTTGGGTATGCCCGAATATGCGGCTATTTACCGTAGAAGAGCAGCGCAGTTAAAGCAAACCATTCAAAGCAAATATTGGGTAGCTGCAAGAAAGTTATATGCCGATACGGAAGATAAAAACTCGTTCTCGCAGCATGTTAACTCATTGGCTATACTTACAGGTGTAGCGAATGAGGCAGGTATGAATGCTGTGTGCAAGAATATATTAACCGATACTACGCTTACCCAATGCACTGTATATTTTAAATATTATATGCACCAGGCCCTGATAAAAGGAGGTTTAGGTAATGATTACATTAATTGGCTTGGCATCTGGCGCGATAATATTAAAATGGGGCTTACCACCTGGGCCGAAACCTCCGATCTGGTGCATGTACGGTCTGATTGCCATGCCTGGGGCTCCAGTCCCAACATTGAGTTCTATCGCACTGTATTGGGTATTGACAGTTATGCTCCCGGCTTTGCCAGGATCAGGATAGAGCCGCATTTAGGGACACTGACCCATGTAAGCGGGGAAGTACCCCATCCTAACGGAAAGGTGAAAGTAGCCTATGCAGAGCAGGAGGGGAAGTGGAAAATAAACGTTGTTTTACCATTTAAAACGTCAGGCGTGCTGATATGGAGGGGCAAAAGATATTTGCTTGGGGCCGGAGAAAACACTTTTGTGATATAGCAAAACAGGCCCGCAATCACTGCGGGCCTGTTTCATGTTATTGCGCTATTTTGGCGCCTCATATTTAAGTTGATTATAGTATCGGTCTGCGGGTTTTGGCCGAATCGGACATTTTACCGGCATGTTTCCTGCGCAGTTCACGCAATGTGCTGGCGCCATTGTCCTGGCTGTTTTCATTACCGACTGAGCCAACATTAATGTGGTCGTCATTGTCGTCGGTGCCTTTTTTGTAGCCGTGGCTGTCTACATTTTTATTATTTCCCTCGCTTTTCATGACTATAACGTTTAATTGGTTGTAATTGTAATTACAGGCTCTCGGTGCCTGGTTCATGGCCTACCATACGGCCGGTATGCCTGCCGGTACGGCGGCTTACAAAGTCCGTCTCCGCATTACCTACAGAAGGGAATTCCCTCTTAGGCATTGCCGGAACGTCGTTTTGTTCGCTATAGTTTTCGTCGCCCCCGCTTTTGCTTTCCAGTTCCGTTTCGCGCGGATAACCACTTTTAGTGGCTTTAGCTGGCTTTTTATTTTTAACGTTTTTCATGGTAGATAATTGTATTATTTTCTGTTATTTCTATGCTCATCATGATCGTCGTAATTGTCCGTGTCTTCCGATGCATCATCATTATCATCAATGTTATCAGCTATATGCTCATCATAAGCCGGGTCGTGATCGTCAAGCGTGGCATCAATGTGCCCAGTGTCCTGATCATCGATAAACTCGTCTTTGAACTGCTTTTTTGCAGTCGGTTTCTTAACCGTGTTTTTTGTGGTAGCAGCCATAACTGTCGCAATTAATTAGTAACTAAATAACTTTGGCAACAGTGCAATTGTTTTCAGTTTTTGACTGAAAGAGAGAGAAAAAAGAAAAATGTTACATTACCATTCACGCATTAACCAGGCACAGTTCGCGTACTTTGGCCACGGTGTAATCGATTTCGTCTTTTGTGGTGTATTTTGAGAATGAAAAACGTACAGACGGTCTTGCCGGGTTGGCGCCAATAGCCGTTAATACATGCGACCCAATATCTGACCCCGAACTGCAGGCACTGCCGCCTGAAGCCGAAATGCCGGCAATATCCAGGTTAAACAGCAGCATATCGGCCATTTCCATTTCAGGAAAAGAAACATTTAGTACCGTATAAAGGCTTTTTTCAGGTGAAGTTTCGCCATTAAAGCTGATACCGGGAATCGCTTCAACCAACTGCTCTTTCATATAGGTTTTCAATCCCTGTATCTGCTGCTGGTGCTGATCCATTTCAGCATAGGCGAGTTCCAAAGCCTTGGCTAATCCAACTATGCCGTAAATATTTTCGGTGCCGCCACGCATATTGCGTTCCTGCGCGCCGCCGTAAATAAGCGGCTTAATTTTAATGCGGTGGCTCACATGCAAAAAACCCACACCCTTTGGTCCGTGCAGCTTATGTGCCGAACAAACCACGAAGTGCGCTTTTAGCTTGCTCAGGTCATGTTTGTAGTGGCCCATGGTTTGTACCGTGTCGCAATGGTAAATAGCGTTGTAAGCTTCGCAAAGGTCGCCTACGCGCTCCATATCCGACAGTGTGCCGATTTCATTATTGGCATGCATAATGGATACAAAGCTGCGGTCGTTTTCCTTAAGCAAAGCTTCAAGGTGGTCGTAGTCAATATTGCCTCTTGAGTCGATATTGACATAACTTAGCTTGATAACGCCTGCTTTTTCAAGCGCTTCGTAAGTATGCAGTACAGCATGGTGCTCAAGCTTAGTGGTAATGGCGTGCTTTATGCCATGATCCATGATGCCGCAGCGGATGGCTGTATTATCAGCTTCGGTGCCGCTTGAGGTAAAGAATATTTCCGAAGGCGAGGTGCCTAACAGATTAGCTATGGTTTTACGTGAGCGTTCTATAAGCGTGCGTGCTTCGCGACCGTGCGCATGTATAGATGATGGATTACCATAAGTGTTTTCCATTACTTTATACATTTCCTGCATCACCACAGGATCTAACGGCGTAGTAGCCGCGTTATCCAGATAAACACGCATTTATAAACAGAGGTTAGAGATCAGTTATGTTTAATTAGAGATCGACTGAATGAGTGATTTAGTGAATCCAGGGAAGTCCCTTAATCCGTTAAATTATGGTTCAGACCAACACTAACGTAAATTTAAAATTTCTTTGATATCCTTAATAATCTTATTAGCCAAATTATTTGCAATTGTTTCTGATTCGGCTTCGGAGTATATACGGATGATCGGCTCGGTGTTCGAACGCCGCAAATGTACCCATTCTTTATCAAATTCTATCTTCAAACCATCAATTGTCGAATGCGGCTGCTTTTTGTACTTTTCTTCAACCTGCAATAGCAGTGCGTCGATGTCCATCTCAGGGGTAAGAGTGATCTTATTCTTAGAGATAAAATAGTTAGGATATGATGCACGCAAAGCAGATACGGTTTTACCGCTTTTTGCCAGATGCGTTAAAAACAGGGCGATACCAGCCAGCGCATCGCGGCCATAGTGCAGTTCAGGATAAATTACACCGCCATTGCCTTCGCCACCGATGATCGCGTTGGTTTCCTTCATTTTGTTCACCACATTCACCTCACCAACTGCGGCCGCGTTGTATTCGCCGCCTGCTTTTTCGGTCACATCGCGCAAAGCACGGGTTGACGACAGGTTTGATACCGTATTGCCCTTGGTTTGCTTTAAAACATAATCGGCAACGGCAACCAGGGTGTACTCTTCACCGAACATACTGCCATCCTCACATACAAAGCACAAGCGGTCTACATCCGGATCGACGGCAATACCTATAGCGGCTTTCTTTTTCACCACTTCCTGCGATAATGTGATCAGGTTTTCAGGGAGCGGCTCAGGATTATGCGGAAATTTGCCATCCGGTTCACAAAACAGTTCATGAACGGTTTTTACGCCCAGCGCTTTTAACAAAGCTGGCACAAATATACCGCCGGTAGAGTTTACACAATCTATCACTACGCTGAAATCGGCCTTTGCAACCGCGGCTTTATCCACCAAAGGCAGGGCCAATATCGCATCAATATGTTTTTGCAGATAGCTGTCGTCGTGGGTTACTTTTCCCAGGCGATCAACATCCGCATAGCTAAAATCACTTTTTTCGGCAATTTCCAAAACTTCCTTACCATCTGTATCGCTGATAAACTCACCTTTACTGTTGAGCAGTTTTAGTGCATTCCATTGTTTTGGGTTGTGGCTCGCAGTAAGGATAATGCCGCCGGCAGCCTGCTCGGCAGGCACAGCCACTTCAACAGTAGGGGTAGTAGAGAGGCCAAGATCCACTACATCAATACCCAAACCTTGTAAAGTGCCTACTACCAGGTTGTTTACCATTTCGCCCGAAATACGGGCATCGCGGCCTATAACTATCTTTTTATTTTCTGATTTACTTGTTACCCAGCTTCCAAATGCCGAAGTGAATTTTACAATGTCCAGTGGTGTTAAACCATCACCTGCTGCACCGCCTATGGTACCGCGTATTCCCGAGATAGATTTTATAAGTGTCAATTGTCGCTTCTTTAAGTTGCCAAAATTATAATATTTTAACGGATAGCTGCCTTATTTATTGGTTATATTTGAACACAGCTGCAAAAAATGCTACAACATATAATAGACTTCGACAGGCATTTGTTCTACTTAATTAATCACGGCCTGACCAACCCGTTTTTTGACAAGGTGATGCCGTGGCTACGTACCGCAAGAAACTGGATACCGCTGTATATACTTATTTCGGCTTTTTGCTTGTGGAAATATCGTTTTTGGGGGCTTGCCATTATGCTTGGCATAGGTTTATCTGCCGGTTTTGCTGATTTTACCAGCGGAAATATTGTTAAGCCGGCTGTTCACCGTTTACGGCCCTGCCAGGATCCGGTAACAGGTCCGCATGATATTGTACGGGTTGGATGCGGGGGCTTTAGCTTCCCTTCAACCCATGCTACAGACCATTTTGCCATGGCTTTTTTTATAGCTATGGTGTTTTACAAGCGCTGGCGATGGATATGGCTTTGGGCAATGCTATGGGCGGCTTCTATCAGTTTTGCCCAGATATATGTTGGCTTACACTTCCCGCTGGATGTTTTTTGCGGAACGATATACGGCTGCCTGTGCGGCTGGCTGATCTATCGATTATACAAGAAAGTGACCGAGAAGTATGGTTTTAGTGTGTAGCATTAGAAAAGTACGTCATGGCTTCGTTCCTTGCCATTACCGTCACAATAAAGTATTTTAACCAAATATCCTGCCCGAATATTCCATAGCTTCTTTTAGTTTGTCCAAATCAAGCCCCAGGTTCTCGTTTTGGCTTTGCAGGTAAGCAATTACGTTTTCAGTAGCGATGTTGCCTGTAAGGTCGTCTTTTGCCATTGGGCAGCCGCCATAACCTTTTAGTGCGGTGTCAAACCGGCGGCAGCCACTTTTATAGGCGGCTTCTACCTTTTCGCGCCAGGTATCGGGGGTGGAATGCAGGTGCAATCCAAATTCGGTTTTGGGGAACTGGCTGCAAAGCGCAGGATAAATGCTGCTGATCTGTGCGGCAGTGGCCACACCAATGGTGTCTGCCAGTGCAATGGTGTGGATGCTTTCTGCTATTAATTTTGCCGTCCAGTTGGCAATGATCTCCACGCTCCATTCATCACCGTAAGGATTTCCGAAGCCCAT
Organism: Mucilaginibacter sp.; assembly: GCA_051953515.1. Taxonomy (GTDB): domain Bacteria; phylum Bacteroidota; class Bacteroidia; order Sphingobacteriales; family Sphingobacteriaceae; genus Mucilaginibacter. The sequence goes on from JBQCIS010000155.1 coordinate 21,704, forward strand.
AGAAAGATATACCAGCAATTGTTTTCCGGTTCTGTTACACAATTCATTTATCCGCTTTACCGTATCAAATGCCGCATCAATGGACGTATTTGTATTGCGTTGCTGAAAGGTTTCTGAAATAGAAAACGGATATCCTAAATAAGTGATCTCCTCATGTTTTGCCGCGTCTTCTGCCCCCCGGTAGTTGGCTATAATGGCCAATAACCTGGAGCGGGTGCGGCTCATATCAAGTTTTTTCAGCACTTCGGCTGTGTCCTGCATTTGCGGAATGGCTTTTGGCGATACAAAGCTACCGAAATCGATGGTATCAAAGCCAACCTGCATCAACAGATTAATATAAGCTGCCTTTAGTTCAGTCGGAATAAAGTGTGTTGTAACACCCTGCATGGCATCACGCGGACATTCGGTGATCTTTATGCTTTGCGACATCAGTTACGACTAAAATTTATTACTATCTATCGCCCTTTTCTGTTCTACGGCCTGATGTAGTTCGTCGGTAAGATCGCCAATATACCGCTCGAATGAACTGATGTATTTCTCAGCTTCGCGGGCAATCCGCCGCGAATCCGTATTGGTAGCTTTTTGATACATTTCGTACATGGTTAGCCGCATGTTGCCGGTTTCGGTAGGGATGAAAAATACAATATTGTTTATTGTGTAGCGGTAACGCCTGTTTTTCATGTCGACCGTTATGGTAAACTGAACAGTGTAAGGATCTATAATGTCATTATCACTCGTTGCCGAAACTACGTTAGTGTTCAGATCCTGCACGGTTGTACAGATCAGTTTGCCTTCTTCGTCATAGCCGTAATTTTGCTGGAAATTTTTGCCAGCCATGAATTCCAGCGTGCGCATATATATTTTATGCTCAGTTATGCCGCTGTCAACCTTTACAGCTTGTATGTAATACGCGGTTTTACCTTCAATTTTTAATTTGATGGAATCGTTGGCGATGACGGGGCGGCAGTACGCCGTACATGCGCACAAAACTAATACGATGTTAAATAAGAGATGCTTTTTCATGGTGTAATAAGCAAAGCTAATACATTATTCGCCTTTTGTAACTGCTTCGCTGGTATGAGATACCGATCCGCGTACAAAACGCCTGATAATGAGCCTGCTACCGCCGTTGTAATTAATATAGTTTGCCATCCAGTTAATGAATACTATAATACGGTTACGCGCGCCGACCAACGAAAACAGGTGGACAAATATCCATATCAACCAGGCAAAAAATCCCTGGAATTTAACTTTTCCCAAATCTGCTACCGCCTTATTACGGCCTATTGTTGCCAGTGAACCTTTGTCGTTATATTTAAAGGGTTCGGTGGGCTCGCCTTTAACCAGATGGACGATATTCTTACCTACGTTCTTACCCATTTGTATGGCTACCTGTGCCACACCCGGATGGCCTTTTGGTGTTTCGTCGGTGATCATGGCGGCAACGTCGCCTATGGCAAATACGTTTTCGGTGCCAATAACACGGCAAATATCGTCGGTTCGGATCCGATTACCGCGCTCAATAATATTCTTTGATATGCCATGCGGTATTACGCCCATTACCCCGGCAGACCATATTACATTTTTGGTTTTAATGGTTCTTCCACCTTCAAACGATATCACCTCGCCGTCGTAATTATTTACCTTGGTACCGAGTAATAACTCCACGCCCAGTTTTTTCAGATATTCCTCTGAAGCGTTTGAGGCCTGTTCTGACATCGGCCCTAATGTTCTCGGCAGAAAATCGCAGAGGTATATTTTTACATCGTCTTTTTTTAGCTCGGGGTAATCTTTCTCCAATACATAATTACGGAACTCCGCTAATGCACCCGCCAGCTCCACCCCGGTAGGACCTGCGCCCACCAGTACAAAGGTGAGATATGGCTCGCGCTCTTCTCTGGTTTTATGTAAAACGGCTTCTTCCAGGTTTTGAAAGATGAGGTAGCGAAGGTTCAGGGCCTCCGGTATCGACTTCATCGGCATGGCGTGGTGTTCCACATCCTTATTGCCAAAGAAATTGGTGGTAGAGCCTGTCGCAATTACCAGATAATCATAAGCTATCTCACCAATAGAAGTTTCAACCGTGTTCTTATCCGTATTGATCTTTGATACATCAGCAATGCGAAAACGAAAGTTCTTTTGTCCGCCGAAGTTCTTGCGCATAGAAAAGGCTATCGATTCAGCCTCCAAACTGCCTAATGCTACCTGGTATAACAGGGGCTGAAAGGTGTGATAATTGTGTTTGTCCAGCATCAGGACATCCACCGGCTGGTCTTCAAGTTGCCTTGCAAGGTTGAGGCCGCCAAAACCGCCGCCAACAATAACAACTAATGGAAATTTCGTTTGATCGTGATGTGTGTGCATAAAACTGATTTTAGTTGCTCCGTTTATTTTTATAACAAAAAAGGCCCCAAACTTTGTTTGGAGCCTTCTGAAATATATTGTGTTTAGTTATTTCAGATCTTTCTTCCCAAAGTCGATGATAACCGGGGTAGCGATACAGATGGACGAGTATGTACCAAAACATACACCGATCAGTAACGCGAACGAGAAACCACGGATAACGTCACCACCGAACACGAACAATACGATCAGCACGAATAACACGGTTAATGCGGTGATGATAGTACGGCTCAATGTTTTGTTGATAGCGTGATTGATTACTTCTTTCGGATCATCTGCCTTAGAGTGGTGTAAGTTCAGGAACTCACGGATCCTGTCAAATACCACCACCGTATCGTTGATCGAGTAACCGATAACCGTCAATATCGCAGCGATAAATGCCTGGTCGATATCAAGCGAGAACGGTAACAAATCTTTAAAAATAGAGAAGAATGAAAGCACCATCAATGCGTCGTGCGCGGTAGCGATCATCGCACCCAAACTGAACTGCCATTTACGGAAACGGATCAGGATGTATGCAGATATGATCACGATGGCAAAGATCACCGTCCAAACAGCCGATTTCTTTAACTCGCTTGCAATGGTAGCGCTCACTTTTTCGTGGCTCTGGATGCTGGCTTTAGTGACGTGTGTTTTAGCCTTACTGTTCAATGCTGTGATCAATGCATTCTGCACACTGTCTTCAGCAGATGGCGTGTTTTCGTTGATCAGGTAGTTAGTAGTGATGCTGATATCACTACCAAAGGTTTTAACCTCGGTACCACGGCCCAATACTGATGGGTCAACCGCGTCATGCACATCCTGGGTGTTTACAGATTTGTCGTCAAATCTTACAACATAAGTACGGCCACCTTCAAAGTCCACACCGTAGTTAAAGCCACGGGTCACCATTGAAAAGATACCTAATGTGATAAATGCACCTGAGAAGATGTAGAATTTGAAACGGTTCTTTACAAATGCGTAGTTGGCATTCTTAAAGGTATGCGAGCTCCATGGGTTTGAGAATTTGATATCCCAGCCTTTTGAAAGCATCCATTCAAATATCAACCTTGAGATGAGCAATGAACAGAACAGTG